>NZ_JACJOT010000006.1:0-322558 GCF_014695715.1 Microcoleus sp. FACHB-68
CGTGAAACCACCGAAGTGGAATCTCAGAACTACGGTTACAAGTTCGGTCAAGAAGAAGAAACCTACAACATCGTTGCAGCCCACGGCTACTTCGGTCGGTTAATCTTCCAATACGCTTCCTTCAACAACAGCCGTTCCTTGCACTTCTTCTTAGGTGCATGGCCGGTGATCGGAATTTGGTTCACCGCCTTGGGTATCAGCACAATGGCGTTTAACCTCAACGGTTTCAACTTCAACCAGTCGGTAATCGATTCACAAGGTCGCGTTATCAATACCTGGGCTGATGTGATCAACCGGGCTAACTTGGGGATGGAAGTGATGCACGAACGTAATGCTCACAACTTCCCGCTTGATTTGGCAGCCGGCGAGCAAACACCTGTTGCTTTAACTGCTCCTTCTATTAATGGCTAAGTTTTAGCGATTGATTAAAAAAGCGCTCTCAGAAATGGGGGCGCTTTTTTGTTTGTATAATTTTTTACTTAGGGAAGAACCCCAGACTCACCGGCAGGAATGGTAAATCCGTATTTCCTAAACACAGATGCAGCCCGATTGCTAGCAAGAAACTCTACATATTCTTGAGCTTTTGGGATGTTTTTGCTGTCTTTAATGACGGCTGCTGGATAAATAATGGGTGAATGAGACTGAGCGGGTGCAACTGCCACAATTTTGACCTTAGCTGAGTGCATGGCGTCCGTTTTATAGACGATGCCGGCATCCACGTCACCCCTTTCTACATAAGTTAAAACTTGACGAACATCTTTAGCAAAAACAACTTTTGGTTTAACTTTATCTGCAATTTGAAAAAAACTGAGAACTTCTTGCGCGTATTTGCCAACGGGTACGGTTTGCGGTTCTCCAAGGGCTATTTTTTTTACGCGATCACTGGCTAAATCTTTAAAATCAGAGAGTGATGGCGAGTTTTTAGGTTCAACTAAAACCAGTTGATTTTTTAGTAGGTTTTTACGAGTCTCACTCATTAACAGACCTTTTTTCTGCAACGCATCCATTTGCTGAGGGGAAGCAGAGATGAAAATATCCACCGGCGCTCCCTGTTCAATTTGTTGCTGGAGGGCACCAGAAGCTCCAAAATTATAAATTAATGACGCGCTCGGTTTGTCTTTTGTATAAATTTCTTGAATTTCTTCAAGCGACTCTTTTAAACTGGCGGCAGCAGATACTGTTAAGGCTGGCGAGGTTGCGGTAAAAGTGCAACTTGTCAATCCTTTGATACAGATAATGATGCAGAGCAATAATATAAAACTTCTGGATATTTCTGTAGAACCTAGTTTATTAGTAAATTTAGATTTTAAGCCTAACCGCAATTGATTAAGTTTCATGATTTTAAGAACAATTAACTCAAAATAGGAATAAGCAAGTTCTACCAATTTTGATTGCTTGGCGGATAAAGACTCGAATGAAAAATTTTAGTTTTCCTGTAGAGACGATGCACCCAATATTTTTACTTTAGGTTGAGAAGGCGAAGCAATAATTAAATTTCTTCATTCACAATTAACTCTCCTTTGGTGATAATTTTCGACATATCTAGAATGCTCATCATTTTTTCCCGGTAGGGAGCAGTCCCTCGCAGATATTCATCATTGCTGGAATGAACGGCTGCGGGAACCGGCCTCATGTCTGAAGGTTGCAAGTACATGACATCAAAAACTTCATCGACAGTGACGCCGGCAACGAGATCATCGACGTGAATTACCATTGCTTTAGCGTTCGTACTACTTCCAGCCACTGACAGGTTCAGCAAACTCCGAATATCGATGATTGTGATAATTTCACCCCGCAGATTCATATTTCCAATAATATGTGCCGGCGTACAAGGAATTGGCGTAATCTTGCGGAGATCGGTAAATTCTCGCACCAACTCTAATTCAAATCCAAAATACTCTCCATTTAAACCAATAACGGCTAAGGGCGTTAAGCCGGCAAAATCCTGCCGAGATGTAGAGAGCATGAGATTTTCGGCACGCAACCGAAAAATTGCTCGTTCCTCTGGGGTTGCATGGGGGCAGAACACACGTTGGGTTGCCAGAAACGCTTCAGTTTCTTGAGCACTCTTTGGAATTTTTTCGGGGATTAACGCTTCAACCGTGTCAGAGTAATAAACTAAATTTTTGGCGTTTAGTAGCATCACAATGCCACCAGCCATTTTAGCGACGCCGCTTAAAAAGTTGTGGGAATTATCGGAAATTTTTCGCCCGTAGAGTAGTTCTGTTGAAACCTCTTCTGCCACAAGGTCTAGAACTTCTTGGACTTGATTGACAATAATACCAATCTGAAATCCTTGCAAGTCTAGGATGATTACGCTGTCTGAAAGTTGGAATTCCCGTGTTCGGTGCCCAAGACGTACTTCGAGATCCATAATAGGCACAATATTGCCTCGAAGATTGACGACACCCACAATATCGCGGGGTGCGTCTGTAATTGGTGTTAACTCTGGCAGGAAGAAAATCTCCTGAACGCAGAACGCTTCTACACCATAACGGGAACCATTAAGCTCGAAAATAAGATAAGATTTATTTTCCATCTTGATGGGGTGAAATTTTAGATATAAAAGACGATCTCAAGGATATTCTATAAGAATATCCCCACTTGATGTCTGGGGAAGCCAGTTTTTAACTTAAATTTTATATGGATTTATCGCAAAATTCTATTTAAGGTTAGTTAAGATTATTAAATTTATTATAAATGTATTTAAATTATCAATCAACTTTCGAGAATTTTCAGAACATTTTTAGACGCCGGCGCGGGTATTTTCAAAGCAGAGATTGATTGTTAAAAATTTTACAGAGAGGGAAGCATTTCGGGAGCCTCCTATTTTTGTAAATAGTAGGGCGGGCACCTTGCCCGCTTACTGTAATCTCTGGGAGCAAGATGCTCCCTGTGACAATATTTTGACAAATCTGGGATGCACCCAAGCATTTCACTCTTGGCAAAAAATGGATAAAACCGTGATCAGTTTTTTTTGCTGATTTTAAGAGCGTTGGATGCCGGCAGTCACGCTTGCAACTAGGCATAATTTTTCAGCATTTTTTGGACATACTGTAATAATTCAGAAGCTTTCAACTGACTGGGGTGTTCTATAATGGCATTTGGTTGTATTTCTTTGAGCAGCTCAACTGCTGTCGTTCGCATTTTTTTTGCTCTTTGCATATCTCCTTCCCGCTCGTATAGTGAAGCAAGCTCAAGATAGGCAAAGATAGAAGAAGGTGCCAAATAGATAATACGTTTGCAAAACATTTTTGCCTCCTCAATATCTCCTTGCTCTTCAGCAATATGAGCGAGTAAGTAGTAAGGTTCTGCGGAGAGAGAATCTAATTGAATGGCGCGATGACAAGCAACACTCGCTTTTTCATACTGCCCCAAATTTGCATACGCCTGAGCCATTAGATAATGAGCGGCAAACTGAGCGGGTTGTAATGTGATGAGTTGTTGTGTTTTTTTAATAGCCTCAAAATAAGCTTCTTTTAGAAAGAGCGTTTCTGCCTCAATCAAGAGTTCTTGAGCCATTTGCTCTTGAGAAATCTCTGCTTTTGAATCCCTGGTTTGTGAAGCGGTAGTCTTCGGGATGATTGAGGTGGGGGCGGCTGTTTTAAGGGGAAGGTGAGAGGATTGAATTGAATTAATTGGGCCTTTGGGGGAGGTGGAAAATGTTGCAGTTGTGGGCATTCTTTCAACTGCCGGCAATTCTTTAACTACAAATTGATTAAAATTTTCTGAAAGCCAGGTTGTACTCTCGTGATCACTTAACCTCTGCGAGTGAGTTTCTTGTGGCAAACCGCCTATGGCTGGTTCATTTGAGACATTTTCACATCGTTTATAAACAACTGATTCTGGATAGACTTTAGCCCGGAAATGCCCCATAGATTGGGCATAAAGCTCTGCGTGAGCCGTCATTAAATACGCTCCTGGTCTGAGGGCGTGATAAAACTTCTTTAACACTAAAGAAATTGCTTGAGCTGAAAAATATACAAACACATTCCGACAGATAATTAAATCCATACTATAGATGTCGGCATTAATGTTTGGACAGGGATCTTTAACTAAATTCCCATACTGAAATGTTACCATCTTCCGAATTCGTTCGACCACTTGCCATTCGGCTCTATGCTTAGAGAAATGCTGCTGCTGTAAATTGGGATCTACCATGCGGAATGACCAAGAACTGTACAGTCCCAGTTTGGCTTTCTCTATATTGACTTGATTGATATCAGTCCCTAAAATTAAAATATCCCACTGTTCCCAGTCTGGAATCATTTCTTGAAGAAGAATTGCCAAAGAATAAGGTTCTTCGCCCGTAGAACAGCCGGCACTCCAAATTCGCAGCGAACGCATTGGCTTTTGACGTTCTATTAATTCAGGCAAAATATAATTTTTGAGCAGATTGAACTGACCTCGATCTCGAAAGAAATAACTCTCGCAAACGGTTAGCAAAAGAGTCAGTTCTTTCCATTCGTATTCACTTTGTACTGCATCTATTGGATTATTGGGATTTGTCCCCGCTTCCAACAGTTGGTAATACTCGTCTGGAATTGACAATTTTAGCAACTTCATCCGGAGCAAAATTTTCTTTTGCAAAGCGTCGCGATCTTGTCCACGAACGTACAAGCCGGTAGTTGCGGAGATTAGGTTGATAAATTGCTCTATTAAAGCGTCATTCATGAGAAATATCCCTGACACAAAGCCCTATTTCCTTTGAAAAATCTACCAATACGAGAGTTACTATTACGAGGTTTTCACAAACTTGCCGAATCGTTGGCTTCTTCTTCCTTTATGACGCTTGCTACACGTAATGGCAAGTGATCGACTTTAATGGTTTGGCTAAACTGCCAACCCGCCAATGGATGCCGAAATCGTCAAATATTAAAATTTAAAATCATTTTTGCGTTAATCGAGAGCAACCGGCTATAGAGAAGCGGGATTCAAAGCCATAAATGCGAGTAAGATTTTTGAACTTTACCTTACTATTCCCCTATAAGCAGCTTATAAGCTAATGTGCCTGAAAGTTAACTTTTTTTACTAAAAATAACAAAAATTTTATATTTCTAAAGAATTTTTAAAGGTTTCATATTTTTAAGTCAGAAAATTGCCGACACAAAATCTCAGTGGATCTACTGATATTTTAAATAAAGCGCTGTTTGCCCGGTTACAGGTGGCTGGGAGGTTTTAGAACAAGAAAGTGGGGGTGGGGAAAATGAGCCGGTAGCGCCGGCAACTGAGGAGAGATCATCTGCACTCACCGGACTCTACAGTGTAGCCTCCACTCAGCGAGTGGTAAACCCCTATAGCAGGCAGATTAAGCAAGTGTTATATTTTTCTGCTAAACCCAAAAATTAGATAAATTTTTGATAGCTAACAGTGCCGGCGATAGATAGGGAATTCAAACTGTAGCATTTAAATAAAAATCTGAGAAGTATAAAATAGATTGTTAATTTTTAAGGAATGAATGTCTCCTTTTAATTTGAGAGTAGAGGAATTTGAATCCAAAACTCTGAGCCTTTCCCCACCTCCGAAAAACATTTAAGAACTCCGCCATGTTTTTCCACCACGATTTGGTAGCTAATTGATAGCCCCAGTCCGGTGCCTTTGCCCACCGGCTTGGTTGTAAAGAACGGGTCAAACAAGCGCCGCTTGACTTCTTCTGTCATACCAGGGCCATTGTCAGCAATGCGAATCAAGAGATGGGCCGGACGAACGGTTGGGGCAGAGGCTGCCGGCAGCACGTCTCCATTTTTATCTAAAAGCTGAGTCCGAATTGTAATTGTGCGGGAATCACGTTCACTTTCCAAGACATCAACCGCATTCGTCAGAATATTCATAAACACCTGATTCATCTGGCCGGCATAGCACTCAACCTGAGGAATATTTCCATAGTGTTTAACAACTTCAATGCCAGAATTTTTCCCTTTCGATTTCAAGCGGTTATGCAAAATTAGCAACGTGTTATCCAGTCCTTCATGGATATCCACACATTTCTTTTCTGCCTCATCTAGCCGAGAAAAATTCCGCAAAGACAAAACAATCTGCCGGATGCGGTCGGAACCCATCTCCATTGAGGATAAAATTTTCGGCAAGTCTTCAATTAAAAATTCTAAATCTATGTCCTCAAGGCGCTGTTGAATGGCCGGCACCGGCTGGGGATAATGCTGTTGATAAAGGTCTAATAAAGTCAGAATTTCTTTAATGTAGCTGCTGGCATAAGTCAGGTTGCCATAGATAAAATTAACGGGATTGTTAATTTCATGGGCGACACCGGCAACCATTTGACCGAGGCTAGACATCTTCTCACTTTGAACCAGCTGCGCTTGCGTCTGCTTGAGATTTTGCAATGCCTCACTCAACTGTTGCGCCTGGGTTTGAGCTGCCAGCGCTGCGGCATGAGTTTGAGCATAAAGTTCAGCTTGGTCAATCGCGATAGCCAGTTGATTAACCACCGCTTGCAGCAGTTCCACCTCGCTGTCGTTCCAAGGTCGTGGGCCACTGCAATGGCTGCAAACTATAGCACCTTGCTGACCGGATCGGGTTGCTAAAGGCAGCAGCAGTTGAGACGTCATCCCCAAACCCTTCAGCAAAGCTTGCGTCTGTAGGTCTAGGTCGGTTTCGAGATCCACACTATCCACTCGCAGGATCTGCATATTCTGGATTTTACCGGCTAAAAAGTCGATATGCTGAGCTGGGCAATCCCTTAGCAGACTCGGCAGTTCAATATTTCGGGCTTCATGAGTCACCATCAGACTCGGCGTTTCTGGATGGGGCAAGTACCACAGAAAATGGCAGCGATCAATCTGCAACAAATTGCGGATCTCATGCACCGCTGTTTCCAGAATTGTGTTGAGATCGAGAGAATTGCGAATTTGGTTAGCCAGACGAAACAACAACCCTTCTCTGCGTTTGAGCAGCGCTTCATGTGCCCAAGCGCGGTCAATGGCCAGGGCAATGCTATTGGCGGCCCACTCTAGCAAAATGCGGGCATCCTCAGTTAAAGGCTGCCGGTGGTACAAAGCCATAACCCCCACTAACTGCCCCTCGACAACAAGGGGATAGCCTATAAAACACATCGGACTCTCCATATCAGAGTCATGCCTGATGGCTTTTTCAGGAACCGGATGGCCGCTAACTCCTTTCAGTTTGCCGCTGATCGAACGCAACTGACCGCTGAGGGGCTGCTGGTTGTTGGCAATGAAATCGATGATAGACGCTTCTCCAGAGGCGTCTTCAGGGTGTGTTGGCTGCCCAGATGTCGCTTCGAGTTCTAAGGGTTTGTTAGAGCCTTTCGATATCCAAATGCGAACTCCTAACGCATTTAAATGCTCCTCAATTGCTTGGGTGCAACGATTGAGGGCTTCGGCTAAAGGCCCACCCTGTGCTAGTGCTAAGCCGACCGCTGCACCTAAAGCCCACAATTGTGATCGCTTGTTGCTCATTGCCTGTGTTTGTTTGCGATCTGTCACGTCCAGCAAATAAACACATACCCCACTTTCGTAAGGATAAGCTCGTACCTCCAACCAAGTTTTTAATGAGGAATAAAAGAACTCGAAATTAAGGGTCATTCGCTCAGAAAAGACCCGATCAAAATTAGTGTAAAAAGAGGAATTAAGCAATTCTGGAAACTCATCCCAAACACAAGCTCCCATTAATTCATCGCGGGTGCGCTGCAAAAGGATTTCGGCTTGAGAGTTTAAGTAAGTGAAGCAACCTTTGCGATCTAAGGTAAAGAACCCATCTGTGATGTTTTCTAAGATATTCACAATCTGCCGCTGGCTTAGTGCTTCCTCTACTTGCAGTAGTTCGGTGATCTCAAAGCTGGCTTCGGTGCCTTTGTTTTGCCGGCCCGATGAGTTAAAAGCTGCTTCTGCAATACTGGGTTCTAACTTGGTGAGCCGGCTCAGTGTCAGGTAAGCGACAATTTGACTGCTGAGAGTCCGCAATGCCTGCTGTTGTTCGGGTTTGAGTTCGTGCGGCTCATAGTCCATGAGGGAAAGTGCGCCGAGGGGGACACCTGCCGGGGTGGTTAAAGGGTAGCCGGCGTAAAACCGCAGTTGCCGGCTGCCTTGCGTCAACACTTGGGCCGGCTCAGTCAGATCTTCTGACGGTTGATCGGTTGACTGTGGGGGGGTTAACTGAGCATCTGCTGGCAGATCCTTGACAATTAATAGCTCAGATTGCCGGCTGACATGATAGCATAAAGCACGATATCGATAGGCTGCACTTTTCGTCAGTCCGACTTGAGATTTGATCCACTGCCGGTTCCCATTACTGAGGCTGATAAAGGCCACCGGCATTTGGCAAATATAGGTCGCTAAGCGAGTCAATTCCTCTAAGCCTGCTTCCGAAGCAGTGTTAAGAACAGTTAACCGACACGGGTCATCACTTTTTAGTGGCGCGAACTCAGGCGAATGTGCTTTCATTTCTCTGCGATCCTCCCCCATCGGAACATTTCAGAATCTTGTTGAGGTTTGCACTTAACGATGTTTAAATCTTCTATCTATCAGCAGCTATGCGTTTCAGAGATATGTTGATTTAAGTTCGCTACGAGCATCAATTATTTTTATGAATGATGGCGATTTTGCCGGCTCTTAGGTCTTAATACCTTGAGGCAAACCTGTAAATTCACCCGTTAGCTTGCTCCCTGCCACTTGTTGAGCCTGTGGATCGGGTCGATTAGACCTGACTTTCTACAGAATTCCCAAAAAACCTATTTGGCTATCAGATGGATTTAATTTTTTCTTTAAGTTATTCAAACAAATTTCAAGTTTTTTTCATCCAACTGCTGTCTCGTTCTGTGATAAATTTTCCCCACAGCCGGTCAAATCCTTTCTATCGATTGTGCTGAGCCAATCGCCTGTATGCTTGAGGTTGGATAGCTATCCTAAAACTCGTCAGCCATATTTTACCGGCACCTCACCCGTTAGAATAAAAGAAGAGTCTTGAGGTTTGCAGGCCCAGTCATCGCTGGCCGATTGCTCAGCGCCTCTTGTGTCGCGATTCTTTCTTTAAGTTTATCTTCTGCGTGGTGCCGGTGAAAATAGTTAAAAACTCTTAAGCTAATCTGAGTCAGCACAACTATGGGGGTTGCAATTGGCTTATTATTGAATTTAAAGCGTTTAAATCAGATTAAGGGTATGATTAATTGCAGAAATGAATCGGCAACTAAAGTAATATCTTTTATCAAAATTACAAAATATTTTGACTATGTCTTTACCAACCAGGTTTCAACGTCCTCATAGTCATTAAAGGAAATGATGCCTTCAAATTCCAATTCTGTCCCGACGATTTTAGCAGTGGATGACAGTCCTGTTATGCTGGAACTGCTCAAACGAACCCTGGAAGGAAACTACCGAATTCTAGTGGCAGATAATGCAGTGGATGCACTGTCAATTATTTATCATGAACCAATTTCCGGCTTGTTGCTAGATGTGACAATGCCAGGAATTGATGGGTTGGAACTGTGTCGCACCGTGCGAAACTTGCCTCAGTTTCAAGAACTGCCCATTATTATGCTAACGGCAAGAGACGGACTGTTTGATAAGGTACAGGGGCGTCTTGCCGGCGCAACAGAATATTTAACCAAGCCGTTTAATGCAGAACAACTGCGTAAAACAGTTGACAGGTTTTTCAGTAATAGTGATGCTGAAATTAAAGATGAAGTTTGAAATTGAGCTAAATTTTACAAATCGAAATTCCCGTTCTTAGAATACTGAACCTCATTGCCGAACCTTCCAGGTTTTTAAATTTTAGGTTGGAGATTTTAGACCGGGAGAGGCAATTAAGAATGGAGAGAAAAAAGAGAAGAAGCCAGAATAAAATGTTAATAATCTATCCTGACTTCTAACAATTAGTTGTGAGATTTGAAGTGAGCGCTCACTTAGGCGGGGTAGATCCGCAAGCGCCGGTTTGGCTCTTCGCCAAAACTCGAAGACTTGAGCCGGTAATGCTCAACCAACTCGTGTTGCATCTTGCGGACTTTAGGAGAGCGAGGCAGTAACTCCACCGGCTGCCCTTTAGGAATCACAATTTGCTCCACAGCAAGGCGTGCTTCTTCCAGTGCTTCAATCTCATCTTCACTGCCGTTGTGGGCAAAGAGGCTGAGTTCTGCCATATCAGGACTGCTGGGGTCGTCCATATCCAGCAACCGCCTGAGTGCGCGAGTAATTTGGGGAATACTGCTCGATTTAATCGTATAAATCGGCAGATGCCGAGCTTTGGAAATGTGCCGTAACTTAGACTGGTTTTTGATATGGGAACGCAGCGCCAAAATTGCATCCGCACCGTCTATATCTTTCGTTAGCACCACCGGCAACTTCAGCACCCGAATCACTTGCTCTAGTTGATGCCGGCTCACCGCATAGGGATAAACGTGCAGCGGCAAATCTTCCCCATTCGGGCCGGCAGTCCCGCCAAAGTCGTCGGCATCGTCGAGTTGCATTCTGCCAAAACTACTAGGCTGCAGAGAAGCATCCAGCAGTTGCTCAAAATACTTCTCCTCCGACAAATCCCCAACCTCTCGCAGCACCGGCACCGGCGTCATTTGCCCCGAAGCTCGCCAGCCGGTGTTCCCTCGTACCGGCGTCACCGAGCGCGATGGCGGAGCCGCCGGCACACTGGGCAACTCCCGCGTAATCGTCACCTTGCCGGTTTCGCTCACTGTCCTGGTTTGCGGATTCGGTTGCCGGCCTCGCAGTAAATTATCCACCGTTTCCGCAACTTGCTCGTGCACCACCCAACGCTCACGTTCCAGCATTTCCACCGCAATCTCAAACGTTGGCGGTGCCTTACGTTCCAGCACCGTTTTTTGAGAACCCCGGCGTCTCGCCTCTTCATCTCCCAGCGTCACCGCCTGGATACCGCCGATCAGATCCGCCAGGGTCGGGTTTTTAATCAAATTTTCAATTTGATTCCCGTGAGCCGTGCCAACCAACTGCACGCCGCGCTCAGCAATCGTGCGAGCCGCCTGCGCTTCCAATTCCGTGCCAATTTCATCAATCACGATGACTTCTGGCATATGGTTTTCCACCGCTTCAATCATCACGTGATGCTGAAGTTCTGGACGCGAAACCTGCATCCGGCGAGCGCGACCGATTGCGGGGTGGGGAATATCGCCATCACCGGCAATTTCATTCGAGGTGTCAATAATCACCACCCGCTTGTTTAATTCATCTGCCAGCACCCGCGCAATTTCCCGCAGCGCCGTAGTTTTGCCCACACCGGGGCGACCGAGCATTAAAATTGATTGGCCGGTTTCCACCAAGTCGCGGATCATGCCAATCGTCCCAAAAACGGCTCGCCCGACGCGACAAGTCAAGCCAATCACTTCACCGGCACGATTCCGCATCGCACTAATTCGGTGCAAGGTTTGCTCGATGCCGGCTCGGTTATCACCGCTAAAGTGGCCCACTCGCTCAATGCAATGAATCAGGTCGGCTTTGGAAACCGGCGTCTGAGACAGGTACTCTGCCGTACCTGGAAAGCGAGCCTCTGGGAGCCGGCCCACATCCATCACCACCTCGATTAATTTGCTTAGCTGGGGGTGTTGCTCCAGCGGCAAGCGAATTTCTTCGGGCAAAATGTCTAGTAATTTATTCAGATCGTCTGTAATTTGCATGCTGCCTATAGCGACTTCGTCAACCAAAACCGGCGATTCTTGATTGGCTTGCGTGTCAGAGAGATTCACACCGTTGGAATGCACCATAGATGATTTGCGTTGAAAATTATGGCATTAAATGAAAAGAGTAGAAGCTGAGAAGTTAGCACTCGATATTTGCTAAATCATGGGAATTTGCTAAGCGAGGGTTGGTGCAATTTTATGGGTAATTTGAGTTGATTAACCAAAGAATCTGCCAGACTCACAGCTTCCCAAAGCAATTCGGGTGTGTCTTCTAGACGGGCGAGTTGGGTTCCTTGCTCAGATGCAGCCACTGGAAAGGCTTGAGTGATGGGTTCTAATTGCTCTAAGACGGGTGAGAGCAAAACACGGGCATAACTGCCGTAAGCGATGCCGGCGATGTGTGAAGGCAAGCGACAAGGTTCTTCCCCGCTGGCTGTTCCCTCACGTTTGAGTAAACCGGCAGCTTTGAGCTTTGCAACCGTATGGCCATTCGTGCCACCGGCTAGCTGGACGTAGCCCGGTAAGCCGGCTGCTAAGACTTTCTGGCCGAGTTTTACGGCGGCGCGAGTCGTGCCGTCGCCAATGTCGCCACTCATGGGACGCCCATCGGTTTGCCAGATTAACGGGCATGGCAGCGGCGAAATTAGCTCGTAGAGCGCGTGCAGGTAGTCAATCAGTCCTTCACCATCGCCACAGCTAATGGCGACTAGCTTCAACTTACCAACCCACGGGGCGATCGCATCCCAAAGCCTGCGAAAATCCTCCACACGCCCCACTTGTGTGTGAATTTCTACGGCGTCCACATCGGTTGCCAGCACCATTGGCGCGACTGCTGCCGGTGTGGCGACATAAGAACGAGTGACAATCTGCTGAATCGGGCAAACCGGCAAACACCGGCCACAACCGTAGCACTGCTGGTCGATGACCCCAGAAAAACCTGGCTCAACGTTAAGATTTTGAATGTGAGAGGTTTTCTGATGTTTGCCACTCCCGCTTTTTCCTCGCGCATCTGCGTCTTGGAAGACAATTGCTTGTGCTGGACAAATGCTTTCGCAGGGACGAGGGCAGTCAGCGGGACAAGCCGCTGGGTTAAATTCTGCTTTGCGAAAGTGAGGATCTTCCCCATCGTTCAAGCTCACCATTAGCCACGGACGCTTGCTGTCTTTAAACCCTCGCCTTCGGGCTGCCGGTGCCAACGCTTCGGCACTCTGTAGGGCTTCTTGAGCTGCCGCAATGACAGCTGGATCTGCTGCCACATCGATGCAGTCAGCGCCGGCTAGGCTATAGGCCAAAGTCAAATTCCGAACAGCAGGGAGATGCTGGAAGCTCGCGCCGCAAATGAGCTTGAACCAGTGGCCTTGTTTTAAAGAGTTTAGGGGATAGTACAGATTGCTCACCCCTATATGCTAATCCGCCCGTGAAAAAATTGGGAGGTCGGGGCAAAAATTTACTTTGGCTGGGGTTGCCGGTTTCGATGCCTCAATCTCTTGCGATTAACATTGTTTGCAAAACTTGGGTTGCTCAGTGCCGGTGTGGATACCAAGGGCTGAATGAAATCGGGCATTTTATAATATATTCGACCACTGTCTCACTTTTTTGGACTCTTTTCTCCACTTTAATTGAGGCAGATATTAGGAAGCCGCACCCCACGCTCACCGAAATCTTGAATACATCCTGCCCGATGCTGCCGGCGCACAGCAGGCATTAATTTGGGCACAGGAAGGTTCTAAAGCGGTAGCGCAAACGTTGGAGGGGATGTCAACTCTGCAAGAAAAAGTCACAGCACTAACGGTTCAAATTCTACTATTGAATGAGCAAATGAACCTGATCGGAAATAGTTCAAGTTTGGTGAGTGAGCTAGCCGGCCAAACGAATATGTTAACGCTGAATGCAGCAGTTGAAGCAGTGCGTGCCGGCGACCAAGGAAAAGGCTTTGCCGTTGTTGCCGGTGAAATTCGCAAACTTGCAACTCAGAGCAAACAATCAGCCCAAAAAATTAACGCCCTCATTCAAGATATCCAAATTACCATCAATTCCAAGATTAAGCTAACAGACAACAGCGCCAGGACTGTATTTTTTACGCAACCCTGTTTTGCGATACAACCAGCCTCAGTAAACTTGTCTGGTTAGCCGAAAAATTATATTCAGATTTGTTAGCGATTCAGTGACTTAATCACTGACTATTGTTGATAGAGGTTTTCCCATGAGTGGCACTAAGCCGGCACCGATGAGCAAACCAACTCCATGCGCCCAGTAACCGATTCCTTGAAAGTTCACACCTCCGACCACGAGCAGTTGACCAATGCTGTAAAATAGCTGCTGAATAAACCATAATATTGAGTATAAGAAAGCCGGAATTTCCATTGGAATAAATACAACAACTAGCGGCAAAATACTGTCAATCTTTGCTTTGGAAAACTTCACAAGATACGCGCCTAAAACTCCAGCAATGGCTCCATTAGCCCCCACTAAAGGTACTGAGAGTGCCGGCTCTACCAAAATTTGCACAATGCCGGTTAAAAGCCCGCAAATGAGATAAAATCCCAGAAATCGCCCATGTCCTAAAAGCTCCTCCACTCTTTTACCAAACACCCATAAAAACAGTAAGTTTCCCAAGATTTGGCTAAAGCTGCCGTGAAGAAAAATCCCTGAGAGGAGGGAACGGGAAGACATGAATAGCAAGATGAACCAAGCAGCCGGATTTCCCGATGCTATCGCATCTTTCGCTACAGCGTGCAAACGTGCCGGTACGACTCCCCAACTTAAGAGAAAATCACTTAACTCACCGGCAACTTCTAGTTTCAGTTCCCAAAAAAATAAAGCAATTGTAAAACCAATCAGCAAGTAAGTAACAAGTGGAAACCGGCTGTTCGGAAGATTATCAGAAATCGGAATCATAACTTCATCTCAGGGCGGTGCTGATCAATCGGAATTTCAATGATAAACTCTGTGCCCCGACCAACTTGTGAAACACATTGCAACGAGCCTTTATGCTTCTCAACCACAATTTGATAACTAATTGCTAAGCCCAAACCCGTTCCTTTACCAATGGGTTTTGTTGTGAAGAAGGGATCAAAAAGTTTTTGTTGGGCGGACTCACTAATTCCATAACCATTGTCCGCAATGGAAATGATTAGTTTGTTTTTATTAACAAGAGAAGTCCGAATCCGAATTTGCCGGCTTTGCTGCAAAGAAGCACCTCGGCTGTCCCGTTCTTCCAAGGCATCTATTGCATTGGTGAGTAAATTCATAAACACTTGATTGAGTTGGCCGGCATAACACTCGACTAAAGGCAAATCGCCATATTCTTTAATCACCTCAATAGCAGGAGAAGTAGATTTCGCTCTGAGCCGGCTGTTCAAAATCATCAAGGTGCTGTCGATTCCTTCATGAATATTAACCTCTTTCATTTGCGCTTCATCAAGGCGAGAGAAGTTTCTTAAAGAGCGCACAATTTCTTGAATTCGCTCAGCTCCCACTTTCATCGAACCCAGCAATTTCGGCAAATCTTCTGCCAGAAATTCTAAATCAATATTTCTGATTTCATTCTCAATTTTAGCAGGCGGCTGGGGATAAACCTCCTGATAAAGTTGAAGAAGTTTCAACAAACCAAGCGCGTAATCCTGAGCCGGCATAATATTACCATAGATAAAGCTCACTGGATTGTTAATTTCGTGAGCAACACCGGCAACCAACTGCCCCAAGGAAGACATTTTTTCGCTCTGAATTAGCTGCGATTGAGTTTGTTGCAGCTCCCGCAAAGCGTGTTCTAACTCCAGACTTTTAGCTTGGGAAACTGCCGCAGCAACGCTCGTTTGCTCGTAAAGCCCAGCTTGGTCAATTGCAATGGCTAATTGGCCGGTAATTGCTCTTAATAATTCTCGTTCACTATCGCACCACGGACGAGGATGCGGCGAACGAATGCAAGCAATCACCCCCACTTCACCCGTCCGAGTGTGAACTGGAAAACTCAGGAATGAAGCAATTTCATGAGTGCGTAAGAACTCCTGAAAAACCGGCTCGTCAAGCGAGTCAACATCATCAATGCAAATTTCCTCCGCAGAGTCTACAACTTTTTGTCCTAACGGGCCGACATCGCTGGCGAGATACACACCCAAACGGCTGGGTGTTTCTGGAAGTCTGGATTCTTGAACCGTCTCCCAACAAGGAGAATTGATCATTAACGCTTCATTCTTAATTCCCTCTGGACAATACCAACTGAAGTGACATCGCTCAACTTCTAGCAATTCCCGAATTGCATTAACAGTGGTTTTTAAAATCTCTGAAAGATTGAGAGATTGACGAATTTGACTGGTGAGCCGGTTAATCAGTTCCTCGCGTTGAGCGAGGGTGCGGAATTGTGCCTCACTTAGACGCAGCGCCTCTTCTGTCTGTACGCGCTCAGTAATATCTAAACCCAAAGAAATAATTCCCACAACTTGACCTTGCTCATCAGCAAGGGGAGTATTATGCCATTCACAA
This sequence comes from Microcoleus sp. FACHB-68, assembly GCF_014695715.1. NCBI lineage: Bacteria > Bacillati > Cyanobacteriota > Cyanophyceae > Oscillatoriales > Microcoleaceae > Microcoleus > Microcoleus sp. FACHB-68. Next base: position 16,100 of record NZ_JACJOT010000006.1, read on the forward strand.
ATCAGCGCCCGCCCATCTTTCGTTATATTTTCGTTGATAGCATGAAATCCCCCCTTAAGTGATAGCAAACCGGCTTGAATTTGCTCGACGTTTTCTCTAGTAGTTTCTGAGATAATCAGTCCGAACAAACTGCGTCCGATCACTTCATCGGCACTGTAGCCAAAAATTTTCTCAGATGCGGGGTTCCACCCCACCACTGTCAGCTCTGGTGTTCCCCATTCAATGACAGCAAGCGGAGTTTGCTGAATCATCAATTCAAGTTTTTGGGCAGTCGCGCGACGTTCCGCTTCGGCGCGTTTGCGCTCTGTAATGTCGATGCCGTAGCCTATGCTACCAATCGCAATTCCCTCACTGTCTCTTTCCAGTGAAACGCATAGAAGCAGATCGAAGACTTCCCCAGACTTGCGGAGCGCCTTGAATTCCTTTTCATAACTGCCTTGCTGCTCCAATAAGATAATGCTTAGGTTGTGCAGGCGCTCATGCTGATCGGCAGGGAAAAGCAAGCTAATAGGTTGACCAATGGTTTCTGCGGCTGTATAGCCATAGATTCGCTCAGCGCCCTTGTTCCATCTTGTGATATTGCCGATGAGGTCGGCTGTTACCACTGAGTCATATAGTTGATCGAGCAGTTGCGCTTGCTGTTGCAATTCAATTTCTGCTCGTTTCCGCTCTGTGATATTCTCAACCATACCCAGCCAATAGCTGGGGTTGCCGTCCCGATCTCGCAGTAGCGTTTCTTTTAAACTGCCTAAGACAATTTCCTGATTTTTGGTAATGAAACGCTTTTCAAATTGAGAAGTTGCCAAAACGCCGGTTTTTATATCCTCACCCAATTTTAATTCTTGTGCCATGTCTTCTGGATGGCTAATTTGAGCGACTGACATTTCCAAAAGTTCGGATTCGCTATAATTTAACATCTCACACAAAGCATGATTTACTTTAACCAACTGATTCGTATTGACGTCAGATAAAGCAATCGCAATGGGAGCGCAATCAAAAATTTTGCGGAAACGTTCTTCGCTCTCGGCAAGTGCAGCTTCTGCTTGTTTGCGTTCGGTAATTTCGATCACTATCAGCCCAATTGCAATGGGAGTATTATTCTCTGAGCGCAGGGGAATACAAGAAACCAGACACGTCCCCATCACTCCAGGCTGCCTGGGTGTTTCACCACAGATTTCAATATTGAGTATGGCTTCGCCCGTTGCTAGGATCTGCCGATAAATTGGTTCTACCTTGGGTGCGATATCGGGTAGGATTTCCGTCATCGTTTTGCCAATATGTTCTGCCACCGGCACGCCATTAATTGCTGCTAGGGTTTCGTTAATTTGCAAATAGCGCAAGTCGCTATTTAATATGGCAATGCCAACGGGTGCGTTGGCGATCAAGCTATTTAAAAGTTCTTGCTGTTGCGCCAGTTCTGCCTCTAATGCTTGCTGTTTGCTGATATCGCGTCCTTCTGCAATTAGCAAAACAACTGCTCCCGTCTCGTCAAGCACCGGCTTGAGGGAGAAATCAACCGTTATCACTTGATCTCCAGCACCGATAGCATTCACTTCATAACGGATAAGTTGGCCACTTGCAGCCTGAGCAATGGCAACTTTTAAGCGTTCTTGAGTTTGAGTGGAAAGCCTCCACCACGGTGTTTCCCAAAACAATTGACCGATCACATTTGCCGGCTCTATGCCGCCAAAATCGAGCGCTGTCTGGTTCGCTTGTGTAAGGGTGCCATCCGGTTTCAGCAACCCCACAAACTGGAACGACTGGTCGAAAATCGCCCGGAACCGCCTTTCACTGTCGCGCAGCGCTTGCTCTGCTAGCACCCGGTCGGTAATATCCGTAATGGCTCCAACATAGCCCAAAACCTCCCCGGCTTCCCCCGTCTCCGCAACTGCCTGACCGAAAACCCAAGCGACCTGGCCATCAAGCTTGGCAAAGCGATAATCTGATTGAAATGGCACATTTTGTTGCGTTGCTTGTTGCCATTCACTAAAAACACGCGCTCGGTCGTCGGGATGAATTGCGTTAGACCATCCATCTCCCCGCGCCTGTTCTGCTGAGAGGCTGGTAATTTCACGCCACCGTTCGTTGGTGTACAAACAGTTTCCTTGATTGTCAGTGTGAAAAATTCCCACCGGCAATAATTGTGTCAGGGTTTCATAGCGTCGCTGACTCTGGCGCAGTTGTGATTGAGCCTGTTGCCGGTAGGCAATTTCGCTCTGCAATTGTTCAATTGTTTGTCTTAATTCTGCAGTTCGTTCTTCAACGCGTTGTTCTAGTTGCTCATTGGCTTGTTGTAAGGCAATTTGGGCTATTTTGCGCTCGGTGATGTCCATAACCGTGCCAAACAACCGCACCACTTTTTCCTCAATCAGTGTAGGTTCTACCTGAGCATAGAGGTAGCGAATACTACCATCCGAGCGAGTAATTCGATATTCAAACTTGCACGCTTTTCCCTCACGAATTATCCCGTTTATCCGTGCTTCCCAGTATTCTAAATCATGGGGATGAATAGCTTGCCGAAGTTCTAAATAAGTGGGCGCTCCTACGTTGGGATCGCGCCCGTAGATTCGGAAAATTTCATCAGACCAAGTGATCGTTTGGGTGATGACATCAAATTCCCAGTTGCCGACATGAGCAATTTTCTGAGCAGCTTTTAAGTCGGCTTCGCTTTTGTGAAGTTTTGCCTCGGCTATTTTGCGATCTTGAATGTCCTCAATAACTTTAATTAAATACTTTAACTCTCCATTAAAATCGCGCATCAAAGAAACGGTTAAGTTAACCCAGACGGGAAAACCTTGTTTGTGAATATAGCGTTTTTCAATTGAATAAGTGGGAATTTCACCGGCAACAAGCCTGCGCTGAGACTCCCAATCAATATTTAAATCATCTGGATGAGTAATATCCATCCAAGATAGAACTCGCAATTCTTCACCTGTGTAACCCACAATGTCACAAAACTTCCGGTTGAAGTGGGTAAACTGGCCTTGGGGATCGCTATGGGAAATTCCGACCGCTGCTTGCTCAAAAGTAGCAGTAAATAAGGCTTCCTTTTCTCTTAATAATTCGTTCTCTTTTGCCGGAGACGAGCAAGTGGGAATTAAGGAAAAAATCATCCCTCCAATGTCTCCATTGTCTTCGTGCCAGGGATGACTCACCCATGTTAGCTTTTCAGTTGTTTGGGATACTAATTCTGGATGGGAAACTGTAGCCGGCGATCCCAGGAGGGTGACTCCATGTTCTTGACTTTCCTGCAACTCAGGGCGCGAATGAACCGGCATTCCAAAGTCTACGTGAAATTGCCGGCCAATTAGGTCAGAGTCTTCGAGTTTGTGAACTTGTACCCACTGCCGAGAGACTGCCAGATAGCGCATTTGGCGGTCTACCATTGCTACGGCATAAGGGAGATGTTCCAGAAAATGCCGAAATAACTCATGCTCGGAGGCGTACATAAATCACTCAAGAAAGTTCTTTCTTGAGGATAATCAAATTCTCTCTAAATAGCGTTGAAAATTTAGTTGCTTTATATTAAGAACTAAATTGACGAAACAGGCTGGCCAGAATCGTATTAGAAAATAAGAATCCTTCCGGGTCACTCAGGCGCAGTTGGCCAAATGCTGGCGGGTTTTGTCCGAGGGAAACCGCGCTCGGCACTCCATCTGGGTTTAAGATTTCTACCCATCCTTGCCGGTGATAGGGTTGCAAACACGTCAAAATCTTTTCTAGGGTGCCGGTCCCAAATTTTTCGGCTAGTCCAGACAAGCTCAACCCTTCTGCCAGCCGTAACCCCAACATCAAAGTTTCCAGCAGAATATCCTGAAAACACTCAGTGCCGGCATCCTCTATTTCGCTTGCCCCATTCTGCTTTGCGCCTTCCGAGTGCAGCCATTCATAATATTCCCACGTCTTGCGAGGTCGCGTAAATCGCCGGCCTTGAACATAACTGGTTGCACCCATGCCAAAGCCAAAGTAAGGCCGGTTTTGCCAGTACACTCGATTATGCCGGCATTGATAACCAGGCTTGGCGTAATTAGAAATTTCGTAATGTTCGTAACCGGCACTTGTTAAGATTTGCTGTGCTAGTCGGTACATTTGAGCAGCCATTTCATCTCCTGGCAAGGGCTGAACACCGGCTTGATAGTAACGATTAAAGGCTGTATTTTGCTCAACGATCAAATCGTAACTTGAAATATGAGCCGGTGAAATCGCCACCGCTGCTTCTAGCGAAGCTTTCCACAGATCAAGGTTTTGATGGGGCAACCCAGAAATTAAGTCGATACTGAAATTGTGAAAATCTACCTGGCGAAGCATTTCCACTGCTTCCAAAATGTCTGAAACTGTATGAGAACGGCCACACACACCTAACAGTTCATCTTGAAACGCTTGCACGCCTAAACTCACCCGATTTACCCCAGCCGTTCGATAGCCTTCGAGTTGTTCCAGGGTAAAGGTTCCTGGGTCCATCTCCATCGAAATTTCAGCGCCGGCAGCTAGGCCAAACTCTTGCTCAAGTGCTTCCAAAATACGCCGGATCTGGCCGGCTGAAAGCAGAGAGGGAGTGCCGCCACCAAAAAAAATTGTCTCTAGTGGCAGAGATTTTGAGCGGAGAAGCGGTTGACAAGTTGCTGAAGTTGTGCATACTTCTTGCAACAGCATCTCAACATATTGTTGAATTGTGCCAGAATTCTCACCATTTTTGCGATCCCCAACCACAGAAACGGGAAAATCGCAGTAATAACAGCGACGCCGGCAGAAGGGAATGTGAAGGTAGGCAGCAGTCGGAACACCTGATGTTAAAGAGCTTGGAGGCGTTGGAGTATAAGCTATTGCACTATTCAAGGGAGGTAAAAAACCAGAATTTGCTAAATGTGACGGGAATCTTTACTAATGCTGAGGGGGTAAACGAGAAACTGAATGCAAAACCTCTAAAGATATAATAAAACCAATTCTATCTTTGCGATGAGTTTAACGGCTAATCGCTCCTAAATTCCCCCCTGGGAATTAAATCCGAAATTTATCGGTTTAAAACGATGCTTGATGCAATCATTATTCTTTCATTCATCCTAGCAGCAGCAGGAATCGGTTTCTACGGGGTAGAACTGCTTCCTAGCAGTACGATGCAACAGGTAACGAGTATAGAGGGGTTGCGCTTGGTAACAACCGGCTTTGGGGCGCTGATTGGCGTTGCCGTCGGCTTATCGGCGCAAACCACCTATCGGCGGATGGAAGCGCAGATCCGCCAAATGCCGGTAGAAATGCTGCTGACGCGTGCGGTTGGTTTAGTCATTGGCTTATTAGTTGCCAACTTAATGCTGGCCCCGCTTTTCTTGCTGCCGATTCCCCGTGAGTTTGCCTTTATTAAACCCTTAGTGGCTGTGGTTGGCAGCATCCTGTTTGCCTTCACCGGCGTCACTTTGGCAGACAGTCATGGTCGCGCCTTCTTACGCTTGATCAATCCGAACAGTGTGGAATCCATCCTGATGGCCGAAGGCACCCTCAAGCCGGTGGCAACCAAAGTTTTAGATACCAGCTGCATTATTGATGGTCGCATCGAGCAGTTGCTAGAAACTGGATTTGTTGAGGGTCAAATTCTTGTAGCGCAGTTTGTGCTACAGGAATTGCAACTTGTGGCTGATGCTTCTAACGATTTAAAACGCGTGAGAGGCCGGCGCGGTTTGGATATCCTCAAGCGGCTAATGGAAACGTATCCAGACCGGATTGTGATCCATTCAGCAGACTACGAAGATATCAACACAGTGGATGCTAAATTAGTCCGTTTAGCACAAGAAATTAACGGCACCTTGCTGACAAATGACTACAACTTAAGTAAAGTTGCCAGCGTCCAAAAAGTGCCGGTGTTGAATATCAATGACTTAACCCAAGCTGTACGTCCGACTTATCTTCCTGGCGATAATATTGACCTAAAAATCGTTAAAGAAGGGAAAGAACCGGCTCAAGGCGTGGGTTATTTAGAAGACGGCACAATGGTGGTTGTTGAAGAAGGTGGCATCCACATTGGCGGCGAATTGCGCGTCGTCGTGACATCCGCACTACAAACGTCTGCCGGTCGGATGATTTTTGCCCGTCCCCACGCATCAGCCGTTACTGGATAATTTGGAGGCAATGGCTCGCAAATTCCGAATAAAACTCTGTGACTGCTGTCATCAAACTGCCCCGGTTCTCTATCGTGTTCAATACGATAAGTCGGGGCAGTGGTTTTTTGTTTGTAAAGAATGCTGGCCGCAGGTTAGTCAAAATAATCCTTTCTACGTTTATGGGGGCACTTGGAAAGCAGAGAAAAGGTAAAATATTTAAACCATATTTTTTAACCCTAAATAATAGCTAGTTGGCTCGTCCTACCTACATGAGTTAATAGTTAATTTAAGAGAAAATAGGAATACAAAATAATTTTATACTTTTAGCCTGTTTAAAATAGCTGAAATTTTAAGCAAGCGATCTAAGCAGAAGTTTACTGCTTTTGGCAGATATTATTATTGCTATATATTCCCAAGGATAGGAGTTTCATCAGAACTCAAATCGTAGGATTGCAAGTAGACCAACAAAATGTTGTATCTGGTGTTTGACTTATGGACTTGAAGTATAAGTGGAAAAATGGCTATAAGCCGAGTCGAGATGAGGCGGCACGAAATGAGTCCCTGCTGGACGAGGGACAGTTTAAGAGCGACAAAGACCGGCAGCTAGCAGAACAAGAGGCGAGAAAGCATTTAGGCGTGCCGGTGCGAACCTCAGATGAGAGTGCGTCTGTACTGCCTCACGCCGCTCCGCCTCCAGAATAAAGCAAGTTGTTTTCTTTTCGCGTAAATAGCACAGAGGTACGCAGCATTATAAATTTTCCGCTGCGTACCTTTGCGATCTTTTCTGACTTGCTTGCCTTAAAAAAAACCGGCCTGCGATTTTCACCGGCTTGACTATTGCAAAACAGTTTTAGAAACAATGCGAGTTTTCTTGCGATCAGCTTCTGAAAGTTCTTCCCCTGATTGCAATTGCGTTGCACTGCTTTGCAATACCGTCGCCGCACCTTTATCTCCCATTTGCAGCGCCGTTTTCGCGGCTGTTTGCAACATTGTAGCGGCACCGGCTCGATCGCCTTGTTGCAATTTCGCCTCTGCCAGTTGAGTTTGCCGGTATTTTGCCAAAGCGAGAATGTGCTGCTGTACTTCTGGGTTAATTGCCGGCTGGTAAACACTCAGGAAGTTAGCATCCACCGGCACCACTTCCGAGAGTACCCCTTCAACACCGGCAGCAGGGTCATCATAACGGATTTGCAGATTGGCAATCGTTTGCCGGCCTTGTGCCAGCTGCGCGAGGTAAAGGTTAGCCAAAATCACTCTGGGTGCATCCTTCATTAAGTCTCCCAAACGCACCACAATCCGATCTGCCTCTCTTTGCACCGGCAATTCAATCGCATCGGGGATCACCTGAGCGATCGGTTTGAGTTCCGCGAGGCGCACCTTCGGCATTAATGACAGCAACAGGTAAGCATTCGTTAGTCCCACAGATTGAATGCGGCTAAACAGCCGGCTAAACACATCGATCGCTTGATCGGGACGCTCAATATAAGCCAAATTACCGCCGGCAGCATCGGCAATCTTTTCCAAAATATCTTGATTCCAGTGATCACCAAACCCCAGCGTATTTAGTGTGAGTTTGTGATCAGTTGCCAGTTGAGCCAGCTTCAAACAACGGTTATTATCGCCGTGTTCATTCTCGCCATCTGTGAGGAGAAACGCTTGGGAAATCCTATCTTTTTTGCCTTTAGCCAGTTCATCAATTCCCAGCTTCAAACCCTCATCAATGGCAGTACCGCCTTCAGGATGAAGTTTATCAATCTGCTTTTTAACCCGCCCCCGATCTTCAATCGCCTGATTTGAGACAATGACTTTAGCCCTGTGGTCAAATGCCACCACCGAGAGGCGATCACCCGGATTCAGCCTATCTACAAGGCGATGCGCTGCTTGTTTCACCGTTTCCAGGGGTCGCCCACTCATCGAACCACTGTGATCCAAAATCAAACACAAGTTGAGGGGCACATTGCGATCCATCTCAGCAGCGATCGCAGAGATCGAAATCGATAGCTGACGCTGGCTGCTTGCCTGAGTGGCATCAACGTTAGAATCATTTAAGGCCGGTTGCAAACTTACTTTCATAATCAAATCGTTCCTGCGAAACTCAATACCGATAGGAATGACATCATAGGCAAATACTAGCGTTACGCAGAGCGCCAGCAGCGCTTTCGAGCCATCTCGTTATTACTCAGCATAGGCTAGGGGGCGAGAAAATGACGAAGCCATCTGCCGGTAGTGAAATTACTCCTCGACCGTTCCTCCTGCGTTCACACCATCACGCTACTATGTTAGAGATAGTGTCATCATTTCAGGCAACCATCAGCAATGAACTCACCCATCAAGGCTGTTCAATCGAGCCAATACGGAGATGCCTACTATAGGACACCCCCGCCAGATTTACCGTCCCTTTTATTGAAGGAACGCATTGTTTATCTGGGACTGCCGCTAGTTTCACCAGATGAGTATAAAGATCAGCTAGGGGTAGACGTAACAGAGCTAATTATTGCCCAATTGCTCTATTTGCAATACGATGACCCAGAGAAGCCTATTTATATCTACATCAACTCTACCGGCACTTCTTGGTATGGTGGAGATTCCATTGGTTTTGAAACAGAAGCCTTTGCAATCTGTGACACCATTAGTTACATAAAGCCTCCCGTTCATACCATTTGTTTGGGTCAGGCAATGGGCACGGCAGCAATGATTTTATCAGCCGGCACGAAAGGATGTAGAGCGAGTTTGCCCCACGCTACGATCATTCTGCACCAAGCTCGCAGCCGCACACGGGGTCAAGCCACAGACATTCAAATTCGGGCAAAAGAAGTCTTGGCAAATAAAGCGACAATCGTGGAGATTTTCGCAAAAAATACGGAACAGTCGGCTGAAAAAATTTCCAAAGATATGGACAGAATGTTCTACATGACCCCCTATCAAGCCAAAGAATATGGCTTGATCGACCGGGTTTTAGAAAGTTCTAAAGACCTGCCTACACCCGTCCCCGCTGTAGTCTGAGTTGTATACCCGCTAAAAGCAAGAGACTCCTATGCCCATTGGTATTCCTCAAGTTCCCTACCGCCTCCCAGGCCAACCTTACACCCAGTGGATTGATATCTACACTCGCCTTTCTCTGGAAAGAATTATTTTCCTGAGTCGAGAAGTCAATGATGGAGTTGCAAATTCTATCATCGCTCGGATGCTTTATTTAGATTCCGAGGATCAAGGCAAAGATATTCTTCTGTACATCAATTCTCCGGGCGGTTCGGTAACAGCCGGCTTGGCGATTTATGACACAATGCAGCACATTAAATCAGATGTGGTGACAATTTGTGTGGGAATGGCAGCCTCAATGGGTGCGTTCCTCCTCACTGCCGGCACCAAAGGGAAGCGACTCGCACTTCCCCACGCACGGATCATGATCCACCAACCCCTTGGCGGTGCTCAAGGACAAGCTTCAGACATCGAAATTGAAGCCAGAGAGATCATCCGCACTCGCCGGCAACTCAATGACATGATGGTACAGCGAACCGGCCAACCTCTCTCTAAAATTGAGAAGGATACCGACCGCGATTATTTCATGTCTGCTCAAGAGGCGAAAGAATACGGCTTAATTGACCGAGTCATTGAAGAGCGTCCCGCCTAAAACACCGGCATGAGTTGGGGCAAGACTGACGCAAGCAGGGGAGGGTAAGAGCGGTTGTATTTTTCCCCCCTCCCCCCCTGTTTCTCAAAAGCGTAAGTCTCGAAAGGGTTGCCCTTGTTAGATTTGTTCTCAGACATAAATAAGCGTGGCAGAATCTTTATAAAGAGAGATTCTGCCTTTTTCGTGGAAGTGAATGAACATTGCAGACTGCTACCGACTGTTGGGGTTGACTTCAAAAGCAAGTCAAGCGGATGTGAAGGCGTCTTTCCGGCGTCTGGCGCGGCTTTATCACCCGGATGTGAACACCGGCGACCGATATGCCCATGAGAAATTTATTCGGCTGCATGAGGCGTATAAGTTGCTGTTAGAGGTTGCCAAGCCAGAACCCGAACCGTTGAGGCAGCCGCAAACCACGCCGGCAGCTAAAAAAGAGCCGGTGGTAACAGTGCGCCGGCAGCCGGCGGCAACGCGAGTAACTCCCAAAGAACCGAAGTTTCAAGAAAACTGCCAACTATCAGACTTTGAGCGGCAGATGAAGGAAAATTCGTACATACAGTTGCAGTATTTACTTAAATCGCAACGCTTTCCCCGTGCGATCGCACTCGTTGAAGGGTTAGCGCAACGTCTTCCCTACGATTCAGAAGTGCGGCAGTGGCAGGCGATCGCTTATCAGCGCTGGGGCCGGCACTTGATTGGGGAGAAACAGCTCGATAAGGCAAGAATTTATCTGAAAAAAGCCCTCCGTACCGACCCCCACAATCGTTCTTTGTGGTCGGAAGTGGAACGAGATTTTCGCCGGCTGGAGAAGATTTTTTGAAGTTCTCTGCCATTGCAATTGTCTCCTATGCTTTGAAGATTTTTGACGACTTTAAAACTCTTAACACCTACACAGATTCAACTTTGCTTATTTTTATAAGTTTAAAAGTTTTTTTGCCAGCTTCAAAATCTAGGTTGGGCTGAGCAATCCAACATCTGAACGACTTATCTATGTTGAGTTTCGCGTTGCTTTACCCGGCAAGCTCATCTGTCGGCTTCTTTTCTTAAATTGAGAGCCTTCAGGTCAAAAAATGCTGTGTAGGAGGCAAGATACTGAATTTAACGCGTGATGCCGGCTTCAACAATTATTGAATGATTACACTAGGTAAAAACTTTTATAATCGTTATTTTTTTTTAACAATACTCAACAGTAGCAAAGCCGGCTTGCTCACTCCTCTTCCTACCGAGTGAAGGCTCTTCTATCTAAAGAATGAGCCTGAGATTAAGTTTGTATGTGCTTTTTAATCAAAAATGCTTTACAGCAAATCGCGCCGAATGAAGTTATGGTGGAACATTTTGCCCCCACAGGTTTGAAAGATATTTGCCTTTAAACCCCTAATATTTTGCTTTTTTTACAAACTCATTCTTTTGAAAGAGCCATTTTCCTGTGAGATTCCCTAGACTTAGTTCAGTAAGTAAAAAGTTTTGAAACCCTTAAAACAGCCATGAAACAAGAAAGTAAAAACCAAACAAATCAACCAGTCAGTGAAGATTGGCATTCCCGCACAGAGCCGACAGCTAAGGAAAAAAACTTAACGGCAAATCCGGGAGATGTAATTTCTCCTGAAGCTCAAACTATTGAAGAAAAGGCTAAACAAGTCGCTGTAGATTCACCCGATATTACAGGTGATCAGATTACAGTACCGACTTACTTTATTGTGGAATACCCGGATGGTGAGAAAAAGGCGCTCCACCACGTACACGACGCTGAAGCAATTTCTGATGTAATCCGACAAGCTCGCGTTGATGAAGATGGCAATCGAGTTTGGTGGTAATCCTCTGAAAGCTCTTGCTTAACGCTTAACAAGCAAGGGCTTTCCAATTTCTGACTATCCTGTTGAGTGTGACTGTTAAATGTTTTTACTTTGTCTAGACAAGGTAATAAAGCTTAATTTAAAATAAAAATAGGCTATTTTTTTATGGGGTGCTGCCGGCACAATAAATCCTCATCCAGAAATCATGCAGCACCCCAATAATTAAAGCCAATTATTAAATATAAAATTTAAGGAAACCCAGTTTTTTTCAAGTTGGGGGCTACAGCGATTGTATTGTAATCGCTCATCGTTTTAAATCGGTTGCCCTTAACTTTTTCGCCGCTGTTAGTTCACCCACTCTATAGAACTTTGTTGGCAATTACTAGCTCCAGCAACGTGCCGGCGATTGCACTTAAGGGAAGAATTAAATCTACTTTTCCTGTGGCAATAGCAGCCTCTGGCATACTGAAATACTCGCAGCTAGCTTCATCTTGAGCGATGACTAAGCCACCCTGCTTTTTGATGGCAACCACCCCTAAAGCCCCATCACTTAGTTTGCCAGTCAGCACAACTGCGATTGCTCGTGTTTTAAAACTGGCTGCGACTGAGGCAAACATTTTAGTGGCTGCAGGGCGCACAAAATTCATCTTTGGCTCATCTGACAAACATATTGTTCTGTCTGCCTTAATCAGCAGGTGCTTGTTGGGGATAGGAGTGTAAACGGTTCCTGGGCGTAGGCGTTCCCCGTCTTCTGCCGGCTTAACCCGCAAAGCCGTGCGCCTAGCGAGGATTTCAGCCATATAGCTGGGGTAGTCGGCACTTAGATGCTGCACTAAGGTAATCGCTGCAGGAAAGTCTGCCGGTAAGACAGATAAAATCTCGCTAATTGCTTTTAGCCCCCCCTGAGAAGTGGCGATCGCGATTAAAGAGAAATCGGCTTCGGGGAAATCAGATAAGATTGCCGGTCGCGCCTGCTTGATCACGTTTTTTCCTTGATAGATAGCTCACCAATGCAAGCTCTGGGCTAGTGAACTACCTATCATGACAATTTCCTTTAAATTACTCATTCTTAGAAATCAGCTTGATTCCTACTAATCATGGGTAATTCTGTGGGATTTATCTGACTCTATGAAATTGTACATAGGCTAGCAAACTATTACTATTATAGCTTATGTTCGCTAGCGCACATAAGGAAATCACAAAAGCATAGAGTCTTTACCGGCAGCCGCCGACCGAGGCAAATGCTGGGCCTGCGTTCTGTCAGGTGGTAGCAGGATGAGGATGACAGAAGAAAAAATTGGGAACGATCAAGCTGTTTAGCTCAGTCCTTGTAACCCTTTCTCTTTTAAATTCTTCTCAATATGCTGCACTTCCTCCAGCGTTTCTCCAGCAACAATTCCGTAAATATCGGTGTGGATTTTTCCGTATTTGACCTTATCTAAAGCGGACAAAATAATAAAGTCTTTGCGCTCTAGTTCAGGTTTCAAGGTGGCTAGAATCGAGTCTAATGTTCCATCCATGCGGTAGTCGCTGGAATATTTCGCCACCTGCTTTGCTAGCTTTTGCAGTGTATGGCGTTGCAAGCAGAGGGGAGTTGAACCATTGACTCGAAAATTGGCATCGATCACATACATCTGTCCGTCTTTATCTTCGAGTACATCGAAGCCAATAACGCCAAAATATCCCTGTTGATTTGCATACCGACCAATGGCGGCAATCATGTCATAAAATTTGCTCATATCATTGTGCCGGTAGTCAATTACTCCCCCTAAATAGCTACCTTCTGGGGTAACAAGTTGACCCGTCGTGCCAATGAGGGTAATATCTCCCGCCTTACTGACGTAGAACTGCACGCAGTAGTTTTCCACGACATTGTTGACGAATTCCGAGACAATAATCGTATCGAGCAACTTAATATCGAGATATTTCTTCACTTCCCGCAAACAGTAGTCCAATTCGCTGGGACTTTTAATAATATAAGTGCCTTCCCCTGATAGTCCGTGAGAAGTCTTAATTAAGAAGGGGAATTGCTCTGGTAACGCAATGTCTTCGATATTGACTTCATGCAGGTTGTAGCTTGAATATTTCGGGCATTGCACCCCCAATTCGGCTAGGGTTGCTTTGCTGAGCAAATGGTAGTGGCTGTCTGGATGGACGGCGTGTTTTTCAGGTTTGAGATTATCGAAGGGAAATAAACTGATGAGTTTGTCAAAGTCATCACTCACACTAAGCTCATCAAGATACGTCGCGCAGTCTATTCTCTTCATAATATTGGAATAGCTGAAGCCAAAATGCTCGCGCCAGTAGTCAAGCAGCGAATTTGGCGGATCGGTGATAATAATCCCTGGAATGGCATCACCTAACACAGCCAGATTTTTCCAAGGTTCCTTCTGGCAAATCTTGTCGAAGGTGGTTTTAGTGGCTTCACTACTACCGTCTTGAATAAAATATTTTTGCCGGTTGGGGTAAGCCGCCCAGCTTGCAGTCGCAGGATAATTTAGCAGGAACGCATAACGCGCATCCGTGATGTCTTGAGCAAACAGATCGGAAAAAGAATTACCCTGAAAATATTGAAAGTCGGATGTTGAGTTCATAAAAAGAAGGCTAAACAACCAATAATCAGTATTCTCCCAAGTAGCGATTTTTCTATCATCTTCCTGGGGGCTATTTAGGTAAGGCAACACAGGGGAATAAGTATTCCTATAGGCGCGTGTTTTGACAAAAAATCCCCTTTCAGAGTGAAAGAGGATTTGTTAAGCCTGCGCCTACCGGCAGAATCAAATAGCCCTGGGCTTTACCCAAATGCTTGTGCTTATCCGTGTTTGATCGCTTTAGGCTAGTGAACCGTAAGCGAGCGGACGCGATTATTCCGAGGGGGAGTGAACCGTCATCAGCTCTTTTGTACCTGACGGAACACCTTGTGCTTTTGAGCTATTTTCTTCTTCTTTGCTAATAAACGCAGCCGGTTTGTCCATGTCTTGCGTCATATAAGCAACTGCCATGTGATCTGAGTTGTACGCCCAGCCAATGCGTCCCTGCCGATCTACGAGGATGCAGCCGGCCTCTCCTTCAACCTTAGAGACCAAAGTCTCAATTGCCTTGCGCGATGCCTCTTCTGGATGGGTGTCTCCCGCCATCAAATCAATCGCCGTTTTGGCAAGAACCACTGGGATAATTGACTCGCCATCGCCTGTGGTTGAGCAAGCGCCCAGGTGGTTATCAGCGTACAAGCCACAGCCAACCAAGGCGGTATCGCCAACACGACCCTGCGGTTGACCTGTGGTGCCCCCAGTTGAGGTGCCGGCAACGACAGTGCCGGTGGCATCTATCGCCACACAGCCAACGGTGTTGGGGCGATCAAGAACTTCCTGCTCCTCTTCCCACTCCTTTCGCTGCTCCTCACTAATCAAATCTTCTTTTGGACACAGCTCAAGCCCATGTTCGGCGGCAAAGCGTTCGCCACTGCGCGCGACTAACAGCATGGGTTTTTCATCCATAATCTTGTGTGCAACTGAGATCGGATGGCGCACCCCTTGAACGGCTGCCACTGCCCCCCAACCTAACTTGGCACCTTCCATCATCGCCGCGTCTAGCTCAACTTCTCCCTCACTGTTGAGGGTTGCGCCAAAGCCGGCGTTAAATGTCTGGTCAGTTTCGAGAACACGGATCGCAACCTCAACGGCTTCTCCGGCACTGCCTCCACTGCGAAGCACTGCCCAGCCGGCCTCAACTGCGGCTAAGCAGCCGGCGTGGTTTGCTTGAATCTTTTCGTCTGTGATGGTTTTTGCTCCACCATGAACAATAATACTGAGTGTCATTTGTAGCTCCTTATTTTGAACCTGAGTAAACTTTTGTAGATCGTTGCAATTGACGTAAACCTTATTCTCTGGTGAACCACCAAGCCCAAGCGACTAAAAGCGCCTGAAACGGAAGTCGCAACCAAATCAGTGGCGGATCGTGCGGCAGCGCTGGAACTTCAATGTTATTGATCGCCTGATAAAGATTGGCTGGAAAAACAGCAATAAAAAGTACAGCGAGAAGCCAAGCAGCGCTACGACTAACTTGAGGAATTAATAATCCGACTCCACCCAAAATTTCCAGAAATCCGCTGATGTAAACCAGTGCCAGATGATAGGGAAGAAAGGCCGGCACAATTTTCTCAAATGGTTCTGGGCTAGTAAAATGCCATGCACCGATGACTACCATCCCTAGGGCAAGTATGATTTGGAAAACTTTTTTGTACCGCTTCATAGCTGAAGGCTGTTCCAGAGAATATCTTTAAATAGGATCGGGTCAGCTTTTATGTTTGAATTTTCACCTCAGAGATACAGTCAACTTGGTTTTGGGCTAGATTTCTGAGCCTCAAGAACTGCTGGCGCATCATGAGTAAATCTCCCCACGGCAGCACCCAGGGCATCCATGACAAAAAGCGGTTTCTCGGATAGAAAATATGCCCTTTGAGAACAAGGCGGCAAGTGTCTTGCGTCACCGGAAAAACGACATAACTAGCAGCAATGTTGCCAAACAGTGCGATGGCTTGTTTGTCATCCATCACTATCGTTAAATGCCGATTCTCTTCAAACTCAACAAGTTTAAAGATGCCCATCACTCTTTGACCAAGCGCTAGATCTTCTACTCCGGGGAGCAGTTGTTCTGGACTCGGACGATCTGAGAGCGACGCTTGAACGTTGAAAAATATCTTTTCGAGCCGGTCAATCCAGTCGTAACTGTAAGATTCAACTTTTAGTTGACATAACCACCGGAATAAAATAGGAGCCGGTGCTTTTACATCTATAGCTCGGAAATACGCCTCGTCAGAACTATCAATGTAGCGGTCGCAAGGGAACGACATTAATCTTTCTTCTGGGGTAGAACCCCAAGTTTTTGCAATGCCTTGTTCCATATTGATATTGGCTATCGGTTCGTTAAAATGCCTCCTAATTCTTAGGCAATTAGGCGTTTTTAAGTGAGCCGATAATTATTAATGTTAGCGATTCTTGATAAATTTTGATATTACTCTGAAGAGAGATTATAAAGAGTATTCTTCATCACAAACAAATTTCATACTAGGGGCATTTAATCGCCAGACGACAGCGTATTGCCGGCTTTGAGAATCAGCACACAACTAGGCCCGTGTGTAATCGCGTTATCCATCACCTTTTGCAGGGCTGCATTCAAAGGAATTTGAAGTTTCTCTATGGTTTCCGTTCCCTCTTGATGCGCTTCTTGGAACGTTAACTGCTTTGCCAAAAATAGATAAACGGGACAATGCACAATCGAGGTGTCTAAATCAAAGAACCCCAACTCTATCCATTCATCTGCCGTAATTCCCAACTCTTCTTGAACTTCTCGCTTTGCCGCATCCAGTGCCGGTTCATTTTCCTCAAGTGCACCGCATACCACTTCAATACTCTCTTTCCCAAGCGCATAGCGAAATTGCCGGGTAAGATATACAGTGCCCTCGCTATCGATTGGCAAAATAGCAACACCGGCTTTCATTTTGACGGTCGTGTACATACCCGGTTTCCCGTCAGGTTGAAGAACTTGATCTTCACGAACATTGATAAAGGAATTTTCGTATTTCTGAGAAGTTTCTTGTATTGTCCAAGGGCCGTGTTTTTGTGCCATGATAGATTCTCCTCATTATTAATTCGCAAATAACAGAGAACTGCCCTTTTCAAAAAAAGGACAGTCGCGTAAATTTCAACTATTTAACTCAAACAATTCTTCAGACTTAATCACATAAACCGCTAGAGAGTCACTCCAAAGCCGGCTTAATTCGAGGGTAAGAAGATAGAAACACAACAAAGAGAATGGCAAACGTCAGATCAATGACACCCGGAATTAAATAAAATGGGTGAACATTGCCGGCTAACGTCTGATAAGCCAGCACGCCAAATACAGAAAATT
This sequence comes from Microcoleus sp. FACHB-68, assembly GCF_014695715.1. NCBI lineage: Bacteria > Bacillati > Cyanobacteriota > Cyanophyceae > Oscillatoriales > Microcoleaceae > Microcoleus > Microcoleus sp. FACHB-68. The sequence goes on from NZ_JACJOT010000006.1 coordinate 33,523, forward strand.
GTGCGTAAATTCCAAGTTTGACGATGTTGTGATTGCGAGAAATGTCGTTACCAACCCACCAATAGCCAATCCCAACCACAATTACCAACACAAGAAATAATTGTAAATATTCAGGGTTAGTCAGAGGTTTTTCACCAAGTAACTCACGAATCCAGCGATCTGCAAACAGCAAAGCCAGAGATTCGACCCAATTGATCACAGCCTTGAGGTAAAATATGTACTTCCACGTCGTTGGATTGTTCATAACTTGCACAAATTGGGATAGTTTTACTTAGCTACAAACTTTTGTTTTAATGAGTCGCAGCAGCCATTTCATCTTGCAGCCGGCTTTTAGCGGTTTTAAACTCAGTCGCCATTTGCTTCTGCTGTTCATCGCTGAAGTTGTTGCGGAGTCTGGGGAATATATCGCTCTCTTCTTGATTGATATGATTTCGCACCGCAGTTCTTAACCGTTCAATCGCTGCTTTAAACTCAGATGAAGCCGGATCAAGAGGTGTAATTTCGTCTAACATCTCCATCACTTCATCCGTCTGTTTGTAAATCTCCTGCGTGTGTTCGTAATCAGAACGAATTGCCGGATAGACAACTTGTTCTTCCGCTGTCCCGTGAACTTTGATATCTTTATAAAGTTGCCCAAAATACTCTTGAATTTTTTCAGGATCGTCAGAACCTAAAATTTCTGCAAACAGAGTATCAGCCTTAGTATGATCCATGAGGAGAAGGTCACGAATGCTCATCTCATCATCGGTGCGAGAAACAACGCTGCCGGCAACTCCAGTAAATGCTGCAACAGCATCTTGAACCCGCGCCCAAATTCCCTGATGTGGCTCAAGTCCTGTCAATTCACGAACACCCAAAATCTCTAGAATTCCTTTGAGTTGCTCTTGATGGGCGCGGTTCTCGAAGTTAACAGTATTTAAAGGAGTGATCGCAGCTTCAACATCAGCACCAATAATTTGAGCAGCTTTGTGAATTAACAATCCCGCCATTGTCTGCCGGTGTTTGAGTAATTCCTGCTGAGATACTTTCTCGAACAAAGTTAGCTCAGAACCTTTCATAAGTTTCTGAACTTCCTCAATCATCTTTTGGGTTGTTTCTTTCGCTTCTGCCTTGACACCATACTGAACAATCACAGTATCAAGAACGCCTAAATTTTTTTCATCGTCCTCGACCATATTTTGCAAGCGCTGGCGAATTTCATCATCTGTGCAATCTTGAATGAATTGCCGGTTATTGCTAATCAGCAGATTTTGCAATGCTTTCATCTCTGACAATTTTGTGGCAATTGCAAGACGCTTGGTGTCATCAAGAGTTTCTACCATTTTTGGTTATCCTCTAACAATGGTGAAGTCATTACAATGGATAGCCGGCACAACCGGCTCCTGCCTACATTTCTGCAAGTACCGGCGCTGAAGCAGCTTCATCAATTAGCTGGATCATTCGCTGCCGCAGAGTCTCTAAACCTAAGCGTTGAGTCGCTGAAATAAACACGGCTTCGGGATAGGCTTGTTGAGCTTGCGCTAGAGTTTCACTATCGACTTGATCGATCTTGTTAAACGCAATCAAAGCTTTACCCGGAAGCGCCGGCATTTCTCCTAACACTTCGTCTACTGAATGGATATGACTTGTCCAAGCTGGATGGGAAAGATCGACGACATGAAGCAACGCATCAGCCTCTGTAACTTCCTCTAAAGTGGCTCGAAAAGCATCCATTAGCGGAGGCGGAAGTTCGTGGATAAACCCTACAGTATCTGTTAGCAGAACTGATTGTCGTTCCTGGGTTTCTGGGTCTGCAATCACCAGCTTTCGCGTGGTGGGATCTAAGGTGGCAAATAGCTGATCCGCTGTGTAAACCTCAGCATGAGTTAACACATTCAGCAGCGTTGATTTACCGGCATTGGTATAGCCAACGACTGCGATTGTGGGAATTTCTTGCTGCTGTCGCTGCTGCCGCAAACGCGCACGATGCGCCTGTAATTGATTAACTTCCTGTTGAAGTTGGGCAATTCGCCGTTGAATGACTCGCCGTTCCGTCTCTAATTTCGTTTCACCCGGCCCTCGCGTCCCGATGCCGGCACCTAACCGAGACATCTGCTGACCCCGTCCTCTCAGCCGAGGCAGCATATATTCCAGTTGCGCCAGTTCCACTTGCAATTTGCCGGCCTGGGATTGAGCACGTTGAGCGAAAATATCTAAAATAACTTCCGTGCGATCTACGACTGGGATGTGAATCTGGGCTTCCAGGTTACGGACTTGAGAGGCAGAGATATCTCGGTCAAAGACGATGAGATTCGCTCCCAACTTATGCGCTTGCAGAGCAATTTCTTCTATTTTTCCCTCCCCCACAACGGTTTGAGGATGGGGGCGCGATCGCTTCTGCTGTATTGTGTCGAGTACGGTTCCCTTCGCACTTTCAACTAAGCGGGTGAGTTCTTCCAATCCATCTTGAAAGCGTTGGGGAGAGATATCATCGGTCATTAATCCCACCAGCAGGACTTTATCTTCGTCGCTGCCGGCTTCCTCAAACTGAAATGCGCCGTAACCTGATTGAGAAAACTCACTTTCCCATTCATCTATTAATTCGCCAAAGTCTTGTTCGCTGAGGTCATCTAAACTCAGAGGCTCAGAAACGATCCAGGGTGTTTCAGTACCGGGAATCGGGTGAGCCAAGAAAGCTTCTTTAACATAGCCGGTGGCTCCTTTTCCCGGTCGTTCAACTCCTTCTTTTGTTAAATTTAAGACGACTAAAGCGTCTAAGCGCTGCCGTGCCATTGCTGTTAGTGCGGCTGTGTCTGGTGCCGCTGATTTGATTTGAGTGGCAATGCAACGGATTCCACTCAAGCGTTCAGCGCTATGCCGGGGCAATTGTTGGGGGGGAATTCGAGTTTGGCTGGGTGTTCCCACTGCGACTCGAAACACCTGTCCGCGCCGGCTAATATAGGCACATACCGGGTGATGAATTTCTGTACTAATTGCTGCGAGGCGCTGGGCAAACTCAGCCGTAATCGCGCGATCGCTGGGTTCCCGATGTTCATATAATCGCTCTAGTTGCTTGATATGGCTGGATTTTAATCCTTGAATATGTCCGTAAATAGTTTCCATAAGCCGAAATAGAAAATTGGCTCTTTAATCCGTAAATTCTATCTTGCCTGATTTTCTTTTTAACCTTATCTTTCTTTGGGTATAAGTACAGGGCGAAAACTGTTGTATCCGCTGTCACTATGCCTTGAAAATGTCGGATTGAAAGCGGCCTGTACGGTATTCGTCTAATTCCTGAAAGCATGGAATCTCACCCTTGTGCTCATGCTTTTTGTCCAAAAAGCAAAACTTTTAGCTAAAGTTATTTTTTTTTAATAAAAATAATAAATTTAAATGAATTTTCCAAACATTTTTAATAAAACATTTTTAAAATTTTTTGAAAGTCTCTTTTAAAAATTAGCCAGATATATTAATAAATATCAATAAAGTTGTATACTTTAAAAAGTGAATCTTGAAAAGAAATATTTCCCCAGTTATGCTGAAAATGACTGGGGAAATAATAAGAAGCGTGAAGGGAAACTCACGTAATCCGTGAAACAAACAAGGTGATAGATGTATCCCTCTCCTAGGGGGGATGGCGAGAGGCGCTACCTCTAGGTTATGGTCGGTGAGGATTCGCCAGAGTGAATTGTTAAAGTCGCCGATAACAGCCAAGTCGTCTAAAGGAGCAGATATGGCATTAGGCAAAGCGTCTTTGCAAAAAATAGGAGAATTGTAACAGTGCATTCGTGAGCCAATATGGACTTTCCCCTAGCGCGGCAATTTTTCTATAAAGAAATTTATCAGCCAGATCCACAGATTGATTTGGCTAAAGCTTCCCTGTATATAGCTCAGGAAGAATATCCAGAACTTGATCCCGCAGAATATCTTGATGCGCTCGACACGATGGCATCTGAGGTGGAAGACCGGCTGCCGGCTGAACGGTATCCCATGCGGATTATCCAAACCATCAATCAATATCTGTACGATGACTTGGGATTCACCGGCAATGGTGAGAATTATTACGATCCGCGCAATAGCTTTTTCAATGATGTCATTGACCGGCGCACCGGCATCCCCCTCACCCTCTCGCTGGTTTACCTGGAACTGGCGCGGCGTCTTGACTTTCCGATGGTCGGCGTAGGGATGCCCGGACACTTCCTAATCCGCCCAGACTTTGAAGGTGCCGGCATTTACGTGGACCCCTTCAATCGAGGTGAGGTGCTGTTTCCAGAAGATTGCCAGCAACGACTCGCCCAAATTTACGGCCAGCCGGTGCAGCTACTGCCGGCATTTCTAGAACCTGTGGGCCGGCGGCGTTTCTTAGGGCGAATGCTTTCCAACCTGAAATTAATTTACCTCAACCAAGGAGATGTCTTAAAATCTCTGGCTGCGGTTGAGCGAATTTTGTTGCTGTTTCCGGGTGCGCCCATCGAATTGCGAGATCGGGGCATCCTCTATTATCAACTCGGTCAGTGGCCAAAAGCGGTTCAGGATCTGCAGATATATCTGACCCAAGTTCCGGGTGCGGAAGATGCCAGTGTGATTCGCAAGTTACTAGAGCGAATGCAGGATAACAGTTAAGCGGCCTATTAAGCTCGCAAGCCTTGGGAGACTTCCTCCGCCACGCGTTTGAGCCGGCGCAGTTGCGCCTGCATATCTTGGCGCGTCCAAGTTGCAGCAAAACGATTGAAGCCAAACCGAATCAAAGGATTGGGAATTTCAAATTCAAATCGGTTGAGCAGTTGCGTCCCTTTAGCTGCCGGTTGACATTCCCAGCGATCGCAGCCTGAGAAAAATCCTTCAAACCCCCAGACAATCAGCCCCGGCTCCCGCTCCAGCACTACACTATTTAATGCCGGCTGCACGAAGGGAATTTGGATCACAAATCGACTTTGAGCACCAACATCGGTACTCCACTCACCGATCGGCTCACACCGCAGAGCCGGATTCAGCCAACGGTGCATGAAAACGTTATCCGTGATACAGCGCTCAACCACGGTTGCACTAGCGTTAATCTGGATTGATTGCTCGAAAACTTGACGAGATGACATCCTAACCCTCAAGCTAGAGGCGTATATCACGATTTTCGTATTTTTTGTCTTGAAACTAACCTTAACGCGAGAAAACCATGAATGGAACATCGCCAAGTATTACACAAATAATAGGCACGTGGATGCCTATGCCATCAGCTGAGTTTTTGGCGCAAGCCAGGCCGGCTACCAACCAAGCTGGGGAAATTCTCCCAGGCGTCAACGTTAATACCCTTGGCCCTTCCCTGATCAATCTCGGCATCGCAGTCGCCATCTTGGTGATTGGCTGGCTCATCGCTACCATTGCCGCTGCCGTGACAGGGGGGCTGCTCAAGCGCACCAACATTGATAACCGGCTAGCCGGCTGGGTAACAGGTCGCCCGGATGGCCCAGATGGGCCACAGGTGGAAAAGTGGATTTCCACTGCGGTGTTTTGGGTCATCATGATATTTGTCTTGGTGGCCTTTTTCAACCAGCTGGATCTGCCGGCTGTTTCCGAACCGCTGAACACGTTCCTCACTCAGGTCACCGGCTTCTTACCGAAGTTAGTCGGAGCTTTGATTTTACTGGCCATCGCTTGGGTTGTTGCCACCATCTCAAAAATGGTGATAACGCGAGGGTTGCGAGCTTTTGGTTTGGATGAGCGGTTGAACCGGCAAGTGGGCAGTACACCCGGAAGTAACCAACTGATGCTGAGCGACACCCTCGGCAATGCCCTCTATTGGTTCATCTTTTTACTCTTTCTCTCCCCAATCTTAGATACCTTGGGATTGCAGCAGGCACTCGCACCCGTGCAAAACCTGCTCAATCAAATCCTCTCAGCACTCCCCAGGATTATAGAGGCGATCATCATTGCCGCAGCCGGCTGGTTACTGGCTCAGGTGGTGCGTCGAATTGTCACAAATCTGTTAGCCGCCACCGGCACAGATCGGCTGGGAGCACGCTTTGGTGTTAGTCAAACCACGGGCGGCCAATCGCTTTCTTGGATTATTGGCACCATCGTCTATGTCTTAATCCTGATCCCAACTGCGATCGCCGCCCTCAACGCCTTGGGGATTGAGGCCATCTCCAGGCCGGCGATCTCGATGCTAACCCAGATTCTCAACGCCATCCCCCAAATTTTCACAGCGGCGCTGATTCTGATTGGTGCTTACATCTTGGGGCGTTTTGTGGCAGATTTAGTCACCAACATCCTCACAGGTTTAGGCTTCAACAACATCTTCCGCTGGCTGGGTTTGGATACCCGACCCGTTAATACTGGCCGGCCTGTCACGCCGCCACTTGATCCAAATATTCCGCCAGACTACCAACAACAAACCGTCATTCAGGACACCACCCCCGCCTCTACCACGCGGACACCTTCTGAATTTGTCGGCATTGTCGTACTCGTTGGCATCATGCTTTTGGCAACAGTTGCCGCCACCAATATCTTAAATATTGTAGCGCTGACAGCCATTGTCACCGGCCTTGTCATCGTTGCTGGCCGCATTCTGGCTGGGTTGGTGGTGTTTGCCATCGGTTTGTACTTTGCAAACCTTGCCTTCTCACTGATTACCAGTTCAGGTTCTCGTCAAGCGCGGATACTTGGCCAAATCGCTCGCATTGCCATCATCGCCTTGGTGTCTGCAATGGCACTGCAACAAATGGGCATCGCCAGCAACATTGTCAATTTGGCATTTGGATTGCTTCTGGGTGCAATTGCCGTCGCCCTCGCCCTTTCCTTTGGCTTAGGCGGTCGCGAGGTCGCATCTCAGCAAATTCGGGAATGGCTGGCTGAGTTTAAGGAAAGGAAGTAAGAAGAAAGGGGCATGGGGCATGGGGCATGGGGCATGGGGCATGGGGCATGGAAGATGGGGAGAAATACCCATACCTAAAGGTTGGCTCAGCCTTGCCCGTACCTTTAGGTTGGCTCAGCCATGCCCATACCTTTAGGTTGGCACAGCCTTGCCCAATCCCCATACCTTTAGGTTGGCTCAGCCTTGCCCAATCCCCAATCCCCAATGCCCCATGCCCTCAATTTTCTTGCTTCCCTGCCTTCCGAGTTGCTGCTTTTCCTACGCTTGAGAGCTTTTCTCGCAATTCATCCTTGATGCGACTGAGAATCGAGGTTTCATCAAGGGTGGATAGAATCCGACTCACGACGGCTTTCGGGCCATCAGGACCCCAGGAAGCCCCATTGGCCAGGTACGCTTTGGTGACCTGGCCAATTCCATAGGAGGAAACACCGGCAACCCCAGCTTGGGTAAGGGCGACGGAAAGATAAGGGGCTAAAGCGGCCCCACCTGTTGCCGGTGTGGCGATTCCCAGCAATCCTTTGAGGGACGATAGACCTAAAGTTGCCACCAGTTCGCTGGCACTAATGCTCCCCATGCTGATGGCTATTTTTTGTAACAAGCCAACAGCACCGGCTTGGGTCATCGTTATACCATAAATTTTAGATAATGTCAATATTAGCGCCACATCGATTGCGGCAGCGCTGAGAATATCAACGACCGTGAAAGGATTGAGGGCGATGGCGATGGCTTTAGCCATCACAGCATTCCAGATCATGCGGTTGGCGCTGCGCTCGCGAATCTCCATTTTCCGCTGCACCAGTTGCTCGTTCACATCGCCGGCAAAGAGCATCGTGTTGATGGCAACGAGAGATTTACCTTCTCGGTCTAGAATTTCCAAGATTTTCAGCTTTAACGCTTCAACTTGAGGAAGTCCCCGGTTGAGTTGGACGCCTCTTGTGCCATCTGAGCGACGCACTGCCTGGGCGACGATAGGCGAGGCAGCAGCCATGACAATTTCATCCGGTGAGAGCAATTCCCGCACCCGCTCATCTCGGATTTTTTGATAAATGGCGAGCCGGTCGGCATCGGGATATTGATCGATCTTATTAAATACGAGCAACATGGGTTTACCGGCATCCCGCAGTTGCGAAAGCGCTTCATATTCAACTTTGGTAATATCGCCGGCAACGACAAATAAAATTAGATCCGCTTGCGAAGCCACCTGACGGGCCAAAACTTCGCGGGTTTGCCCATCGACTTCGTCGATGCCGGGGGTGTCAATGAGTTCAACTTGAGAGAGGCGGTAGGTAATCGTAGGTTGGGCATTGGGAAGTGGGGATGGGGAGTCTTTAACTTCCCACGTCCCAACTTTTGTGCTGCGGGTGACGCCGTGAAGTGGGCCGGTTTCAAACACCGGCTGACCTAGCAAGGCGTTGAGAACTGAAGATTTACCCCGTCCCACCATGCCAAAGACGGCAATCTGGACACAAGTGCGTTCTAATTTGTCCAGCATCACATCTAAGCCGCCAATTTCACCTTCTAAGCCGGCTCGTTCTTCAACGGTGAGATCCAGGTTATTCACCAAGTCTTGCAGAGCGTCTTTCGCTTGCTTGTAGTTCAGTTCCGCCTGAATATCTGAAAAGCTAAAAATGGCCCGATCCAGTTCCTCGGCTAAGTTGGTTGCCGGTGTATCACTTTGCTTTGGATCGGGAGCGAATTCAAAGTCAGGCGAAGAAGATGTCAAAGCTGAACCTCCCATGAGAGCAGGGTTTGAAGATGCTTTGGGGCTGCCTAAAGCCGGCACACGACCTAGGGCATCCTCCTTTGATCCTATCGAATTAGAAAAGCAGATTTGGCGATTGACGGAAAATCACGCATTTTGCCGGCGCACAGGTTCGTTCTTTCCCGGTTTGGTTTTGAACGGTGACTGGACACAGAAACGCACAGAAGTTAGAAAAATCAACAGTAGGAGGGTGGCTTCCCCAGAAAAAAGTGGGCTTTTCTCTAATGAAAAGCCCACCGCTGCTAACAAATTTTAAAATAGTTGCTGTTGTTCAGGAGCTTGCCGCTACCAATCAGTGGAAGCTGCAACAATCTTAACTGAACCGTTTTTTTCGTCTAGCTGCAACAGCTTTGCGCTTGCGCTTTTCCACCGGCGTTTCAAAATGCCGCCGATTTTTCGCATCTGCCAAAATGCCGGCTCTGGATACTTGGCGTTTAAACCGGCGTAGAGCTGAATCAATTCCTTCGTTTTCGCCGAGAACAACTTGGGTCATTCTTTATTTCTTGATAACTAACTGTGATTGAATGGTCAGCTATTCAGATCCCCGCCGTCAGCTTATTAATTGAGAAGCAAGGGGTATGAGCCATAAATTTCTCAATTGCTAAAAGCCGACTGCTGAGCGCTGAGTGCTGACCCCCCAAAGCTATTTTAATACCTTCCTCGGGAAGATTTTCCTCCGTAGCCGCCGCCGCCGCCACCTCCTCGGTTTCCTCCACCGCTGCGACCGCCACCACCGCCTCCTCGATCTTCACGAGGCTTGGCTTTGTTCACTTTGAGGTCGCGACCCATCCACTCAGCGCCATCTAACGCTTCAATGGCTGCGTTTTCTTCGGCCTCGGTTTCCATTTCCACGAAACCAAATCCGCGCGGACGGCCTGTTTCACGGTCGGTGGGCAGATTAACCCGTTTGACGCTGCCGTATTCGGCGAAGACAGCAGTGATGTCTTCTTGCGTAACGTCGTATGACAAATTACCTACATAAATTGACATGGGATACCTCCAAAGTCAGAGAGATTTGAGATTCAGCTTCGGAGATATGCCTGCCGATACAGAACGGGGCTACTGGCAATTCTGCAACCAAGAAACAATCCTACAACCGAATCTGATTTACAACAGGGACTTTAACACAGAATTGTCTGCTGTGGGTTGCAAAAACTGCGCTGGACACCAAAAAAATTTAGCGGATGAAGGAAAGATCGACCGCTCCAAAATTCGTACTTAGGGCAATGTTAACATTTTCCAGTGCTTTGACTAACCAATGCACGGATTCTCTCGTGGAGGACTCGTAGTGGTTAAACAAAATTGCAAATCGCCTTTCCAAATAGGGTTTGACTTTGCGGCACAGCAGCACGATCTTTAGCAGCAAGCCGGTGGCGAGGGTTGGACCAATATTTGAAATTAGGTCAATCAAGATGAAATGGTTGGGCCGTTGCGGACTTTCCACTACCAAAAAGTTTAATAATTGACTGCAAGTTCTCACTAACAGGAAATCGCTGAACTTTTGGGAATCGCTTTGGGGCAGAATGTTGGTTAGTTGCTTATACAAACGTTCATTAAATTGACGCTTGCCGTAAGCTGAATCAATCGAGGGAATGAGGTATTCGTATAATTCTTTTTTAAATGTCCCGTAGGTTCGTGTTTGGCTGCTGTGGGTGAGAAAGCTTTGAGATAAGTCGCGATAGGTATGACAGCCTTCAACTTTGCCGACAAAGTGTTTGAGGGCAACATACAATTCGCGATCATTTAATAAGGTGGGATTGCTAACTGTTTGAATAATCCGTCCTGCCGGCGCAGGGGAAGCTTGACGGGCTTGCTGCGAGCGCCGCACCTGATATGTTACATACTGTGACAGATTAATCTCAAATTGCTTTTGCCGGCTCGATTGCAGTTTCCGAACCGTTTGCTGATGCTCGTAAGTGCTACCTTCACTAAGCAGGCAGTGTTCATACAGGTAAGGATATTGGCTGATTAAGCTGCCCAAGGGTTTGGTTTCTGGAGTGCCACTGCTTTCTGAAGGTTGGTTCATGACTCGCACCAAGCGGTGCAGCGTCAAATACTGTTCACTTTGGGTGAACAAACGCACCAACTCATGCAAGCGCCTCACTCCACGCATGGGTAATGAGTAAAGCCCGTTTCTGCTGCGATTTCCTTCAAACAGCGCGATTAACTCAGAAATCGCTCCATGCAGTTGAGTTTGCATTTGCCAGCGATTAATCAGAATATGGCAGCACCGATTTAAAATAAATTTAAATTCATGCTCAGCCTGCTTTGAGGCGGTTATCCTCTCAACAGCAGCGCCCACTTCACGATCAGGGTAGCCCACTCCTGCAATAAATAAGGTTCGGAAGCGCTCAATTAGCTCAGAGGGCGTCTCTACTTTTACAAGTTCAAGCAGATGGTTGTACAAAATCTGCTCGTCAGAATTACTATGCCGCTGGGAATTGTCTATAGAATTATACATGGTGCTAGCAACCCCGCCCTAGTGTCCGGTTCAAGCGACGCTACTTTTGTTCATCTCACATCTGAGAAATTTAGCTGCAAACGCTCACAAACCGATGTGCTTAATCTCAAACATAAATATAAAGCTTTGTGCTGCTTTACTGGCAGACGCACCCCTGTAATCTTTAGTTCCAAGTAGGCGGCAAGCGCTGATCAAATTAGGCTTTCCGTGCTACGAAACTTTTAATAAAGTGGAGGCTCAATTACTGCCGGCATTTTCTCTGTCTTAAGAAATTTTAGGTAGTTATTGCACAAATCAAAGAATCCTCCACCCTTAGCTATCATACTCTGACCTTATAAAGACTAAATGTGCCTTTTGTCAGTTACGTTAAGTGATCTAGATCACTTAACAATCGCTGAATAGACCGCTTAGTTTCGGGGCAGAGCTGCATCTGCGAACCCTATTTGCCCCCGCTCTAATTCAGTTTTGATGAATCAAGCTACTTGATTTAGAGTTGATTTTGGCATGAACAGAACGCTCTGCTCAAGCTAAATGGGGTTACAATTCCAATGTACACGCGTTGGTCTTGATAATTGGTAAAGAAACAGTAAAGATTGGGCTTAAAATTGTAGGTTTATCATGAAAATTTTGTTGACTTAATTACGCATATTTTCGGCAAGGAAAAGGGGAAGTTTAAAAATTGATACAAAGCGAGAGTGTTGTGCGATTGCAGCGGCCCAGATGGAACCGTGTAGGATGGCCTTTTGAAGCGTTTATATTTGTTAACCTTAGTGCTGCCAATGGGATTTTAGTTGTTCATCGATTTTGGATTCAATTTACAATCTAAAATCTGAAAGCTAAAAACCCCAAATGCCTTATGACCTTTCGTGCCACCCTCACTCAGCTCATTGATATTCTGCACGCCACGCCGGCGAATATACCGGATAAGCTCCTAAAAACCCCAGTAACCGGCATTACTACAGACACCCGCAGCATCAAAACCGGCGAGGTGTTTGTGGCATTGCGGGGCGAAAATTTTGATGGCCATGATTTTGTTTCCCAGGCAATTGAAAAAGGCGCAATTGCTGCAATTGTCGAACGTCCTCTGCCGGTGTCGGTGCCGCAGCTACAGGTAAAAGACACACTCCAGGCATATCAAGCGATCGCGCGTTGGTGGCGCGAGCAATTTAAAATTCCAGTGATTGCTGTAACCGGCTCATTTGGCAAAACCACAACCAAAGAACTAATTGCGGCAATTTTAGGCGTTCACGGAAAAGTCCTGAAAACCCAGCTCAACTACAACAACGAAATTGGGGTGCCTAAAACACTGCTAGAACTTTCTTCGGAACACGACTATGCTGTGATTGAAATGGCAATGCGTGGCAGTGGTCAGATTGCCCTGTTAACACAAATAGCCCGCCCCACAATTGGCGTGATTACGAATGCCGGCACTGCACATATCGGTTTATTGGGATCTGAAGAAGCAATCGCTAAAGCCAAGTGCGAGTTACTAGCCGAAATGCCTCCCACCGGCACGGCAATTCTCAACCACGATAATAAGCGGTTAATGGCAACGGCAGCCACGGTTTGGAAAGGGAAAACCCTAACTTACGGTTTGGAAGGCGGCGATGTGCGCGGGATGCTAATTAATGCCGAACGCTTGATAGTTGAGGGCGTTCAATTGCCAATCCCACTTCCCGGTCGTCATAATGCGAGTAATTATTTGGCTGCGCTAGCTGTGGCGAAAGTTCTCAATATTAGCTGGGAAACTCTGAGTGCCGGTATATCCGTGGAACTACCAGAGGGACGGGCGCGGCGCTATGAGTTGGCGGATGATGTGCTGATTTTGGATGAAAGTTATAATGCCGGCTTGGAATCGATGGAAGCAGCGCTGCAACTGCTGGCACAAACACCGGGGAAGCGCCATATTGCGGTGTTAGGGACGATGCGGGAATTGGGCGATCGCTCTCTAGAATTTCACCGGCAAGTGGGTGTTACCGCCAGCCATCTCAATCTTGACGCTTTGTTTATTTTGGCAGACGCTGCGGAAGCAGAAGCCTTGGCTGCCGGTGCGATTGGGGTGCCTTTAATTGAAACGCGATTGAGTACCTATATCCACGCCAAAGAAGCATTGGTTGAGTGTTTGAAGGAGTTTGTGCAACCCGGTGATCGCCTTTTATTTAAAGCTTCTCATGCGATCTCTTTAGATAAAGTTGTGGAGCAGTTTCGGACTGAGTTTGTTTCTGAAAACTAGGCAATTTTAATCGCCAAATTTTGGATTGTCTTTTGCCACTAGCTCCCTTGACAAAGGACTAAAGACAATCTAAAATTTATTATCTAAAAACCAGATAAATATTCTGCAATTTAGATACGTTTTGTATCTAATTAATTATGCTTTTATCAAGAAGAAATTTTAATAAACGAGCGTTCCAATTGATGCTCGCAAGCTCTATTTCTCCAGTAGTGTTCAAAGAATTTAAAGCGCAGAAATCTGTTGTAACTCCAGTCAGTGCGAAGACAGTTAATGCCGACCCACTTTCAGAGGCAGTTAACCGTCAAGTGAATAATATTCTCACTGACATGAACCCAGAAATAGAACTTTTAATTCCCACCTATTTAGGAAATGAAAAGCGAAGATTTTATGGGAGGGGAACTCCGGAAGGACTGAATCTCCTGGATCGATTTGAACTGGGAAGTGGGATAACGGCTTTTAGAGGATATGGAACCTGGAGTGGTGCCGGCTGGACAGGACAGCCAACGATTACCAAAGATCGCGGGAAAACCTATTTGGTTATTGGGGCATACGATCATAGCTTAAGAAAAATAGATATAGAAACAAATGAGGTAGTGTGGAGATATAAATATGATGATATTTTAAAGGGGTCTTCAACAATTTATATTGATCCAACCGCAAGCGAAGAAGATCGAATTGTGGTTTTACAGGGAAGCCGGCTGGGAGTCAGAAATTCTTTATTTACGTCGGCACCTGTGCCGAGTTTTCGAGCAATTTCCTTTAGAACCGGCAAAGAACTTTGGAAACTAAATATTAGAAAAACGGCGAGTTACAGCAGAGATAACGATAGCAGTGGCATTGATTTAGGCAGTGGCGTGATATTTAATGCCGGTGAAAATGCAATTGGCTATTTTATTAACAGCTCAACACGTACCGCTGCTAAAAAAGAGGGTATAATTCAGCCGCAAATTTTGGCAGAAGTTCAACTTTATCAGCCGGCAGACATTGGCAGACATTCTGGAAACTTAGTTGCGGAATCCTCACCGGCAGTTCTCAAAGATAGAATTTATATTGCTGCCGGTTCTGGACATATTTATGGAATTAGTATTAAAGAACGTAAAATAGTTTGGGATTTTTATACAGGTTCTGATATGGATGGAACCGTCGCCATCTCCAAAGATGAAAAACTTTTTTGCGCCATAGAAAAACAATACATTCCCGGTAACGGCGGCGTTTTAAAACTTAATCCAGCTAAGAAAGAAAGTGAATCTGTGGAATGGTTCTTTCCCACCAATAACGCTCGATTAGACGATTGGCAAGGTGGAATTATTGGTTCAGTTGCCTTAAATGATGAATACCGCACAGAAGAAATGCCGGCACTGTTTGCCACCTGCGCCATTGATGGAAACGTCTATATTGGTTCTCAAAACGTAATCACCGGCCAAAAAGTTAGAGGGCCATTACTAGATAGGGAATATAATACGCCATTAATCGTATTTAAACAGAGAATTGGCGGCTCAATTTCAACTCCAATCTTTACCGATGGCAATAAACTGATTGCCGCCTGTTACAGTGGCGTGTATTTATTTAATCTTTATTTTGAGCCGGCAAACCCAGATGATAAAAATGCCCTCAAAAATTCCAAAGGAGAATTTTACCGCGTCATTGTCGAAGAAGCCGCCCGATTTAAACCAGAAGTTTCCTTTGAATCGACCCCCATTGTCTGGGATGGACTGGTCAGAATTTGCGCCAGAGATGGTTGGATGTATACATTAGGATAAAAAAATAAATCATATTAGCTTATTAACAGAAATAAAAAGCTACTAGAGAAAAAAGTGTGGCAAAAAAACTAGATCAAATTATTGTAATAGATGTGGAAGCCACTTGCTGGGAAGGAACAGCACCGCCAGGAGAAGAAAACGAAATTATTGAAATAGGAATTTGCCCCGTTGATATCGCTTCGGGATGCCGGCTAGAAAAAGAAAGTATTTTAGTGAAGCCGGCACGTTCCCGTGTTAGTGAATTCTGCACGCAACTGACAACTTTAACCCAGGCACAAGTTGATCAAGGAGTTCCCTTTGCCGAAGCTTGTTTAATTGTTAAAAAGAAATATCTCTCTCAGCAGCGGGTTTGGGCAAGTTATGGGGACTATGACAGAAATCAATTTGAAAGACAATGCCGGTCTTATCAAATTAAATATCCTTTTGGCCCCCGGCATATTAATGTAAAGACATTGTTTGCGATTATTCATGCCTTGCCACAGGAAATTGGTATGGCGGAAGCCTTAGAATACCTGAATCTTCCCCTTGAAGGCACTCACCACCGAGGAGGAGATGATGCTTGGAATATTGCCGGCATTTTATCTAAATTACTCTTGCAAGCGAGAGGTGAAAGATAGCGCTGTTATCAATATTAGGGAGGATTGATAGAGCTTTAAAGATCGCTTAAACTGGTGCCGGTGAGGGTGGTGTTGCTTAAATTTGCTTGATTTAAATTTGTATCTTTTAAGTTAGCGCTGGTTAAGTTGGCGCGTTCTAAATTTGCACTCGTGAGGTTGGCACGTTCTAAGTTGGCTTGATATAAATAGGTATTGCTGAGGTTAGCACCTGTGAGATCGGCACCCGTTAGGTTGGCTTTACTAAGCACTGCTTTGGTTAAGTTTGCATTGATTAATTTGGCACCGCTTAAGTCGGTATAACTTAAGTTAGCGCGGGTTAAATTGGTTAAACTGAAGTCAGCATTATTGAGTTTTGCTCTAACTAAGCCGGCAGACATTAATTTAGCGCCGGCTAGATTTGCATTGCTGAGGTTAGCACCCCTGAGATCGGCATCAGGAAGGTAGGCTGCGCTTAAATCAGCGTTCGTTAAATTAGCACTATCTAAATTCGCAGTATCTAAGTCTGCCTGATTAAGTTTAGCACCCGTTAAGTCGGCACCTTCTAACTTAGCTAACTTTAGTTTCGCATCGATTAAAATAGCATTTGTTAAAAAAGTCGCGAACAATTTAGCTTCTGTGAGATCAGCACCTCGAAGTCTGGCATCTCGTAGTCTAGCGTAACTCAGGTTAGCACCTCTGAGCTTGGCATCCCTCATTTTGGCATCCCTCATCTTGGCATTTTCCAGATTTGCTTCTTCCAAAATGGCACCCCGCAGTACAGCAGACTGAAGTTGAGCACCCCGCAAATTTGCACCCTTTAAGTTAGCTGCATCCAAGTTACTCTCACTTAAGATAGCTTCGCTTAAATTCGCGCCGGCTAATTGAGCACCTTGAAGATTCGCACCCTTTAAGTCACATTTAGTACACTGATTGGTTTTAAGTAACTGTTCAACGTGTTTAGGATTTGCTGCTTGCGCCGGCATCCCTAACCAAAAAGCAGCCAGCAGAAGTAAACTTGCAAAGATTCTCAGTTGCATAATTTTTTGTTTATTCTCTCCTTATCTCTTATAGCATTTTGCATTTTGAATTAAAAAATAGGAAGGCAAGTATTTGACAAATTGGTATAATTTTAGCGAGTCAAGATGAAATCTCTACCCAGCGCCTTGCTTTAGGAAACATCTGATGCAAATTATCGATCTGTCTCCTGATGACGAGAACATCGTTCGGCAGCTAGCCGGCTGGCTGGTGGAGCAGTGGCCCAATAGTTGGCCAGATATAAAAAGCGGTCTGCAAGAGGTGCGTGAATCTTTGGAAGAGGACAGAATTAGCCGCGTCGCTGTTGACGAAACCGGCAGCGTTTTGGGATGGATTGGGGGAATTCGGCAATACAACGGTAATGTATGGGAATTACACCCTTTGATCGTCAACAAAACTTGTCGAGGTCGCGGAATTGGCAGCGCGTTGGTTGCTGATTTAGAAGCGCGGGTGAGAGAACGTGCCGGCTTGACAATTTGGGTTGGTACTGATGATGAGGAGAATCAAACGACGCTTTCAGGTGTTAATTTATACCCCAATCTTTGGGAAAATATTACTGAAATTAAAAACTTAGCCGCTCATCCTTATGAATTTTATCAAAAGTGCGGATTTACGATTGTGGGAGTGATGCCAGATGCAAACGGATTGGGAAAACCAGATATTTATATGGCAAAGCCGGTAGGAAAAAAGTAAATGATAACAATTCGATCTGAAAAATTTGAAGACTTTGCTGCTATTTACGAAGTCAATAAGCTGGCATTCGGACAAGAAGGCGAAGCTAGACTCGTTGATACAATTCGACAGTCAGATAACTTTAATTCCGAGTTATCGCTTGTTGCCATAAAAGCTGAAAAAATTGTTGGTTACTTACTATTTAGTGATATAATTATCCAAGCAGAAAACAAGGATATGCCGGCATTAGCGTTAGCGCCTATAGCCGTTCATCCAGAATTTCAAAATCAAGGAATTGGCTCTCAACTAATTCAGCAGGGATTAAAAGATTGCCAGCGTTTGGGACATAAAATTGTTGTGGTTGTTGGTCATCCCCATTACTACACTCGCTTTGGGTTTTCTCCGGCTAGAGCGCAAGGATTAGAAGCACCCTTTCCAGTTCCCGATGAGGCATTTATGGTGCTGGAACTCGCACCGGCAGCCTTGGAAGGAATTACGGGAATGGTTAAATATCCACCGGCATTTGACGACGTTTAGAAAACAAGCCTTAAATTCCGTGACTTTTGCCAATCACCCAATGCCGGCGGAAGAAACGGGCGAGATCTGTCTCTTCTAAAGATAAATAAATCGGTCGTCCGTGGGGACAGGTGCGGGGATGGCGAGTGCTTTGCCAGCGATCTAAAAGCGTTTGCATTTCAGGCAAACTCAGAGGCGTGCCATTACGAATCGCACTGCGGCAGGCAGTGGCAACTTGAGCGGCTTGTAAATCACCACAGCTCAGTTCCAGCAACGCTTCTGTACAATCTTCTCGTTCAGCTAAGAGTGCCGGCGCGGTGCGAACTGCCCAAACTTGTTCGCCAAATGGATCGATTTCTATGCCAATGCGTTGCAATTGTTCGATTTGTTTAGGCGTCAGTTGACTAAGAATTGCCGGCGCTTCTAAGGGAACAAGGTGCCAACGATCAGACAACTGTTCATACAAAACCCGCTCGTGTGCAATGTGTTGCTCAACTAACCACAAACCGCCTGGATGTTCCGCCAAAATATAGGTGTTGTGAACTTGGGCGATCGCACGCAGATAGAGACGTGTTGGCAACATCTCTTGACTTTGTGCCGGCTCAATCGAACGACCGGCATTATAAATCCCTTTCTCTTCCGATGCCTTCAGCAATTTGCTCACCCGTTCTTGACCGGCTGCCGGCAAATTGGCCCGACTTATTTGTAGCGCCGTCAGAGTGGCACCGGCAATCTGTTCTTGCCAATAGCTCAAATGCTGCAAATAAATTTCCGCCTTCGCGGGGTGCCGGTTCCAGTCAATTCCCTCCGGGGAAATCCGCAAATGCAGGAAACAGACGGGATAGCGATCGCGCGGCAGTGTTCGTGCAAAGGCAGTAAGCAGGGTTTGCTCAAGTTCCGGTGTTCGCACCATGCGTCCGTTTATTGCAACTTTCACCCAGTCTGGACGCCGGCGGTGGCAGCGATCAGGTAAACCGAGGACTAATTCTAAAGATTGAGAGGGTGAGGGGGGGAAAGTTTCTGCTTCGGTTTCTGTAGGTGCCGGCACTTCAACTTTCAACTGGTGCAAATCATCCCAGCGCACATCCCGTAACAACTGCGGCAGGATGTATTGTGGGGTTTGACCGGGAGTTAAACTAAACCACCGGCGATTGTTTTGCTCGACTTGCCAGGTGACATGAGGGTGGCACAGTGCCAGTTGGTGAATCGTGAGTTGCACCAATCGCAACTGTTGTGCCGGCGAGGGTAAACCCTGTCGTCGCGCTTGCCAAGTTCCAAAAAGATTGCAGACATCGACCACAGTCCCGCAAGCGATCGCTGCCGGCTCGATTTGAATCGGTTCGCCTTGGGAGTTATAGACAACGCGCCAACTGCCTTGCTCTTTCGCCGGATTTGTGGGCCGGCTTAAAATCTCCAAATCGGCCAACTGGGCCAAACTGTGCAACGCTTCTCCGCGAAACCCCAAACTCGTAATTTTCCAGAGGTCTTCGCTGCTATGGATTTTACTGGTACTGTGGGCAGTGGCGCAGCATTGCAAGTTCGCCAAATCCATGCCGGTGCCATTGTCTGCCACTCGCACACGCCACTGTTCCGGCCAAACTGAAACCGCAATGCGTGTCGCGCCGGCATCTAGGGCATTTTCCACTAATTCCCGCACAACAGCCGCCAGGGAGTCAATGACTTCACCGGCGGCGATAAGATGAACAACTTCTGCTGGTAGAGGTTGGATACGCTGAGCCATACAATCAAGTGTAGGTCAGAGTTCCACTCGAATGTCATGCCGCGAGTTGATGATTTGGAGTGGCCACCTTGTGCATCCAGCAAATCCCTTTCATCTAAACCTGTGGGGAATTATAAATGGCCCAATTTTGAATTCCACCATTACTAAAAACGGCTTCCGCACGACCGATCTCTTCTTGTGTGCCATCAACGATGACCAAGTAATCACCTTGTTCCAGGCTATCTGCATAAGCGCTCGCTGATTCTTGGGAAATGCCTAAATCAGTTAGTGCTTTAACTAAATTACCTGTTGCCAGGGTTCCCAAACCAATGCCGGCTAAGGTTGTTACGAGTGCAACCCCAACGGAACCGGCTGCGATCAAAGGGCCGAGTCCGGGAATTGCCAAACTTCCCAAGCCAACGAGTACACTACCCCAAGCACTGCTTGTTGCCGCATCAGCGACCACTGCTGTTCCACTTTCGACATTTTGATTGCCAATGCGTTCGCTGACTTGAGTACCGCCTAGCTGATCGCCTTCCTCTGTCTCCTTGGCAATCAAGGAAACTTTGTCCATCGAAAAGTTTGAAGCTTTCAATTCATTGAGTGCTTGCTCTGCCTGTTGCCGGTCAGAAAAGACTCCAACTGCACGCCTTTGCTCGCTTACTACCATATTTTCCTCCTTCTGCCCTCTCAGACGAACTCATAGAGAGGCAAAATTATTCTGTTATTTACATTCTTATTTTTGTAGGTTTCGTGAAGATATTCATCGCTCTACAGATGTAGCCTAGACACCACATCTCACCTTTCCTTAAGGAATAAATTTGTATTAATTAACTGAGTGAGTATCAATACACAAACTTACTTAGCTGATGTGGCTGCTAAGCCGGCTTCTACACCGAACTCAGCGATCCCCTGCGGTTGAAAGCTCGAAATAGTCACGTAACGGTTCTTTCAACTGCTACCGCGATAGCCACTCATCAAGAGAAATAATAGAGTTTCACGGCGGACAGAAAGCTCGTCTCTCAGTTAAATAACCATTCTGGATTGATAAGTTTGCAGGGCTGCCGGCCACAGGAGTAATTCTACTTCTCATCCCTCAGATATATAGAGCGGAAGTGATGACCATCTTTGAGAAATAGGAACTGCTATTTTCAGCTCTTTTAAACTACATCTTGTGAGCTAAGACACCCATCTCGCGATAGAGGTCGGAAAGAATTTTGAGTTTTATCTTTTTAAGTAGGAGAGCAAATAAAAAGCCAAATGTCAAGTAATTTCTTTTACAGATTTATACTTCATAGCTCATTTTGAGCGCTTTTACTTAAAGTTTCTTTGTTAGATACACTTCGCCTCGGCAGAAAAATCCAAAAAATCCTTAAGGTTGTAAATCTCTAAATTAATAAATCTTTTTAAATCCATGAATAACGATACATCAGCAAAAATTTCTCTTTTCATCGCCCATATCAGAAATAGTATTTGGATTTTAGGAATTCCCTCTTGTTTATTTGGAATTACCGATAGAAGTCTGGCTTCTCTAGCTGATGGGTATTTATCTGCGATTGACTTAACGCAGTTATTTACAGCCTCTTTCTTGCTTTTAGCTTGGCTATCTTTGAAGCCCGAAGAAAGCCTAAACACAGGAGAGCTTAGCAGATGCCGGTTTAATGCCCAACCCAACCAGCCAGAATTCGCTTTACGGGAAGCTCAAGCCAGAATGTTTCAGTTGCGAGCTTATCACGCAATCAGTCAAGAATATATTTTACCCTTTTCCTATGTTTGCCAAATTTATCATCTATTAAACTTAAAACATCTGGAATCCATTCATGCTTTCAGTCTCAATAACTTAAAAATTCTGAAAGTCACCCATTTCCAGCCGACAGCAACCGGCGGGATTATCAAATTTCAAACAATTCTAGATTCTCCTTTCAATATTTTGAGAATTTGGAGGCTACCAGTTGTTGAAGTTATTTTAATCTTGTACGCGCCTTATACCGTTGAACTCTGCATCCCTGTTTACAACGGTAAAAAGATAGTTGTCATGTTTAACGTGCAGCCTATCAGCGAGACTGAACACAAGTTATTGATCGACATTTACAGCAACCTGGAATGGCCCAAACCGATATTGCAAATGCTTTTGCATTTTGCCTCTTGTTTAACGCTGTTTGAGGATTTACCTTATTTACACAAAATCTCTCAAAAAAATCTAGCCGGCTTGGTTAACTTAAATCGAGTTTCAAATCACGAAACGATGCGGCTTTTTAGAAGATTTGTTGAGCTATACGGTTCTGCCGGCGAATCTTCTCAACCGGCAGCGTTGTTAGAATCAACAGAACTGCCGGCTTTGAAACCTTGTGAAACGGAATAACACTGTTTCTTGTGGATGATTCCTTCTGAGCATTGAGGGGATAGATTCGGCTAAGTTCATGCTTAGCCAATCTGCACTTAAATTGCAAAAAATTGGCATAAAATTAAACAATTTATATGTCCAGATGAAAAGCAAAACTAAATTTCATGTTTTATTTTAAATATAAATTAAGTGTATTAGCTATGAGCATCCCCATAGCCACAACGCTTATAGAAACAGAGTGAAAGTTGAGGCTAAATGCGAGCATCTATATCGGCCACCTGTGAAAGGACAGGCCAGAAAGAACTGATAACTTTAGCTTATCGGCACTTGGCCTGACAACTTGCTGCTGAAGTCCTAACAGTATGAATACTTAATTCTGCCCGAAGATAAGCGAACGCTCTCTCCCTAGAAGGATTCGGTGAACCAAACGACCTTGTTATATTCCAAATTGAAGTAATTGGTTAAAGTTCATCATGAAAAATATTCCCGATCAAATTCAAGATGCCAAAGAAAAAATGCCCAATCTGACCCCAACCCCCCCAGGATTGAAAGCTCAGTCCTCTGCACACGATCTCAAAGCTCGTTTGGAGTGGGGCGAGCCGGCTTTGACAATTCTGGATGTCCGTGAGCGCACTGCTTACAATAAGGGGCACATCATGGGAGCAATGCCGTTTTCAAAGGAGGACTTGGTAGAGCGGGCTAAATCTAGCCTAGAACCCAGCCGCGACATTTATGTTTATGGCGGCTCCGACGCAGAAACCGCCGAAGCTGCAAATATGCTTCGTGAAGCTGGGTTTACCAACGTGGCAGAGATAACAGGTGGTTTGGAAGCATGGAGAGCGATTGCCGGCTCCACAGAAGGCATTGAAGACGCGAAAGATCCGGCTCCCGATGAAGCCTACAATGTCGTATCCAACCTCAAGCATCATGCAGATACGCAATCAAATGATGTTTAAGCTTTGCTTTGCAGTTTAATATTACGTCGCTGTCAGCTAATTAAGTGAGAGAAATTAAGGCAGTGGCTTTATTGGGGCAATCCTTCCGGGGTTGCCTCCTAATTTTTTTTAGTGCTGAGTGCTGAGTGCTGAGCGGCAGAGAGTGGGAGACTGGCTGAAAAAAAGAGCTGAGTGACACCGGCTAGGTGTAAATGCATAAATAGATACCGTTGTAAAGTTGATTTTATTAAAACTTTGCAAAATTTAAAATATCTTGTTACATTGCAGAGGAGAATGTAATAGGTCTTCGCTGATCATGCCTAACTTCCTAGGACTCATCCCCATCCCGCCGCCACTGCAAGCCAAATCCCTCGTTTATGACCTCAAAGACCGGCTCGACTGGGGTGATCCAGCATTAACAATTATTGATGTGCGAGAGCGCAACCTATTCAACACCAGTCGCATCACCGGCGCGATTTCCATGCCGGCGAGCGAATTGGTCGAACGTGCCTTCACAGCACTTGAACTGTGCCGCGATATCTACCTCTATGGCGAAACCGACGAGGAAACAGCCGAAGCTGCCGAAAAACTTCGTTCAGCCGGCTATGAGAACGTATCTGAAATCAGGGGTGGCGTTGCCGCATGGAAAGCAGTCGGCTTTCCCATTGAGTCAATTCTTCAGAGACCGAACATTTAAAAAAGCAATAGACAGGGTGCTTAATGCTCAAAAACATCCTTGTATTGCAACAAATCTAGGGAAACGAACACCGGCAAACACTGAAAGCACTGCTGCGCTAATTCCCAGCGTTCTTCCCGTTGCAGCATCCCCATCAATTTTTGCTGAACACTGAGCAAATAGCGCACATCATTCGCTGCATATCTCAGCTGATCCTCAGAAAGGTTCGCAGCATTTCCCCAGTCCGAACTTTGAGCGCTTTTGTCCAGTTCCACCCGTTCGAGTTCTTGCACCACTTCTTTAAGACCATGTTTCGGGGTGTAGGTTCTAGCAAGCTTACTCGCTATCTTCGTGCAGAACACCGGCGCAACCTCAATACCCAGATTGTGGCGCATTGTTGCCATGTCAAAACGCGCAAAATGAAAGACTTTGAGAATGCCGGTGGCTTCCATCAGCTTTTTTAAATTGGGCGCGTCTCTCTGCCCTCGCTCAATGCGAACCACCGTGACTCGACCTTGAGGATCGCACAGTTGCACCAAACACAAGCGATCTCGCCAAGGTAATAATCCCATTGTTTCCGTATCGACTGCCAGCGCTTCAGCTTCTAAATACTCAGATAGATAGGCATCAGATAGATCGCGTTCGCAAATCTGAAAATCTTCCAACAGTTAACTCCTCAATAATGTTCATCTACTAGGGAATGGGAAATACAATTTTCCCATTCTCTGTTGCAGAAGACACACCAATCACCCGTTCAAGGTTTCTAACTCCTCCCGCACTACCCGCAACACCCGCTCAAGATAAGCTTGACGCCATTGTTCTCGCTCTTGGGCGACTCGCTCATCTGGCTCGTAAGTCTCGATTTCTTCAAGGTTAACTAAACCTTTCGCTTCAGCTAAACGTTCTAAGGTGTCGAGTCGTTCGTGCAGCACAGAAACCTCGCCGGCAAGTGCCAAAATTATGGTTAGCAACTTGTCGGTTTGAGGATCATCAAAATAAATCGGTCGTTTGCCTTTTGCCTTCTTTGCCATAACCGTTGTGCCGTATTATTTGCTAGCAGCTAAAATCAACCAAGTGCCGCGCCGGCCAAAACCGTCATTTTGAGACTTGCCACCAGCAAACTTTTCTTTCCAGACACCGTTAGCGGCAAAAGTTTGAATCACCTTTTCGCTCTCAAAACCGGCACCAACAGCGACTTCCATCCAATCGAGATCCCGCATCGCACTCCAGAATGGTTCGTTGTTGTTCTTGGTTTCCCAATCGAACATGAAAGCATTAAATGCTTCCATATGGCCATAGAGGGGAGCTTCAGCATGAACCATCATCCCACCGGGAGCAAGCAGCCGGTAACACTCTTGCAAAACATTACGAATCGCAGACACCGGCATTTCATGTAACAGAATATGGGAAACAATTAAATCAAATGACCCATCGGCAAAGTTAGTGCGCTCAGCATTTTGCTGCGAGAAGTGAACGCGCTTACCCATTGCCTCTGCGCGTGCATGAGCATAACGCAACAGCGCTGCGCCGGTATCGATCGCATAGACTTCCGCATCTGGGTAAGCATCCACATAAGGCAAAGTGCTGTGACCCACTGTACAACCCAAATCAAGAATGCGTGCCGGTTGAAAGTCAGGATATTGCTTTTTCAAGTAATTTTGCACCACAGACTGACCCATATCATCATTCAATGGGCCTAACTGTCCTAAGGCATACAAATAAACCCCGCGATCATATAAAGCGCCGGCAGCCACATCATCTTCTGTAAATTCGCCTTGATACCCTCCCGGCATACAGTGAATATCTACCGCAGTTTGATAAGCAGGAATCTTCAAATCAGGATTTAATGTTAATGAACCAAGCTTATTTCCTTGCCGGCGAGTACACTCCACCAATTCAGGCAACTGGCGCTCAATACTGCTGTTTACCGAATCCCACAGCATCTCCTGAGTCGTGCGCCGCAAAGCACTCCACCAGCGATAGTAAGATTCATTTTCCATCAGCCGCCGAATTTCATGCCGGTTTTGCGGCGCACGTTGGTATTCTTGTTCAAACTTGGGTTTCGCTAATTTTTCATAAACAATCTGATTCCCAGGCGTAATATTCCTTGCCAAATAAACCTTTAAACTTCCCACAAAATTTTGTCGTGCCAGTTCATCGTGGTTAGCTTTTGGCAGGATAGAATGCTCACTTTGTTTGTTCATAAGTTCACCTTCGCAGAAAGTAAAATTAAAGTATTGAATTTCTAAAAAAATCTGGTATTAGGGAATTTTGGCTTTGATAACCCGTCACACCATCATTTACAGGAGGAGTTTTTTAAGGAAAATCAAGCTGATAGGAGAACCTTAAAAAATGCTCAGCCGGCAGCCTTCAATCAAAGCAATATCTTTTCAGCCAATCCCCCATGCCCAATCCCCGATGCCCCATGCCCCATGCCCCATGCCCCATGCCCAATTCTTACTGCCCGCGCACAAAAATCTGAGTAAAGTAATATTCTCCCTTAGCATTTTTAACAATGCCGATGCCGGTTAAATCAAAATTGCCTACCATGTTTTTCTGATGCCCCGGACTCTTGATCCATCCTTCAACGGCTTGTTTACCGGGATTGCTATAGCCGGAATTATATGCAACATTTTCTGCCACTGAGCGATAAGCAATGCTTTTCTCAATTGCGTTGGCTCTTTGCTCAAATCCTTCATGGCCAAAGGGAACGCCCTCACTAGCCATTCCTTTGCTGTGTTGCCGGCACACTTCGCTGATTCGAGGATCGAGCTTCAGCGGCGGCAATTTCTGGGAGGCGCGATACTGATTCACTTGTTCATGAACAGACTGTTCCAAGGCAGCAAATTCGGTGGCTGTTAAGGGTTTAGACGCTGATTCCGGTGCGGTTGTTGTGGCTGGTTTGGTGGCTTGTTCAGGGGTTTTATTGCTGTCGAGGACGACAACACAGCCACCGGCAAAGAATGTTAAAAGGAAACAGTAAAAAGGTAAAAGAAAGAGATAACTCTTTTGTTGTCTTTTACCTTGTATCTGTTGACTTTTTTGCTTTTTTAAACTAGAAAAAACAAAATTTGGTATCAGCATTCTAGCAATTAAGCTGGATTGAGGAATTTGGCAACCGTGTGCACATCTTTATCGCCGCGACCGGAACAGTTAATCACGATGCGGGGATTACCGGCAAGTTGAGGGCAGAGGGTTTCTAAATAAGCGATCGCATGGGCGGTTTCTAAGGCAGGGATAATTCCTTCGAGTAGAGACAAGCGCTTAAAGGCGTCTAAAGCTTGTTCATCCGTAACGCTGTAATATTCAGCGCGACCGATATCCTTTAAATAGCTATGTTCTGGCCCGACACCAGGATAATCTAAGCCGGCACTAATTGAATGGGCTTCCACAACCTGACCATCGTCATCTTGCAGTAAATAGCTCATTGCGCCGTGCAAAACACCGATTTGTCCGCGTGTTAAGGTGGCGGCGTGTTTGTCTGTATCAACGCCCTCGCCGGCAGCTTCAACGCCAATTAACCGCACTTCGGATTCACTAACAAATTCGTGAAATAGTCCCATTGCATTGGAACCGCCGCCCACACAGGCGAGGAGAATATCCGGCAGTCCTCCCCATTTCTCCAGACATTGGGCGCGGGTTTCCAAGCCGATGACATCATGGAAGTCACGCACCATCATCGGGTAGGGATGAGGGCCGGCTACTGAACCGAGGATATAGTGGGTGCTTTCTACGTTCGTCACCCAGTCGCGAATGGCTTCTGATGTGGCATCTTTGAGGGTGCCGGTGCCGGCTGCTACGGGGCGCACTTCTGCCCCCATTAAGCGCATCCGAAATACGTTGAGGGCTTGTCGTTCCATATCGTGAACGCCCATATAAATCACGCATTCCAATCCAAACCGGGCGCACACGGTTGCTGTGGCGACGCCATGCTGACCGGCACCTGTTTCGGCAATGACACGCTGTTTGCCCATGCGCTTTGCCAACAATGCTTGAGCGATGGCATTGTTAATTTTATGAGCGCCGGTGTGGTTTAAGTCTTCCCGTTTGAGGTAAATTTGAGGGCCACTGCCATCGGGACGGGCGTAATGACTGGTGAGACGTTCAGCAAAATACAGAGGGCTGGGGCGTCCCACATAGTCGCGCAACAGCTGCTGAAGTTCTGCTTGAAAATCGGCATCATGGCAATATTGCTTAAATGCGGCTTCTAACTCAGTCAAAGCCGGCATTAAGGTTTCAGGCACATACTTGCCGCCAAAGCGACCAAAGCGACCTAACGGGTCGGGTCTTTGGGCGTTACTGGTGGCGTCGGTTTGAGGATTAGAGGAGAGGGGAGTAGCGGTCACGGCAACAGGGAAATGACTGGACAGATTTAATTATAAGTCCCAGTTTTGCCGGCTCAGATAAAGGTTGATGCAGATGTCCCTGGGGTTTGTCTTAAACGACTCGGTTGAAGACTGTCCAAACATCCCCATCGGAACGGACGGAGGGAACTGAGATGCTGTTAAAGCCGGTGATGAAAGGTTTGTAATAGACCCGCCAGTAACTGGGGCTGATTTCATCTGCAATGTCTTTGAGGGCTTTTATTTCCTGGGCAAGTTCTTCTGCAAGTTCATTAATTCGTTCTGCATGAACGTGAGCACGTTGTCTGCCTTCCTCTACTTGCTGTTCTATGGGATGTTGTTTCGATTCCATCTGCCGGTGCTCCAACAAAGCTTGCTTCTGACTTAGTTTAGCTGACTGGTGTGCCGATGCATCGATGCCGGCTATGTGGATTAGGCCGGTTATGTGGGTTATGCCGGCCAGATTCATCATCTGCGTGATGCCGGTACAAGATTTCGGTTACTGATTTATGCTTTGAGTAGGTATCCACAAAAACCGCAAACTGTTTTCTTTTTGCTCCTAGCCCCCGCTCACTGTTATGGCCACTTCCAAGCGCAAGTCCAACGATAGCAATGCTTCCACCGGCGATCGCTTTATTTATAAAGAATTTGGCGCTGATGTCAACCCATCTGCCCTAGAACGCCCTGCGACAGAACTGCCGGCATCTCAGCAAAATGTCAGAGTGCAGGCATCCCGAAAGGGGCGCAAGGGAAAAACTGTTACCGTTATCAGCGGTTTTCAAGTTAAACCTGAAACTTTGGAATCTCTACTTAAGCAGATGAAAACTCAATGTGGTGCCGGCGGTACGATTAAAGATGGAGAAATTGAAATTCAGGGCGATCACACCCAAAAGCTTCTGCAATTTCTGACTCAATTAGGCTATAAAGCCAAAATTAGTGGGGGCTGAGCTTCAAAACTTGCAGTTCCTGCCGGCCCTGTCGTTTTACTCTCTTTGGGAAATAAGATTACTGACGCCGGTTTTCCCCTCTCCCAATCTTTCTATTGCCGCATTTTTCCCGTTTCCCGATAGGTAATTTGGAACGGCAAAGGATGTCTGATTTTTTTGGCGCAATGGAATTTCAATTCTGAACTCGGTTCCTTTTCCGGGTGCGGAAATATATTGCAGCCGGCCTCCATGTTTTTCTACCACAACTTGGTAACTAATCGATAATCCTAAGCCGGTGCCTTTCCCCACCGGCTTTGTTGTGTAGAACGGGTCAAACATATGTCGGCTCACTTCTTCGCTCATGCCCCCGCCATTATCTGCAATGCTGATAAATACGCGCTCGTCTTGGATGCCGGTGCGAATTATAATTTGTCCTTTTTCTCCTCGCTTGAGTGCTGATTCTTCCACAGCATCAATTGCATTATTGAGGATATTGATAAAGACTTGGTTGAGTTGCCCTGGATAGCATTCAACCTTGGGTAACTTGCTGTATTCTTTAATAATCTCAATCTCAGAATCTAGCGGTTGTTGTTTGAGCCGGTGTTGCAAAATTAGCAATGTACTGTCAATGCCTTCATGAATATTCACTGATTTCATTTCAGCTTCATCCAAGCGGGCGAAGTTACGCAAGCTAATCACAATTTGACGGATGCGTTCGGCTCCCTGTTTCATGGAAGACATTAACTTTGGCAGATCTTCCAGCAAAAAATTTAAGCCAACTTCTTCGATTTCATCTTCAATTTCTGTTCCCGGATTAGGGTACTGCTGCTGGTATAGATTTAGCAACTTTAGCAAATCTTGAATGTATTCGTTTGCATAAGCAAGATTGCCATAAATAAAACTAACCGGATTGTTAACTTCATGAGCGATGCCGGCAACCAACTGCCCCAAACTTGACATTTTTTCAGACTGAAGCAGTTGCGCTTGGGTTTGTTGCAAGTCGTACAAAGCTTGTTTGAGCTGAATTGTTTGCTCTCTCAATTGCGCTTCCGATTGCCGCAAAGCTTCCTCAGAACGCTTTCTTTCTGTAATATCCCGAAAGACTGCAACACCGCCTTTTAAACTGCCGATTTCATCTTTTAACGGCCTTGCATTCACACAAATAAACACCCCTTCGGAGTTTTGTGAGGGCTGGATAAAAATTTCTGCTGAATCAACAGATTTTCCCTGAATTGCTTGTGCGAGGGGTAATTCTTGAGGAGGATAGGGAGTTAATTTATCAGGCAAATAGCAGCCGTATTGATCTGTCCACGCTTCAGATGATACATTGGTTAAACCTTTGCCAAGCAACGCTTGTGCTGCGGGATTAAATAGCACAAACTGACCACCTTCATCGGCAACAACGACACCTTCAGCTAGGTTGTCGAGGAGAGATTGTAAAATGTTAGTTTGCTTGCGTAAAGCGGCTTCAGAATTGGCTAACTCTTGGGTTGTTCGCTTCAGCGCGGCTTCTGCTTCTACGCGTTCGGTAATATCGTTTTGCACTCCGATAAAGTGAGTTAATTGTCCGTTGCTGTCGAGTACCGGCGAAATGGTTAATTCATTCCAAAATAAAGTGCCATCTTTGCGATAATTTTTTAAGATGACCCGGCATTCAGTTTGATCGCGTAAGGCTTGGCGAATTTGCTCAATAGCCGGTTGATCATTATCAGATCCCTGCAAAAACCGGCAATTGCGCCCAATCACTTCATCGCGGGAGTAACCTGTCATCCGCTCAAAGCCTGAATTGCAGTAAATGAGAGGTCTACCCGGTTTGGTTGCATCGGCAATCACAATGCCGGTGCTGGTTGCTGCCATAGCACGGTCACACAGCCATAGCATTTCCAGCACGTGCCGGTGTTCGGAGGTTTCTGATATGTTTTTGAGCATAGCTGAGCCGCTTATGAAGGTTAAATCCGAGAGATCGTGCGTAGTGATGCGTGCCCCTTCTCTTAGATGTTAAACAAATGTAAAAAAAATTAAAAGCGATTAAACAACGACAACCGAAAAAAAAGAAAGCCCGTACCAGCAGGCTTTCTTTTTGTTTGTATTATCTTAACTAATCTTAGGCTGTTCAGAACTCAGAACTCAACCTTACGCACCTTTGCCCAAATCAGCCACACTCACTAATCCTTGGGTTGGTTCGCCTAATTTAGGTGCGATAAAGCCAGAGTAGAGGCGTTCTCGCTGTTGCGCCACCACCGGCAGCGCATCGCGGACATTTGCCGCCACTTCGACTACCTTCACATCGTAGGTTTGAGTGGCAATTTTGGGATACAAGCCAATTCCGATAATCGGAAGGATCAGGCACAGCGTAATCAAAATTTCACGCGGTTTGGCATCCACAAGCAACCAAGGATCAATCGTTAGCTGGGCATTTTCTGGCCCATAAAAGACTCGGCGCAACATTGAGAGTAAATAAACCGGCGTGGCAATTAATCCAACTGCAGCCAACACGATCACCACTGCTTTGAAGGTGGGATTAAACGCATCACTGGTTGCGAAGCCGAGGAATACCGTCAATTCACCGATAAATCCGCTCATTCCGGGTAATGCCAGAGATGCCATTGAGCCGGCGGTGAATAAGGCAAACACTTTGGGCATCGATTTAGCCATGCCGCCCATTTTTTCCATCGCCAGCGTGTGGGTACGTTCGTAAGTTACACCTGAGAGGAAGAACAGCGCGGCTGCAATTAAACCGTGGGAAAGCATTTGCAGGATCGCGCCGGTGAGTCCGACATCGGTTAAGGAGGCGATACCGATGAGAACAAAACCCATGTGGGAAATCGAGGAACAAGCCAGCCGGCGCTTAAGATTATCTTGAGCGAAGGCGGTTAAAGCCCCGTAAACAATATTGACGACACCGAGGATTGCTAAAACCGGCGCGAAGTAAATGTGGGCGTGAGGCAGCATCTCAACGTTCATGCGGATCAACGCATAGCCACCCATTTTCAATAAAACGCCGGCCAAAATCATCGACACGGGGGCTGAAGCTTCGCCATGTGCATCGGGTAGCCAAGTGTGCAGAGGGAAGATCGGCAGTTTAACTCCGAAGGCAATCAGTAAAGCCGCGTAAAGTAACACTTCCAACGACATGGGGAAATATTTCTGTCCAATTTCCGCCATATCGAAGGTGACATTACTGCCATAGAAGGCCATTGTCAGGCCGGCTAGCAGGATAAAAATTGACCCTAAAGCTGTGTAAAGAATGAATTTTGTTGCCGCATACTGGCGCTTTGGGCCGCCCCAAATGGAAATTAGCAAGTACACCGGCACTAACTCTAGTTCCCACATCAGGAAGAACAGAAGCATATCCTGGGCGGCAAACACCCCAATCTGGGCGCTGTACATGGCCAGCATCAGGAAGTAAAACAAGCGCGGCTTGGTGGTGACGTTCCAACCGGCCAGCATTGCCAAGGTGGTGACTAAGCCGGTTAAGACAATCAGCGGCATCGAGAGTCCATCCACCGCTACCGACCAATTTAGCCCTAGTTGCGGCACCCAGGCATAGGTTTCAGCGAGTTGAAAGTCTGGATTTTGTAAATCGTAGTGTTGCCAAAAGGCATAGACAGTCAGCG
Source organism: Microcoleus sp. FACHB-68 (assembly GCF_014695715.1). Classification (NCBI taxonomy): domain Bacteria; kingdom Bacillati; phylum Cyanobacteriota; class Cyanophyceae; order Oscillatoriales; family Microcoleaceae; genus Microcoleus; species Microcoleus sp. FACHB-68. Next base: position 65,966 of record NZ_JACJOT010000006.1, read on the forward strand.
CCAAGTCTGCTAAACCAGCCCCCAAGGCATACCAGCGAACGGTTTTGCCGTTCTTATCCGGTATGAAGGGGATAGCGAGGGCAGCGATTAGGGGCAACAAAATAATAGTGCTTAGCCAGGGCATTTCCATGAGCGGCATGATTGAGAATAAATACCTATTCCATACTTGTTTTATTTTATTAAGTTAGATGAACTTTTGTAAAGGAAAGTTCACGCTAAAAAACAATCTTTATATTTCGCTGGGCTGATAAAAGAGCCGATTTCAGGCAAATCAAGGAGTTTTCCGCTTGATTAGTGCTAAATTATGGTATTGTAAACATATTATTTTACGGTTTTATTAATGAATTTATGGAAGAAATTTTCAATAATAAATTAAACGGGATTTTATAAATTAAGTTTTGTAAAGAATCGATAAAGTAAAAAAAGACGGTAGCTTTTGCTACCGCTGTGGGAAAAAATAGGCCAATTTGTCAACGACAGTTAGGAGAATCTTGCTCCTTGGGTGTCAAGCTTTACTGACATAACTTCAGCGCTAACGCCCTGTTGCGCCCACGCTGCCTTCATTGCAGTTGCAACTGATTCACCCAATTGCGTCTCAACAAGCGCCAAAAGCGTTGGCCCAGCGCCGCTAATCACCATGCCATAAGCACCGGCATCCAAAGCAGCCGCAAACACGGCTTCGTAACCGGCAATCAAAGCTTGTCGATAAGGTTGGTGGATGCGATCTTGCATTGCTGCGCGTAGCCAACTGCCGGTGCCGGTTTCTAAGCCGCGCAACAATAAACCAAGATGGGCAGTATTGAAAATCGCATCAGCACGAGAATAATTTGCCGGCAAAACCCGCCGCGCTTCTGCAGTAGAAAGTTCAAAATCGGGAATCGCCACCACCGGCACAATATTAGAATGCCAGGGAATCTCACAAATTTCCCAGCCGCCGTCTGATGATGCTGTCGCCGCGAGACGGCAACCACCCAAAAGTGCCGGCACCACATTATCTGGGTGTCCCTCCATTGCGATTGCCAACTGCATCACTTCAATTTCACTTAAAGGCGCACCGGCAAGCTGATTCGCACCTACTAAGCCGCCAACAATCGCGGTTGCGGAACTGCCTAAACCTCTGGCGAGGGGAACGCCTAACGCAATCTCAATATGGACTGCCGGCGGCGTTTGACCGAGTTTTTGGTAAAGCTGCACAAATGCCTGATAAGCCAGATTGCTCTCATCTGTCTTAACTCGATCAGCCTCGATGCCGGTGACACTAATTTTAAGCGCCGGTTCATTTGTATCGAGACGGGTGAACTGAAATTGATTGTAAAGCGTTAAAGCGGCCCCAATGCAATCAAAACCCGGCCCTAAGTTAGCAGTAGTAGCCGGCACGCTAACAGTAACGGTGGAAACAGCAGACATCCTTTCAACACTCAATAATCAATCTACCAGCATCCCATGTAGATGCTCATCCGTCATCTTTGCCGGCGCTGAACTCACCTGCATCCGCATCTCACAACTTTGCTTGATAGGAATTTCTATCACAAACTCAGCCCCTTGTCCGACTTCTGAGAAGCACTGCAACTGCCCGTAGTGCTTGTCTACAACGATTTGATAACTAATAGATAATCCCAAGCCGGTGCCCTCACCGCTTGGTTTAGTCGTGAAGAAGGGGTCAAACAATCGTTTTTTGACGCTTGCCGGCATTCCCGGCCCATTATCCTTAATACTGACTCTTACCCAATCAAAGTTGATAACTTGCGTAGAAATTGTAATCCTAGTCGGGAAATTTTTAATCTCAATTGGAGCGCGATTTTTGTTAGACTGGTTCAAGGCATCAATGGCATTGTTGATGATATTCATAAATACCTGATTGAGTTGGCCGGCATAGCATTCTACCTTGGGCAAATCCCCATATTCCTTAACAATTTCTATAGCAGGTCGCTCTCCGTTAGCCTTGAGGCGATTCTGCAAAATCATGATTGTGCTATCAATTCCTTCATGAATATCCACCAACTTCTTTTCCGCTTCATCAACGCGTGAAAAATTTCGCAACGTCAGTACAATTTGGCGAATTCGCTCAGCCCCAACTTGCATTGAACAAAGCATTTTTGGCAAATCTTCTATTAAAAAATCAAGTTCAATTTCTTCAATTTCATTTTGAATTTTAGGAGCGGGAGATGGATAGCACTGCTGGTACAAAGCGATTAAACCCAGTAAACTTTTAGCCGTTTTGCTTACGTGAGATAGATTGCCATAAATAAAGTTTACTGGGTTATTAATTTCGTGAGCCACTCCCGCAACTAATTGACCGAGAAGGGACATTTTCTCGGTTTGAATTAATTGCCCTTGGGTTCGCCGTAAATCTTGCAAAGCTTGTTCTAGGTTGGTTGCTTGTTCTCTCGCGATGGCTTCTGAGCGTTGTAACTTTTTCTGTTGTTCTTGTCGCTCGCGTAAGTTTTCTTTTAGCTGCTGTACGCACTGCCATGTTTTGTTAATCGTAAGTTCTAAATCGTGAAAATCAATCGGTTTATTTAAAAAATCAAAAGCTCCGCAATTCATCGCCTTTCTGATATTTCTCATATCGCCGTAGGCGGACATAACCACTATTTTAATCGTGGGATTTGCCTCATTCAGTTCAGCGAGCAAAGCTAAACCATCCATCACCGGCATATTAAGGTCGGTTAGTACCATGTCTGTGTCTGGATGCTCTTTCAATTTTTCCAACGCATCTACACCATTTTGGGCAAAAATTAGCTGCCATTCTTTTAGAAAAACCTTTTTTTTAAATTTTTGACGAATTAGCAGCTCTAGATCGGGTTCATCATCTACAAATAAAATTTTTATTGACACAAGTCGCTCCCTAAACAGCCGGATTTTAAGAAATTTATAAACTGAATATTTTTTCTTTTAAAGTTCCAAAATCAACTGGTTTCGTGATATAATCATCCGCTCCGGTTGCTTTTGCTATTTGATAATTTTCCTCATCGCTATAAGCGGTAATCATAAATACTTTTAACTCGGAAAAGTCTTGTTTGATAATTTTGAGGAGTTCTATCCCGTTCATCCCTGGCATATTAATATCTGAGAGAATCAGGACTACGGCGGCTTTTCCCTGGCTTTGCAAATACTCTATCGCCGTCTCTGCCGAGAGGAAAAAAATAAATTCAACTTGGCCGGCTTTAATTTCCTTTCTAAATTTTTGCTTGAACAGCGATTGAATATCTTCCTCATCATCTACAACAATTATTTTCATGGGTAACCTCTCCTAATTTAAATCGGCTTTTTCGGCAAAACAATAATAAACTCCGCATACTGCTCGGCTTCTGATTCGACCCTCAGTTCTCCTCGATGCTGCCCGACGATAATATCGTGACTGATCGATAAACCTAAGCCGGTTCCTTCTCCTGCCGGCTTCGTTGTAAAAAACGGATTGAAAATTTTATCTCGCACTTCTGACGTCATCCCTTTGCCATTATCGCGGATGCGAATTTCCACTCGATTTTCCAGATTTTGAGTTTTGACATCCAGCAAAGGTGAAAAATCATTTCCCAGGGTTTGTTTCTTTTTATGAGTTGAATAGCAAGCGTTGTTGATAATGTTCAAGAAAACACGGCTGATATCTTGCGGTACAACTTCTACTTGCCCAATTTCATTATCATACGCGGTTGTGATTGTAATGTTAAAATCAGCCTCCTTTGCCCGCATCCCGTGATAGCTAAGATTGACATATTCTGCAAGCAGCTTATTAATATCAGTTGGTTCCCAGTGACCACTTTGCCCGCGAGAATGCAAAAGCATATTACTGACAATGCTATCAGCTCTTTGACCGTGATGATTAATTTTTTGCAGATTTTGTTGGAGGTCATTTAACAGCTCACCTAGATAGTCAGTTGTATTGGCATCCAATCGCTCAGCTTGATTTTCAATTTCTTCAAACAGTTCTTGTGCTAATTCCACAGAAAGTTCAGAGAAATTGTTGACAAAGTTTAAAGGATTTCTAATTTCGTGAGCAATGCCGGCGGTTAAACTTCCTAAAGAAGCCAGCTTTTCTTGCACGACAATCTGGTTTTGCATCGCCCTGAGATTTTCTTCCGCCCGCTGGCGTTCTTGTATTTCCGTCTGCAATTGCTCAACAGTTTGCCTGAGTTCATTTGTGCGCTTTTCAACGCGGCTTTCTAGCTTCTCATTCGCTTTTTGCAGCGCCTCCTCAGCCTGCTTGCGCTCGGTGATATCGCGTAAAATCACCACATATTCTTGTAAATCCCGGTTTGAAGCTGAAGCGTCTTGGAAGAATCGGTCTGAAATCGCAACTTCAAGAATGCGTGACGTTTTATCAGGCTGGTTTAAAGTTTGTTCGCTACGACTGAGCCACTCATCTGGCTCATTCGCCAATCCGGGCAGTAGTTGGTTTAGCTGATGCCTAATTAACTGGCCGGCTGTTACGTCAAACAAGCGCTCAGCAGCTGGGTTTGCATTACGAATCACACCGTTTTCATCCAGCACCACAATGGCGTCGAGGGCAATGATAAAGAGCTGTTCCGCTGCCTCTCGTGCTTCGTCCATCGCCACAACCTGGGGTAAGCTCGTCCAGCAGGCGATTGCCACCCCAACAAATGCCATGATCAGCAGTAGCACGACTAAAAGCGGAGAGCCAAATGCAGAGGTAGCATTTAATTTGATGCCGAGCACCCAACTAACAGTAACGGCACTGCAGATCAGTATGATCAGGACGACCACTTCAAGCGCCACAAAATCTACTGCTTGAGCATGAACTCGCGCCTTGTAACGCTGAATCCACCAGGCTGGATGAAAGGGCGCAAATGCAATGCGACGCATCGCCCTGTCCGCAGCTAAGATCGCCAGGGGAAACAGGAACCCTATGAGAAACTCTTGCCAACCCCAAGCAGATCCGCCAACAACCAAAATAACGATTTCTATTAAAAACAAGCCCAGCGCCAACCTGGAAAGCAAGACCTCCGGCCTACCTCGGCGCAGCCACAGTCCCAAATGGACTAACATGATCGAGACAAACCAACCAATATTACTGACGATCACGATCTGGGGCACATTTCCCCAAAGTAGACAGAGGAGACTGAGCAATAACGTCAGTACAATAGCCGGCCCTAGGACACCCCGGCGGGACACAACAGCGAAGACGGGTGAAATGTGTCCATCCAAGGCGAGTTGGTACAGCATACGGGGGCAGTTGGAAACCACCGTCGCGCAGCTGAGAAGGCTGCTAGCGACAATCAGGAAGGTTAAAATCAATAAACCTGACTGACCCCAGAAAGGTCGAGAAGCGGCTAACAGGATCAAGACAGGATCTTCACCCAGTTCTGGATTGCTAGCCAAACGCATGACTACCCACGATCCCCCCAAAAATATCGGCGGCATCAGCCAAGCAGCAAGGCTCAAAAACCGCAATGTTTCAGCCGGCCGGCGGCTATCGGCGACAAACGCAGAGCTAGATTCACAAGCGTACACTGCGTAGGTTGAGAAGAAGAACCACTTAGCCCAGTCCACAAAGGTGAGGCTTGGCCAACTGGTAGGGAAAAAGCCGGGACTGTTAGGGGAAAAAGCTAACCAGCCCAAACCTTGCACAATAAAGACCAATAGCAGTCCGAGCGCCGGAATGATGAAAAATGAGTGCAAGATACTTAAGGCGCGGGTGCCGCTAAACGCCACAATAAACGCGAGCACTGTGAAGCCAATTTTGAGGATGGGATCGGGAAAGCTAATGCCCAAAGGTTCAAGGTGAACCTTGATTAGCTCTGTCAGGACAACGGCGTTAATTGGCAGAGTCGATACCCAGCTAAAAAAGTATCCGATCGCTGCATAGCGTCCTAGCCTCGGATAATTCCTCAGCAATCGGGTGGCATAGTTAGGCGTTCCCCCTGCTATGTCAGGAAAATGCTCTCCTAAGCGTTTAACTTGCAAGTTGAGCAACATACCAACTATTACTCCAGGCAACCAGACGAAAATGGCTTGAGGGCCAATAGCTGCGTGGATTACTGGAGCAATACTAAGCCAGGAGAGATGAGCGGTCAGGCCAAAGCCCCAGGTTTCTATAGGACTTAAGGTTCGGTGGAGGCGCATGGGAGCGCGCTTATGAGGTTCTCTACACTGCTCTAGGTGAGATGGTTGTAAGTGGGAGTTGTTGGGAGGTTCGTATTGGGTTTCTACCGGCATCAATTTTACCTACCGTCTTCTGTAAAACACAGTTGCTACTCTGTTGGGCAATACAGCCGATTTCAATCTTTATAAAATGACAGCGTCACGATTAATATCGTTGTTTAGAGTTTCCCTAGCTATTGCTTGGTAACGGTTAAATTGTTAATTTTGTATTGTATTTTTTATAAATTGCTGAGTTCGGTTAATTTCCATTTTGGCACATAGACGCAGAATAAACTTTGTCTTACCCTGTGGCCGGCTTTGAGTCGAATATGTGAGGTTAGCCCTATTGTCTGGCAATTGCCACAAAATATTTTGAGCTTTGTTTACTTCAGACAAACGAGGGTTTGCACATTGCAAAGTAAGCGCGATCTGTGCTGAGAGTCCCAGAACAAGTTCTTGGAGTTCATTCTTGTTAATTTAAACTTTCTCAATAAAATTTGAATCAGGATAATTACGCAGTCTAGTAATTTAATTTCATTTGTTATAGAATACCGAGTGAGATAAAACTGAAGTCGGTAACCTCTGGGACAACGCGAACAGTATGAAGCCGGTTCAAACGTTCCCTAAACTACAGCTAGTTTGCCGGCAGTGATTGTGAAAACAATTGAAGTCCCTGATTGTTAATCAATAGATTACCAAAAAAGTAAGCTGCCCCAAGCAAATCACTTGAATGGGCAACTTTTACGGCGCTCGCTTGCCTTGTTAATTAGAGCTATTTTTCTATCAGCAATCGGGTGGGCGAAGCGGAGTTCCGAATTGCCCACCGCAGAGAGTTCTGCTAAAAGTTGCTGTAATCCGTGATCGCGCTTTTCATCCGCTCAATCACATCAGGCACCGGCATCGAACCTAATTCCCCAGAAGCACGGGTGCGAATGCTGAGGCTATTTGAAGAAACCTCCTTCTCTCCCACCACTGCCATCACGGGAATTTTATCCTTCTCTGCATTGCGAATGAGTTTACCCAAACGCTCACTACTGATATCTGCTTCAGCACGAATCCCCAGCGCTTTCATCTGAGCAGCGACATTTTCCGCAAAAGGCAGAAAATCATTACTCACCGGCAGCAGGCGAATCTGCACCGGCGCTAACCACAGCGGAAAATCGCCGGCATATTCTTCAATCAAAATCCCGATCAGCCGTTCCAAAGATCCAAACGGCGCACGGTGAATCATCACTGGACGCTGGCGGGAACCATCCGCCGCTACATACTCTAAATCAAAGCGTTCCGGCAGGTTGTAATCAACTTGAACCGTCCCTAACTGCCACTCGCGATCCAAAACATCTTGGAAGATAAAATCGAGTTTCGGCCCGTAAAATGCCGCTTCTCCAATTCCCTCAAAGTAGTTCATGCCGAGAGTTTCCACGGCGCGACGAATCGCACCTTGGGCTTTTTCCCACGCTTCATCTGAACCGATGTACTTATCCAAAGCCGGATCGCGGAAACTCAGTCTTGCTTTGAAGTTCTTCAGTTGCAGACTCTTGAACACCGACAGAATCAAATCCACCACTTTCAAAAATTCATCATCCAGTTGTTCTGGTGTGACAAATAGGTGAGAGTCATCGACGGTAAAGCCGCGTACCCGTGTTAAACCACCAAGTTCGCCTGATTGTTCGTAGCGGTAGACGGTGCCAAATTCAGCTAAGCGCATGGGCAATTCCCGATAGGAACGCAACTCGCTCTTGTAAATTTGGATGTGGAAAGGGCAGTTCATCGGCTTGAGGGCAAAACCCTGTTCGGCGGCGGCGGCTTCCTGATCCTCCGCCATCATGGGGAACATATCCTCTTTATATTTCTGCCAGTGACCGGAAATTTTAAACAAGTCCACTCTGCCGATGTGCGGGGTGACGACTTGTTGGTAGCCGCGTTTGATTTGTTCTTGTTTGAGGAAATCTTCCAGGATCGACCGCAAAATGGTGCCTTTCGGTGTCCACAGGGGTAATCCTGGGCCTACGGGATCGGCGAAGATAAATAAACCGAGTTCTTTACCCAATTTCCGGTGGTCACGCTTAAGTGCTTCTTCCTTGCGGCGTTTGTATTCTTCGAGTTGTTCTGGTGTTTCCCAAGCAGTGCCGTAAATTCGCTGTAGCTGTTGTTTGGTGGCATCACCGCGCCAGTAAGCACCGGCAACACTTTCGAGTTCAAATGCCTTGGGGTTGAGTTCGCTGGTGTTTTCGACATGAGGGCCGGCACACAAATCCCACCAGTCTTCACCCAAATGGTAGATGGTAATCGGTTCTTGAATGCCTTCTAATATTTCTAGTTTGTAAGGCTCATTAATGGCCTCGATCCGCTTTCTGGCTTCCTCACGGCTCACTTCTTCCCGAACCACCGGCAGTTTACGGTTGACGATCTTGATCATCTCTTTTTTGATCGCCTTGAGATCCTTTTCCGTAAACGATTCTGGATGGTCAAAGTCGTAGTAAAAGCCATAGTCAATCCAGGGTCCGATAGTGACTTGCGCTTTGGGAAATAATTTTTGCACTGCCATTGCCATCACATGGGAAGCGGTGTGGCGAATTTTTTGCAAGGCTACTGATTCGCCGGTGCGCGGCAGATGGATTTTTTCGGGTTGTTCTTCTGGGGAAGCGGGAGATGAGCTAACCATCGGCTATTGATTTCGTTCCAATCCCTGGTATTTCAATCCCGGATAAGGATTTACTGTTTTGCTGTTTTATTTTATTGCATTTCAATGCTTGATGGGTTTTAAGGAAGGTTGCCGGTTTTCAGCAAAATACTGCTTTTGGATTGTTTGCTTGCGTCAATTTCAATCGAGCTTAACCGCTTAACTTGACTGCGGTTGCTTGATAACGGAGTTGTTGGTTTTTAATCCATGTCTTGGCTTAAATGTCAATCCTCTATAGCTGTAATTAATATGCCGGTGTTGCAATGCTGACTGACGACTCGGTGATTGAAAAAAAGTGCAGTAAATGTTACAAATTGTAAATTGCGTTAAGATTAGGTTAGCTCAGTCACTCATTTTTAATTTATGCTGAATCCAAATCTGCCTGAACCCGACTTGCTCAAGACGGTTTTACAGCCGCTCTTAGAAGACTTTCAGTATTGGTTTGGGCGCTCGCGCTCGCTTCTAGAAACCCAAGAAATTTCTTTTCTCGGCACCGAGGGGCAAGCTGACTTACTGGCAAGAGTGGTGCAGGCTCAGCAGGAAGTGAGTACGGCTAAAATGCTTCTAAACGCCACAGATGGCAAAGTTGGGGTGGAAATGGAAGTCTTGATGCCGTGGCACAAACTGCTCACCGAATGTTGGCAGGTGTCGATGCGGAACCGCATGGAAAAGTCCAACAACGCGCAGCCACCACAGGTAGGCTGAGCAAAAGGCGTCTAAGACTATAAATTAAAGGTCTGGCAAAACCCGCGTATTTAAACAAACGTTCATTTAACAGCGGTTTTTGTTCTTAAACATCTGTTCAAACTTGTAAATAAACTGTGTTGTTGGAGGAAAATGCGATGTTACACTTGCTATACATTCTTGCTTTTACGACTTTGGCTTTCTTGGCGGTCGGTAATTTAATTCGCAGCTTGATCACCTTGAGTGCCGAGTCTCAACGCCCTTACTCACCCATATCAGGATCGCCGATAAGCCGGTATCGGGGAACCCCTCACCCAGAATTACTTGATTCTAATGGGAAAGTTGTGAATGAGCCGCTGATGGTGATGAAGTCGATGACGGTAGAAGATGCCCGCGAACATTTAGATGCCCTCTACAATTCTTCTCCAGGTTCTCCTAACGAAGCTCGCGACGACGCTTAAAAGTTTAAGATAATCAGATTTATACGATAGGGGTAAATTTTATAAATTGCCCCTATTTTTAATGGATTTTTGATTGAAATTGCCGGCTTTGCTTTCTGTACTTTTAGAATCGGCATCTGAGCTTTCTATACAATTTTGCAATGCCGGTTAGTGGAACTTGATTGCAACACAGAAGTCGTGTGAGACAAAATAATTCTATGAAAATATCCCAAATTTCTAAACTGTTTGCTTGGTCGTTGGGACTGGTTCTATTGTACACCGGCACTACTTTTGCTCAACGAATTTCTAGCCCGCTTCAGGAGTCTCACAGCCGGCAAGAAGTCTTGCAGGAACTCAGCAAGGCAAGTGTCGTGTATCTGGGAGAAACCCATGATAGCGCAGAGGATCATAAAGCTCAGCTAGCGATTTTGCAAGAATTGCATCGGCAAAATCCCAAAATTGCGATTGCAATGGAAATGTTTCAGCGTCCCTATCAAAATGTTATTGATCAATATCTTGCCGGCCAGTTAACAGAAACTGAACTGGTAGAAAAAAGTGAGTATAATCAGCGGTGGGGGTTTCCTTGGGAATATTATGCACCGATCTTGCAATTTGCGAATTCAAATCGGCTGCCGGTGTTAGCTTTAAATACGCCGTCGGAAGTCACTCGAAAAGTCGTTCGTGAAGGTTTGGAAGGTTTAGCTGAAACGGATCGGCAGTATATTCCCACGGCTACGGAAATCGACCTTAGCAATGCGGAATACCGGCAAATGGTGCTAGATTCTTTTAAGCAGCATCAACAAGCCGGTCACGGTTCTAGTGCTAATTTTGAGCGATTTTTTCTGGCACAAGTTTTGTGGGATGAAACAATGGCAGATGTGATCGCTCAATTTTTAAAACAGAATCCAGGCTATCAAGTGGTTGTGCTTGCCGGTCAAGGTCATGTTATTTATGGATATGGGATTCCGAGTCGGGTTGAACGGCGGATGGCTGGGTTTGCCGGTGAGTCTTTTCAGCAGCGGTTAATTTTGCTTAATTCTGACTCGGATTTTCCCTCTGTTTCCGATAAGCCGGTTGCTGATTTTTTTTGGAAGAGTGAGTAGTTTTTTCGCGAAAGCGAATATTTGTTTTTATTAACCACAGATGCACACAGATAAACACAGATGGTTTATCTGTTGGATCTAAGGTTTTGCAGATTTATTGAGTGATTGTACTAATGGTTGAAACACCGGCACTAAATCAGGCTGGCTTAGAACTAAGGTTGGGTAAGATCGATTGCTGTAATCTTTACCGGCTTCTAAGGGAAAGATGGATTCTTGTTCTAGGGGAACCCAAACGCCACCTGCGGCGTTAATGATTGTCCAAACTGCGGCAATATCCCAAATTTTGGGGGTTGCTTCTACGCCTCCTAACGTGATGCCGGCGGCTACCATTAAAAAGTTATACGTTGCGACGCCTAGCATTCGGATTTTGCAGGGGAAGGGATGTTCAATTGCGGAAATGCTGCGAGTGCAAAAACTAAAAAAGTGATTTTTAGATAGCGAATCCCTGCTTGTATGAATTGGCTGAGAATTCAGGAAAGCGCCTTGAGTGTTTTGCGTTAAAGACTTTTCTAATTCCTTGTTCCAAAATGCCGAGAAAGTTTGCTTTAACGGCGGTAAATAAACATAGCCGAAAACTGGAAAACCTTGATAAAATAATCCCATTGAAATTCCCCAAATCGGAATTCCTCTGGCAAAGTTTGTGGTTCCGTCTAAAGGATCGATAATCCAGCACCATTCAGTATCTGGAAAAACGTGTTCTCCTTCTTCACTTAAAACTCCGTGAGTGGGGAAAGCCGCAGCGATGGCTTCTCGAATTTCCTGATCTGCCCATTTATCGGATTGGGTTACTAAACTTCCATCTAGTTTTTCTGCTGCTTGAACTTGACCGAAATCAGCCATTAACTGAGTGCCAACTCGAACAGCCGTCTTCTCTGCAAACTCTAAAACTTGCGCCCAAAAATCCCCTAATTCCTCAAGTCTCGCCTCCATCCAATTCTCCTAAATTAATCTAATTCTCCGGCCATCACCGCAGCAATTGCACTCTTTGCATTCTCGCGGAATTCTTTAATATTAACGCGCCGCAATAGAAAAATTGCAACAATCATTCCCACCGCTTGCAGTGCAAAAACCATGCTATAAGCAAGCACTGGCACAGGAAACAAATTCTTCCCTAAATTTAAAACTGCCCCACCAAATACGGTTGCCAAGCCTCTCGCCATTGCTTGAGATAAACCCCAAGCACCAATAAATGTGCCGGCTGTTTCTGCCGCCGTTAAATCTAGCATTAAACTGGTTGCGCCGGCAGTCAAAACTCCCGATGCTAACCCAAAGAATAATAAGCTACCTTTCAGCATTCCTGGATTAGCTGTAAATCCGGCGAGAATAATTAATCCTGAACTAATGGCTGCGGCTGTACATCCATATTTGGTTGTTCTGTGTTTACCTAAACGAGGCAAAAGTAAAAAGCCGGTGGAAGCAATACCGATCAGGGTTCCCATTCCATAAAAGGCATTGAGTTGAGTTGTTTGTGAAACACTCATGCCAAACACTTCCCCACCATAGGGTTCCAACACGGGATCTTGCATAAACAGGCTTGTTGTCAGCACCAACAAGAAACTAAAAAATAACCCGGTTTGGCGGTTAGCTGTTAAAATCCGCAGCGCATGACTCAAGGTAATTTTATCTTCTCGATCCACTAAAGTTGAGCGAGAGTTGAAGCGAGAATATTTTTTCTCGACTCCAAAAGTTGCTAAGACACTCAATCCAAATACCACAGCCGGCACTATCATAAAAACTGGATTAATGGTGGCTTGTAATTGAGGAATATTCGCAAGATTTGCCGAAGCGGAATTGGTAATCGCTTCTTCGCCTGCTTCTGGCATCTGTAATAACTTAGAAATTGTAATCGCACCAATCACAATTCCCACCATCAACATCGACCAAACAATGCCAATTAATTTAGAGCGATTATCGTCATCTGAAACATCCACCAGTAAAGCTGCAAACGGAGTGGAACTTGCACTGAGTGCTAATCCATAGATTGCAAAAACTAAAGCCAGAACTGCAACCCAAGCATAGGTTGAAAAACTCCAGCCGGTTGCTTGCAAACTGCCGCCGAGTTGCCACACCACTTGCACTGCAATAAAAGAGGTAATTGCAAATACCGCTGCCCCAATCCAAACAAAGCCGGTGCGGTGGTAGCCCAAAAGCGGTTTAGAATCGGATAATTGACCAAACCAAATGCGTGCCGGCGCAACAAATTGGTGCATTGCAATGGCACCGGCAGCAATTAATGGCAGCACGTTTAACTCATCAATCATCACCCGGTTGATCACCCCTAAAGTTAGGAGTGACATAATGCCTAATCCCATTTGGAATAAGCTCAGCCGGAACATTGTCAGTAAATTAAGTTTAGGCAGTAGCTTCTCTGATTCAACCGGCTCAGAATCTGGTAAATGATCGCGATTCATCTCTATACCCCACCTAATTGATCAAGCATTAACAGTATTTTGTATTTTATATGCGCGGATTGCCGGTTCCAACGCGTTCATCTGTAAATTTTTCCCACAACAGGGACGTTTCCAAATCCTCTGATCCTGGCAATCTTCTCACTCAAATGTACAAAAGACGACAAACTGCCGGCAGCGCTACACTTTTAAACGTTAAGTATTAGCACTCATCAAAGATGCAAACAACAACTTTAGGACAAAATGGGCCGGCTGTCACCGCCTTGGGCATTGGCGCTTGGTCGTGGGGTGATAAGCTGTTTTGGAACTACGGCAGCGACTACGGCGAAGCGCAGGTACGAGAAGCTTTCCATGCCGCACTCGCTGCCGGCATCACCTTCTTTGACACCGCCGAGGTTTACGGCCCAGGTGAGTCAGAAAAACTCTTGGGGCAGTTTATCAAAGAAAGCGGACAGCCGGTGCATATTGCCACCAAATTTGCCCCGCTTCCTTGGCGCTTTAACGGCGACTCGGTTTCTGATGCCCTGACGGACAGTTTAAAGCGCTTACAGATGGATCGCGTCACCCTCTATCAGGTACACTGGCCGTTCACCTTTTTTATGAGTCAGGAAACCCTGATGAACGCCTTAGCCGATGAGGTACAGCGGGGTAGAATCGAGGCTGTAGGTGTAAGTAATTACTCAGCTGAGGAGATGCGGGAAGCGCACCAGCTATTGGCGAAACGAGGCGTCCCTTTAGCCGTGAATCAGGTGCGCTATTCTTTGTTAACTCGGCAAATTGAAAGCCAAGGGATCTTGAGTGCGGCGCATCAGTTAGGTATTACCCTCCTTGCTTACAGCCCTTTGGCGCAAGGATTGCTCACCGGCAAGTATACTGCTGAAAAACCGCCTGCCGGCCCTCGTCAATGGGACCCCAAATTTAGCCGCAGCGGCTTGCAGAAAATTGAGCCGGTGCTTTCTCTGTTGCGTCAATTTGGTGAAAAATACCAACGCACGCCGGCACAAGTTGCCCTCAACTGGTTAATTGCCCAAGGCAGCGTGATTCCAATTCCAGGGGCAAAAACAGCCCAGCAAGCGCAGCAGAATGCCGGCGCATTGGGTTGGGAACTCTCTCCAGAGGAAATCCTCCGTCTGGAAGAGGTTAGCCGGCCTTGGCTGAGCTAAACTCAACACCTGTGTTACCTGTGTAGTGGACGGGTGTGAGTCTGTTAATTTAGGTTCCCACCTTAGTTTGCTTGCCCTCGTCCGTAAAACTGTTCAGTTAATCCACAAAATCACAAATTTGTCAAGATTGAGTCTGCAATAGCTCACATCTTGCCTGAACGAATTACACAGGATAAAGGACAGATAATATCGGACAAATTTAGGGGAGGTAACCACAAATTCTCATGAAACTTTTGAGAGATTGGGGTTTTACCCGCCAAGGGTGGCGAAGTGGTGAGCGCGGTGAATATTTGGTATTAATTCAGGGTTTGCTGCTGATCGCGCTTGTGATGCTGCCGGTCTACCGGCCTGCTGGGTTAAATATCAACTCACCGGCACTATTGTATGGGATTTGGGGCATCGCAGCGATCCTAGGCGTGGGGGCATTCGTTCTAATTATTAAAGGACTGTTGGATTTAGGCGGCAACCTCACACCCTTACCCTATCCTAAAGAAAATGGCCAACTTGTCCAAACCGGCATCTACAGCTTAGTGCGTCATCCGCTTTACAGTGGCTTAATTTTAGCAGCGCTAAGCTGGGCGATTTGGCAACAGAGCTTGTTTCACCTAGCCGGCGGAGTAATTCTGTTTGCCTTTCTTAATGCCAAAGCCAGCCGAGAAGAAGCTTGGCTAAGCCAGAAGTATCCAGACTACCCAAATTATCAAAACCGGGTCAAAAAGCTGATTCCTTGGCTTTACTAAAATAGCCATTGTTTTCAGAAATTTTGTTTTTGCCCCGACGTGAATGTAGAAACTTGTAACCTCAAAGAAGAATCTCCAGCATGACCCCGGATACCATTGAACTAGACGGTAAATCTTTTGTCCCAGCCGAAAATCTGCCGCTTCCAGAATGGCCTTGCGTTTTGAGTGAGCGTCCTCAGCCAACGCTCACAATTAAAGACAATGATATGTTTTTAGTTACCGATACTTTGGGTAACATCGCCGGCTGTTTGGGCAATGACACAAACGCCAGTATGGGGCTATTCTGCTGCGATACGCGGTTTCTAAATCGTTTAGAGTTGCAGATTGAAGGGCGATCGCCGGTTTTACTGAGCAGCACCGCCGATAAAGGATTTGGTCTGTCGGTTTTGTGTACGAATCCCAGAATTGAAAATCATCTCCCGCCGGAAACGATCGGAATTAAGCGGGATTTAATGTTGAATGGAGCGCTGTTTTCAGAAATTGAAATCTCTAATTACAGCACCGAGACTGTGAGTTTTCAAGTTAGCATCAGTTTTGATGCCGATTTTGTCGATTTATTTGAAGTGCGGGGGTTTGGCCGGCAAAAACGCGGGCAAATTTTACGACGAATTCCCCTAACAGGAGAACGCACAATCACAGGATCGCAGGATCTCTCCAACCGGGGAGTGGAGGAAGCAGAATTCACAACTCACACCTCAGTCCTCAGTCCTCCTCCCTCCCTCCTGGAACAGGAAGAATTAATTCTGGCATACCAAGGTTTAGATGGTTGCCTGATGGAATCTCGCATTCGTTTCGATCACCGGCATCCAGATTATTTCCAAGGTTACACAGCCATTTGGCAAATAGAACTGGCGACCCACGAAACCCAAAAACTCGGCTACCGGCTGCAAATGTTCACCAACGGTCGCCCCACTTCTAAGGTGAACCCACCGGCTACTTTTGTGCAAGCCAAAGCCGCTGAATATTTAGAAGAGGAACAGTGGACGCACGAAATTACCAAGATCCGCTCAGATAAAAACACCTTTAATCAAGTCATTGAGCGAGCTGAGCAAGACCTTTATGTGATGCGGCAGTCGATTGGCAAAAACACCGTACTCTCTGCCGGCGTTCCTTGGTTTTCCACCCTCTTTGGCCGGGACTCGATTATCGCAGCCTCGCAAATTTTAATGCTCAACCCGACAATTGCTCGTGAAACTTTGAGCATCTTAGCGGAGTACCAGGGTAAAAAAGATGATGACTGGCGCGATGAGCAACCGGGAAAAATCTTGCACGAACTGCGCTTGGGGGAAATGGCCAGATGTCAGGAAATTCCGCACACCCCTTACTATGGCACTGTAGACGCTACGCCGTTGTGGGTGATGCTTTACGCCGAATACTACGCCTGGACAGCAGATAAAGACACCCTAGAGCATCTGTGGCCCAATGCTTTGGCGGCAATGGATTGGATTGATCGTAACTGCAAACATACCGGCTACCTCAGCTATGACCGGCAGTCAAGTCGCGGTTTAGCAAATCAGGGTTGGAAAGACTCGGAAAACTGTATCGTCAACCGCCAAGGCGTGCAGCCGGCAGGCCCGATCACCCTGTCTGAAGTGCAAGCGTATGTCTACGCAGCGAAATTGCGCCTCAGCGAAATTGCCCGGATGAAAAAGCGCCTCGACTTGGCAGATCAGTGGCTAGAGGAAGCACGCGAGCTAAAAACCCGCTTCAACCGGGATTTTTGGATGGAAGAGGAAGGGTACTGCGCTGCCGCCTTGGATGGCGATGGCAACCAAATAGACGGCATTACCTCCAATCCTGGCCACTGTTTGAGCCTAGGCATTCTGACTCAGGATAAAGCTCTGAGTGTGGCGGAGCGGCTGCTTGCGCCAGATATGTTTAATGGCTGGGGCATTCGCACGCTCAGCAGTCTGTCGCCGGCATACAATCCAATGGGCTACCATATCGGTTCGGTTTGGCCCCATGATAATGCTTTAATTGCAATGGGTTTGCGCTCTCTCGGCGTGGTTGACCAAGCGTTGGAAATTGCTAAAGGATTGCTCGATATGACTAGCAAGCAACCCTACAAGCGTCCTCCTGAATTGTTCTGCGGTTATGAACGCACAGGTGATGACGAGCCGGTGCAGTATCCTGTCGCCTGTTCTCCTCAAGCTTGGGCCACCGGCAGTGTTTTTCAACTGCTGCAAATGATGGTTAATTTGGTGCCTGATGCCCACAATAATTGCTTGCGAATTATTGACCCCACTTTGCCAGAGTCGATCAATAAGCTGTCACTGCATAACCTGAAAGTCGGCAACACTTTACTTGATCTGGAATTTGAGCGGGCCGGCACAACTACTGCCTGCCGCGTTGCCAAGAAACGGGGCAACCTGCGGGTTGTGATTGAAGCTTAGATTTCACTCGTTTTGTGCAATAGGAGGGGCGATTTTTACAGTCGCCCTTCTTATTGAATGCTGTAACAAATTCTCAACCTCTGCAAATTAAAATATCTCCCTTTCAGGGAAGTGCTTTGTTATTAAGAATTCATTTTGTCTGAGTGACTGAATTCGCTTAAATCAAGCCTGCCGGTGCAAACTTAAGAAAAAGAGGTAGGTAAACCGAATTAAGTATGATAAACAACATAAGCTTCTAACTTTCTAATTGCTGCTAATAAAACTGATCTATCTTTCTCCCCCTCTTTCGCCATCTCCTAATCCCCTAATGCCGGTTTCAATTTTCCGACCCATAATCATCAAATCCCGCTCAATGCCATCGAGTTCTGCAACTTTGGGTAAATAGCCCCAGCGTTCAAAACCAAATTTTTCAAATAATAATAAACTCGGCTCATTGTGAGCGAAAATAAAGCCCAGTAAAGTCTTAAGATTCAAAGTTGGACTTTGCTCAATTGCCCGTGATAGGAGTTGCCGGCCAACTCCACTGCGCTGATAAGTTGGGTCAACATAAATCCCAAGTTCCGCAGTTGCAGAGTAAGCCGGTCTTCCATAAAATGAGCGAAAACTTAGCCACCCAGCCACCCATCCGTCTATTTCCATTACCCAAAGTGGGCGACGAGTGGGGGTGTGTTCGGCAAACCAAGCAAGGCGACTATCCACTGAAATCGGCTGTAAATCAGCAGTTGCCATACGGCTGGGAATGGAAGCATTGTAGATGGCAATAATAGCCGGCAAATCACTTTCAACAGCATCACGGATCGTCATATCTTCTCAATTACTCTTTGATCACCCTTTCTTAAATTTGCAAAATCTAAGAAGGTTTATTATTGTACCGTAGTTGCCGGATATTTAAAAATAATAACTGTTCAGATTTTGCTGAATAAAACCCATGATAATTTTAAATTCAGTGTCTACTTTTTCTGGACTTTATACTAAAGCAGAGAAAAGGCAGCAATCTAGCAAGTAGAAAGAAAACGTAAAAAAATAAGGGATGCCGGCAGTAGAAGCAGACACCCCCTGACAGAAGATGACATTCATATTACAAATTTACGGTTTTCAGAAGGCTTGTAGCTGTAGAGCCATTCTTCAAACTCATTTTGATTCATTTGGGATGATTTCATCATTTCCTGCAATGTTGTCTCGCTTTCTGGCTTGTAGGAGCGGTTCCCCTGATTTGCACTGCGAATATAGATCACTTCTGTGCGAGGGATGCGATGGCGCTCGTAAGCATCCAGAGCAGCTTCAATGCTAGGTGCAAGAGAAAGGCACTCTGCAAGTTCGTAAGCGTCCTCAAACGCGGTGTTTGCTCCTTGCCCCAGAGATGGCACAACTGGATGAGCAGCATCGCCCAATAGCGTAACTCTGCCTTCACTCCAGCGTTGTAAGGGGGTTCTGTCACAGATCGGTCGCTCCACAATCTCATCGGCAGGGGTTGCCTGAATGATCGCCTCCACAGGGTCTGCCCACTCTGCAAATATCTCCAAAACACGAGCCTTGGCATCAGTTGCACGTTGACAAACAGAATCGTCTGCCAATAGCGCACCTGCACTCCAAAAGGTGTATCCCTCGCCCACATCGACCAGCAAGAAATTTTTGCCATCGGCTGCCGTGATTAAGGTCGCTAAGTTAGGAGTCAACAGGGGGTGGGGATATTGAATGACGGCACGCCAAGACATTCGACCGGCATAAAGAGGAGAACCATCACCGATTAGCTTTTGCCTGACAACAGAGTTGATTCCATCTGCCCCAATTAGCAAATCTGACTGGATTGTTTTTCCATTTTCAAAATGAGTTTCAACACTGCTTTCATGCTGTTCAAAACCAATACATTGATGATTGAGATGAATAATATCTGACGGCAGTAACGATGCGAGGATGGCTTGCAGGCGCGACCACTGAATGTTCAACAGGGGTTGTCCATAGTGTTCCAGGGCCGTAAGCGGCTTTGACGCGATTATCTCGCCGGTGCTTCGCTTCAGTATCAAAGTGTTCATTTGGCTGCCTGCCTGTTTCAACGACTCAACCAGGCCCGGCTGAATAGCATTGAGGGTATTCAATCCATTCGGGGTCAAGGTCAGGCCGGCACCAATGGGTCGCAACGCCTGTGCTCGTTCGTAGACTTGCACATTAAATCCGTGTTTTAGCAGGGTGATTGCAGTCGCTAAACCGCCAATTCCACCCCCGATGATAGCAATGTTCATTGGGTTATCTCCCTTGAAACTAGCGTTCATGATAATACCCTAGAAGTTTTGCATATAAAAATTAGTTAAATCTTTTAATTTTGCTTAATCAAAATTTTTAAAAATTCATATAAAACACTTTTTAGCATTGCAGACAATCCAAGATTATGCTAAAATAAAACTATTCCTGATCTAGGTGAAATGATGAGCTGCCGCCAAAAGAAAAATACAGCAAATCAATCTGTAAATCAGTGTAGAAAATCTTCTAATTCTGATGAAGAAACGCTTTTAGGCGAGGCAAAAACGCTTTCATATTGGGTGAAAGATTATCTAAAAAAATACAACGATTTCTACCAAACTCAAAAAGAATGGTGGGGTGACAAAACTCTCAATTGGGATGGTGCATTAAAGAGAGCTTGGATTTCTCAGTCTGCAAATGGCAAAATGCACCCACATCAATGTCGAGTATCATCTAACTTGGCGCAAGGATTGAAAGTTTCGCAAGAAGATGCTGCGCTGCCTGAGCACTTCGAGACGTTCGAGGAACTTTACAAATGGTTAGAATACGTTGCCTATCGGGTCAAGGGTCTTGGAGCCATGACAACTTACGATGTCGCTCAACGCCTAGGGATGTGGCTGGACTTATCACCCAACGTTGTCTACCTTCACGCAGGAACGGCTGAGGCTGCAAAAAAATTTGGTATCGAAGGAAAGATTGCTCCTCTAACCGCTTTTCCTCCAGAGATTCAAGCGTTAGGATGCACTCATGCCGAGAATTTTCTATGCATCTATAAATCAGAAATTCAAGAGTTATAGGCGGCTCATGCCTAAAATTTGAAGTGCATCTACAAAAACGATTTAGGCTAATTCTAGCTGTCCAAAAAAATTATATTCCATACCCAGCGGGGAACTGGAAATCATGGCTAAATCAAAAAAGAAAAAAGCTCCCTTAAAAAAATTTGCGAGAAGCAGTTATGGTCTTCCCACATTTTATAGAAGTATAGAAAATTATGACCCAAACTATGACGTCGCTCTTCTAAGAGAAGGAGAAGACGGAGAACTATACTACTTTCAAAGCACCCTGTAGCATGAGCGCGATCAGCAGAAAGATGTTCAAAACTTCAGATAATGTTGCCCAAACCGATTAAACTTAACTTAATCTCAGCAAATTAATCTTACAATGTTTAACCCATTCTTAAGACACTCCTTTGCGGTTGCCAGTGCTGCTCTCTACACTGCTGTAATAACAACCAGTAAAGCCCACGCTTCTACGATTACCTATGATTTTACCGTCAACGTTACCCAAGGATCGTTAGCCGGTAACACATTCAATGGCAGATTCAGCTACGATGATGCAACCTTGAAAGGCACTGGAACCGAAGAATTGGGAGTAGCTGAGGGATTAACTGTTTGCATGAATTATTTTGGACGCAACTATAGCGAAACTGATGATACCAGCTATCCCGCGTTTCCAAAGCTGGTGTTTGAGGATGGCAAGATTAAGCAACTGGATTTCTGGATACAGCCGAACAAGCGTGTTAATTGGTGGGATCTAGCCGGCTGGGAAGTCAAGTTGTCGATGCGTAAAGCTGATACTGCTGCCGTTGTCAATTGTGAGAAACCCTAAAGCATTGCAAAGCAGTTATCCTCAAGGGGTAATCGCCTCATTAGTCAAAAAAAATTTTCGCAACAAAAAAAAATTAAGCTGTCTAGCAATTTTGATTTTGACTAAGGAGTCCCGAAAGAATTGAATGCTCTTTAGATAACAATCACACACATGATTACTTTATACACTGCCCCATCTTTATGGGGACTACCCAGCTTTAATGTAAGGGATGAAGCTAGAAACCTGGCTTCGCATGGCAAAGCTGCCTTACAAATCTGTGATGGCGACAGCAGAGGTTTAGGCCGCCTCTCCAAAGCGTAAGATTCCGTTCATTGACTACAACAGAAAAGCTCGAAATGTTCAAGCAAACAGAAGGGATTGATCTCGCTGCAAGTTTGAACCCGACAGAACGAGCCATCTCTCTTGCATTCCGTCGGATGCTTAAAGAAAACACTTACTGGAGAGCCATTCACATTCCTTACGGCATAGACGAAAACTGGCAACACTATCGAAGTGATTGTTAAAAAGCCGGCCCTTCTGGTTTCTATGGTTGCCCTTTCAAAGGCTCATTCAACAACAGTTTTGAAATTTTTAGCAGGGTTGTTCGGGATTTCTAGCATTACCGGCATTCGCATAAATCATTTGCGAAACCTTGGGAGGGCGATCACCGGCATGAAACGCGCGAACCCGATCTTCAATTGCTCGATCCGCATTCGTAACTCGCTCAAACTGTCGCTTGTGTTCCGCCCAAGATTCCACCACAAATGTTTCCACAAATCGACCCGGATCGGCTAAATCGTGAAACAATCCCCACTGAATTGCCCCATCTCGCCGGCGAATTTGACTGAGCATTTGCATCGCTTCTGTAAACGCCTCTGCATTGGCGGGATCGATGCGAAACTCCAGTGTCACTAACACCGGCCCATCATTCGGGCAAGGCTCAAAGGCAAGCGCCGGCTGCTGCCAGTGCAGGGATGCGCTTAAGTCCAATTTCTCTGCACATCGGAGCCGGTAGCGAAAGGTAAGCGCCACAGTCGCAATTAACCCGATCCCCGCAGATGTCAGCGTCGTCGAGATGCCGGTGCGTTGCGCCAGCGCCCCCCACAACAGGCTCCCCAAGGCCATAAATCCTTGAAATAATAGCAAATGCAGCGATAAAGCTCTGGCACGCACCCAAGTGGGAACAGCAGTTTGCGCGGCGACATTAAAGCTCACCATTGCGGCGAGGGACGCCACCCCCACCACGCTCATTGCGCCGCACACCCAGTAAAAATTGCGAACAGACGCCAGCACCAGCATCATCGTCCCAAAGATGACGGATGCCCCCGCTACCAGCCAGTCAGTAGACAAGCGCTGCCGCACTTTGGGTAAAATAAACGCGCCGGCTAACCCCCCAACTCCCCAAAAACCAAGAATAATGCCGTATTGAAGGGCATCTAAACCCAACTCTCTGCGCCCCAACAGTGGCAGGAGAGCAAACAAAGCACTGGCAAAGAAAATATATGCTCCCGTGCGGATCAACACCATTTGCAGAGCCGGCGCATAGCGTGCATAGCGAACACCGGCTTGAATTGCTCCTACAAATCGCTCTGCCGGTAAACCACTTTTTTGGGGAATTCTTTGCCAGTGATAAATCACCAAAATGACTCCCACGAATGAAGCGGCATTTAGGAGAAAAACAAAGCCGGTTCCCGCAGCCGCAATAATGATCCCCGCCAATGCCGGCCCAACTGAGCGAGACAAATTGATCGCAATTCCGCTTAAGGTAACAGCTGAGGGAAGTTCTTCTTTCGCAACCAATTCTGGGGTAATTGCCTGCCACACCGGCATATTCACAGCACTCCCCACACTTAGAGCAAATGTGAGTACCAGAAGCATCCAAGGAGTCGTGATGCCGGCAACCGTGATCACGCCTAAAAGGGTGGCTGCGATGAGCATCCAAGTTTGGGTAAATAAAAGCATCCGCCGGCGATCAATGACATCTGCCAGTGCGCCTGCCGGCAGTGCTAGCAGAAAAAATGGTAGGCTTGTTGCCGCCTGCATCAGCGCCACCAAAAACGGTGAGGGTGAAAGGGAAGTCATCAGCCATGCTGCCCCCACATCGTGCATCCAAGTGCCGGTTGATGACACCGCAGACGCTATCCAGAGGGCGCGAAATACCGGCTGTCTTAGGGGACTCCAAGCTGAGATAGATAAGGTTGGTGAGGTCATGCAATTGGATGAACGATGGCGTTAGCACTGAACTGGCTCAGTATCCTGTAAACCGGCTGTCTTTACTATACAAGCCGAGGTCAACGCGACCTGAGTTTTAAGCTTGTTTATTCATGAGAACTCTAACTAAAGCTCATAGAATTACATAGTTTTTACGGTATAGATTTGTTTGGATAATTTACAGATATTTAGCTATATAAATTTCATGATTAATTATTGAGGAACTTACTATCTGATTTTTTTTATTCTTTTTGACTTGTTCAAACAATTCTCGATTTTCTGACTTTAGCCAGTAAAAATACAGAATTTGGCAACTTGAGACTTAGCCATTTTCACCCGGAACTAATATCTTAAGAATCTAAAATGGTATCAATGACCACAATCGAGTTATTTTGATCGACCAGCAGATATATTTACTACAATGAAATATAGGGATATTCCCAATTGCAACAATATCGTGCTAACCGACAGCCTTGACGGAGTGCCGATATTGAGCTGGCCAAAGTTTTGTCAAGTAGGCTTCATTCAGGAATCCGGTGCTAGGTAGCAGTGAAAAGGCAGCTATTGCGTGAAACTAACTAACGAGATGTCTCGGTATTTTTACAGGCTGAACCGGGAAATTTCCCAAAGGAAGTCTGGCAGCCTAGACAATCGCTCTGTGATGCGTCTAGATTTGTATGTGACCCTGAGAAGGTTCCCCTGGATGAAACGCTCCTTTCGCTGAGTTACATCCATTGAGGGTCTTATGCTGTAGACAGAGCCGGCTTAGTATGAGAGTGTAAAGGTTTAAAAGACTTCAAGCCTCTCTATCGGCCAGTTTGCCTAGCGCTGTGACACTGACACGGAAGCCAGTGGAAATAATTTGACAGCGTCGGTGCTTTCAAAAGCAAGCGCATATCCAGTGCTGAAGTGGGGAAACAAATATTTAATAACTGGGAGATTTTTTGATTAATAACTTGAATCAAAGACAGCAACAAACCATTAAAAATTGACCCTTTACAGGAAATTGGTATAACAGGAGAACAGGATATGTTCAATACCGTTGAACTGCTGATAGACGCATTCGTAGACAAGCTGAAAGCCGGCTACCACCGCACCTACGGAGGCTACAAACCTCAGTATGAAGATATCATCGGTTGGGCCGGCAACATGGCGTTAGAGAACCTCGCCAACAGCGATGCCCTCTATCACAACATGGAACACACCATTTTAGTGAGCTTAGTTGGGCAAGAAATTCTGCGAGGCAAACACATTCGTGAAGGAGGTGTTACCTGTGAGGATTGGTTGCATTTCATCATCTCCTTGGTGTGCCATAACATTGGCTATGTTAAAGGCGTTTGCCGGCAGGATCAAGCCGGTGCTTATGCAACCGGAAGAGACGGGAAAACCGTCGTCCTGCCCGATGGTTCCACTGATGCCAGCCTTACCCCCTACCGTGTGGATAGAGGAAAACTATTTGTTGATGAACGCTTTGGCGGTCATAAACTGATCGATGTTGAGCAAATTAAGCGTAATATTGAACTCACTCGTTTCCCAATGCCAAGCGGAGCGGACGAACTTGATAGCGTGAACTTTCCTGGCTTGGTACGCGCATCTGCATTAATCGGTCAACTCAGCGATCCCCGCTACTTTAAAAAGATTGGAGCGCTGTACTATGAATTTGAAGAAATCGGTTTAACCAAAGAATTAGGCTACAGCAACCCTGGAGATTTACGCCATCACTACCCCAAATATTTCTGGCGTAGTGTTTACCCCTATATTCAAGATGCACTGCGCTACTTATCGCTGACACAACAGGGCAAACAAATCATCGCCAACCTGCAAGCAAATGTGTTTGTTTTAGAACACGAACAGATTGGCAATGAAGAGTCTGAAGAAGCTCAGCTGGTACGCGCCAGTAACGGTGCCGCTTGAAGCAGGGTTTGGGTGTAAGGGTGCTGGGGATTGGTAAAAATTTTCCGGGTAGGGCCAATTTCCACAATCTGACCGCTATTCATGACAGCAATTCGATCACAGAAAAATCTGGCTACCCAGAGATCGTGAGTGATAAACAAATACGTCAGCTCGAATTCCTGCTTTAACTCCAGCATCAACTCCAGCACCTGCGTCTGAACACTCGCATCCAACATACTCACCGGCTCATCACAAATCAGTAGTTGGGGGCGGGTAATCAGCGCCCGTGCGATGGCAACCCGCTGCTGCTGCCCCCCAGACAGCTCAGAGGGATAGCGGTGATAAAATTCCTCTGGGCTTAATCCCACGCGTTTCAGCATCTGCCTGACTTGCTCTTTCGCTTCTACCGGCGTTGCTAGCTGGTGAATGAACAGGGGATCAGCAATGCTTTGCCCCACTGTCATCATGGGATTAAGACAAGCGTGGGGATCTTGAAACACCATCTGCATTTGCCGCCGGCGCTGCCGCAACGATTCTGCCGGCAATTGCATTAAATTTTGACCGAGAAATTCTACCTTGCCGCCGGTGGGGCGAATCAGTTGCAAAATGGTGCGAGATAGCGTACTTTTTCCGCAACCCGATTCTCCCACTAATCCCAGAATTTCACCTGGATACAGATCGAAGCTGACCCCATCAACTGCACGGATTGTCTGGTTTTGCCCAGCAAATAGCCGCTCAATAAAATTCGCTTCCAAGGTGTAATGCTGCTGCAATTCATGGACACGCAGTAAAGGAGGTTCAGCAGTGGGGATCACGTCTGCAAGCCTGTCTCCCCCTCTATCCCTCTCTCCTTCACCCTGATCACCGACTGCCTGAATGTGCAGCGCTGCCTTGAGCAGTGATTGGGTATAAGGATGCTGGGGATTTTGGAGAACGTCTTGAACTTTGCCGGTTTCTACCACCTTGCCGGCATACATCACCGCAATGCGATCACAATATTCCCCCACCATTGCCAAATCGTGGGAGATCAGCAGCAGCGCCAGATCCCGTTCGTTGCAAAGCCGCGTCAGTTCGCGACAGATTTCAGCCGACACCGTCACATCTAAACTCGTGGTTGGTTCATCCGCCACAATCATCTTGGGATCAAGCATCAGCGCCAGGGCAATGGCCACCCGCTGCCGCATTCCGCCACTAAATTCATGGGGATATTGTGTCCATCGCGAAGCCGGGATTTTGACGGCTGCTAGGGTTTCAATTGCTTTATCTTTTGCTTGCCGCCGGCTTAACTGGGGTTGGTGGCTTAAAAGCGTTTCCACACAGTGATCCCCAATCGTCATTAGGGGATCGAGGCGCGTCATCGGATCTTGGAAAATCAGCGCTACCGCCTCTCCGCGAAAGCGTCTCAACTGTGCCGGTGTCAGGTCAAAAACCGATTGGCCGGCAAATCTCACTTGTCCCTCAATGCGCGTTGATGCCGGTAACAACCGCATCGCTGCCCGTCCCAGCGTTGACTTCCCGCAACCCGACTCTCCCACCAATCCCAGTCTTTCACCCGGTTGCAGCGTCAAAGACACGTCATCCACCGCCCAGCTCGCTTCGCCGGCAACCCGCCCATAAGGATAGGAAACCCGCAGATTTTCGACACAAAATAACGCTTCGCTCATTCTGTTTGTCACTTGTCAGTTGTCTAGTTGTGTGGCGGGTTTTATCCGTTTATATCGGTTCCACCCTTAATCGATCTAGCAAACGGTTCGCTTTCCCCTTCTCCCCCTCACCCCATCTCCCACTCTCCCCTTCCTCTTGACTCCTCTCCCACTCAGGACTCGGCACTCAGCGTTCAACACTTTCCCACTCAGGACTCAGGACTCAGGACTCAGGACTCCCTATCTCTCTAGGGCGTTGCGCGAAACGTCTGTGTGCCCTCTCCTTTGTTATCCCTCACTCTTCACTCCCCAATACCGCCTCACAGTATCCCATTAAAGTTTTAATGCGATCCCCTAGCTGAGCCTGCCGTTGTTGAATGGTTGCCGGCTGCCGCGACGCTTGCAAAAACATTACGTCTGTGTCTAAAAGCTTCAGTTGCTTGTGCATTTCTATTTGGTAAGACTGTACCCTTGATGCGGTTTGCCGGTCTAACTCATCTGCCGGCAAACTCAAAATTTTCTCCTGAAAAAATTGCCACACTTCTGGAAGTGCTTTTGAGAGGGTCGCCCTATCTGGAATCGTCTCTGGGAGAGCGATCTGTCGCAGCCTCTCTAGCAGTTCGTACAATCGCTGATAGTGTTGGCGGTGAATTTCTGGCAGCATGATGTAAAGAATTTTGTCTATATTGTATGAAAGGGGTTCTCTTTAAGGTTTATAAAGCTTAAAGGAAGATAGAACTTTGGGTTGCAGCGATGTTATGTCTGAGAACATTATTGATAGCTGCCGCTCCTGATTCATCCCCCTGTCAGCAAAGTCTTAATTCTACCGTCCAGGTTTGCAGACGAAATCCTTAACGCTGCCGGCGTGTCTGTATCCCTGAATACAATAAATGCCGTAGAATTGGCAGATCCTCCAATCACCCGTCCACCTATTCATAAGCTTTAAGTGTGACACTATGAACACCACTGCCCCTACTTGCCCCATTGTTCAACTTCCTGACTGGCTGCAAGCGTGTTTGCTTACCCAGCAACAATCCTCTGACTCTACAGCACCCGAAGCGGCAGATAACTCCTTAATCTGTCGGGCGTTTGAATTTGGTTATCGGCTGCACGAAGGTCAGTGTCGCAAATCAGGCGAACCGTACATTTGCCATCCCATCGCGGTTGCCGGCTTGTTGCGGGATCTGGGAGGCAGCAGCGCCATGATCGCCGCCGGCTTTTTGCATGATGTAGTAGAAGATACAGAAGTCAGTTTAGAAGAAATTGAGCAGCGGTTTGGTACGGAAGTGCGCCTGTTGGTTGAAGGCGTCACCAAGCTGTCTAAATTTAAATTTTCTAGTAAAACCGAACGCCAAGCCGAGAACTTCCGCCGAATGTTCTTGGCAATGGCAAAGGATATCCGGGTAATTGTGGTGAAACTGGCAGACCGGCTCCACAATATGAGGACGCTGGAACACCTGCCCGATGAAAAACGCCGGCGAATTGCCCAGGAAACACGAGAAATCTTTGCGCCTTTGGCAAATCGCTTGGGGATCGGTCGTTTTAAGTGGGAATTAGAAGATTTAGCCTTTAAATATCTTGAACCCGAAGCCTACCGAGCAACCCAGGAGTTGGTTGCAGAAAAACGAGCGGATCGGGAAGCCAGATTAACGAAAGTGACGGAAATTCTGCGGGAACGCCTCGATCAAGTGGGGATCGGGTGTGTCGAAGTTAGTGGCCGGCCTAAGCACCTTTATGGAATTTACCAAAAGATGCAGCGGCAGCAGAAAGAATTCCATGAAATTTACGATATTGCAGCGGTGCGAATCATCGTGCAAAACAACGATGAGTGCTACCGAACTTTGGCCATCGTTCACGATGCTTTCCGCCCCATTCCAGGCCGGTTTAAAGACTACATCGGTTTACCCAAACCCAACCGCTATCAATCGCTGCATACGGTTGTCGTTGGCTTCACCGGGCGTCCTTTAGAAATCCAAATCCGCACCTTAGCAATGCATCATGTCGCGGAATATGGGATCGCCGCGCACTGGAAATACAAAGAAACCGGCTCATCCAGCCACACCCAGATGAAGGCAGAAGAGGAGAAATTCACCTGGCTGCGGCAATTGCTGGACTGGCAGAGTGACCTCAAGGACGCTCAAGAATACCTGGAAAGCGTTAAGGATAACCTGTTTGAAGATGATGTCTATGTGTTTACGCCTCAAGGGGATGTCGTTGCACTCAGTCGCGGTGCCACACCTGTCGATTTTGCCTATCGCATTCACACAGAGGTGGGAAATCACTGTACCGGCGCACGAGTTGACGGGCGCATGGTGACGCTAGACTCCCAGCTGAAAAACGGTGACATTGTTGAAATCATCACGCAGAAAAATAGCCGTCCGAGTCTGGGATGGCTGAATTTTGCCGTCACCACCGGCGCACGTAACCGCATTCGCCAGTGGTACAAGCGCTCACACCGAGATGAAAATGTGGCCCGTGGGCGAGAACTGCTGGAAAAAGAACTGGGCAAAAATGGCCTGGAAGCGCTGCTCAAATCTGAGCCAATGCAGGCGGTAGTCCATCGCTGCAACTATCACAGTGTTGATGATTTACTCGCCGGCTTGGGTTATGGGGAAGTGCCGCTTAACCAAGTGGTAAACCGGCTGCGCGATGCGGTTAAGGCGAAACAGCCGATGGAAGCAGACGCTGAGACGCTACCCCCACCGGCTTCGTCTACACGGGCGCTGCGGGAGATAACCAGCCCTTCAACACCGGGCGGTAAATCCCCCATCGCTGGGGTTGAAGGGCTACTTTATCACCTTGCCGGCTGTTGTCACCCGATCCCCGGTGAATCGATTATCGGGGTCGTGACTCGTAGCAGTCGCGGCATTTCTATCCACCGGCAAGGTTGTTCCAATGTGGAAAATGTCCAAGGTGATCGCGTTGTGCCGGTGAGCTGGAATCCTACCACCGAAAGCGCCCGTCCGAAAACTTACCCGATTGATGTTCAAATTGAAGCGATTGATCGTGTCGGTGTACTCAACGATATTTTGTCTCGCTTGAAGGATAACAATATCAATGTTCGCAGTGCTCAAGTCAAAACTTATCCAGGTTTCCCGGCTTTGATTAACCTCTGCATTGATATTCGCGATCTTGATCAACTTGAACGCACGTTCTGTCAAATTAAAAAGATGAGCGATATCTTGAACTTGCGCCGGCTTACTCAAGTTGAAGAGTAAAGTTTACGGTTGTTGCAATCAGGCTGTTTGAATCCGGCTAGAGTGCCGGCAACTCCAACAGCCTAAAAATTCGATTAATCTGGGCAATCTTCTTCAAAATTGCTGCAATCCAACGTGCCGGTGGCAATCATATTAACCTCATCAATGCGTTCAGAGTAATAACTGCCTCTAATTTCAGCATTGAAAAACTGTCCGACTGAATCCGCGCTCTGAAAAGATTCCCAAGTTTCAGACTCGACTTCACTATACTGATAAACCGACCCGTTTTTAAATTCGACTTGTAAAACTTTTCGCTCCTCATCATATCCAATGCCATTCGCCATAGATGAAGAAACCGGCAACATGGCAATTGACTGAGAGCTTTCTATTTCTTCGGGGGTTTCCAGGTTAGGCGGGAACGCGCTTATTTCATTATTTGCGATGTAATGAACTTGTTGCAGTCCATTGTAAGCGGCTGCCGGCGCAGAAATTTCAATATATTCCACGTCTTCCCCCCGGTCGATTAATAGCCCCAACTGACCGTTAGAATGACCGATAGCGAGGATATTGGTTAAATCAATTTTGGATAACTTCATGCGAATTTTTCCTCCAAAAATTGAGCAATTAAATGAGCAAGCCTGAGTTATTCAGCGGTTCTGACATCAGTAAATTGCCGACAATCTCTCAAGGGAGATTTCAGCTAATCACCTCAGTTTTAAAAGAATAGAATATCTCTTAAACCCGCTTTCTTCCTGTGTCTCGGAAACTTGTAACTGGCTATGAATTGGGCTTACTAAACTCTATTATAAACGATGTTGATTTTTTAGTCAATATCTTAATTCAGTCATTTTTTATATGGACGTAGCTAATAATGCTCCTAATTCACTCTTCACTCAGGACTCAGGACTCAGCACTCAGGACTCCTCCCTGTGCCAGCGTAAAGTAAAACGTCGCGCCGGCATTAACAACCGCTTCAGCCCAAATCTTGCCCCCGTGCCGGTGGATAATCCGTTGTACAGTCGCTAGCCCAATGCCGGTGCCTTCAAACTCACTTTGTTGGTGCAGCCGCTGAAAAGCATAGAACAATTTATCCGCATCAGCCATAGAAAAACCGGCACCGTTGTCGCGCACAAAATACACAGTTTGCCCTTCTTGCTGGATCGTGCCAAATTCAATGCAAGTATGCGCTTTTTTTCCGGTATATTTCCAAGCATTTCCTAATAAATTTTCCAGCACAATTTCTAGTAAACGCCCATCGCCCTTAGCCATTACACCGGCAGCAATGCGAAACTCAACTTGGCGTTGCGGTTGTGTTTGCTGTAACGCCAGCGCAATTTTTTGCACTAGGGAACTTAACTGAACCGTCTCAATATGTACCTGAGTGCGAGAGATGCGCGACAAAAGCAGTAAATCTTCAATCAGTTGCTCCATGCGCTTGCAGGCGTTATGTATCCGTTGCAGGTAGTTTTGCCCTTTCTCGCCTAGCTTTTGGGAATAATTTTTTAATAGCAAGGCGCTAAACCCATTAATTACTGACAGGGGATTCCGCAGATCGTGGGAGACTGAATAATTGAAAGCTTCCAATTCTTTGTTGGCAAATTCCAATTCAACGGCTCGACGCTTTAAATCTTCATGCAGCTTGCGAATTTCCGCCTCAGCTCGCTGCCGTTCCGTTAAGTCACGCGTTACTTGAGCGAAGCCTCGTATCTGCCCACTTTCATCGCGTAATGTACTGATCGAAACCGCCGCCCAAAACCGCAAGCCGCCTTGGCGCACCCGCCAGCCTTCCTCCTCAAATCGCCCTTCAGCCGTTGCTAATTGTAAATCTCGCTGCGGCTTGCCGGCATCAATTTCTTTAGGCACGTAGAAACAGGAAAAATCTTGGCCGATAATTTCTTCAGCTGGGTAGCCGTGGGTGCGTTGCGCCCCAGCATTCCAATTCATCACACATCCGTTGGGGGCGAGGGTAAAAATCGCATAATCCTTGCCACCGGCAACCAGCAGGCGGAAGCGTTCCTCACTGTCTCGTAGCGCCTCTAAGCTGTGCTTACGCTCAATGGCATAGCGGATGGCGCGAACTAACAAATGCGAGTTTACCTGCCCTTTAACGAGGTAATCTTGCGCCCCTTGGCGAACTGCGTCCACCGCTAACTCTTCATTGTCTAAGCCTGTCATTACCACGATTGGGACAGAAGGCGCTTGTGCCTGCACTTGTACAATCGTCTCCAGCCCATGAGCGTCTGGGAGCGAGAGATCCAGCAAAATGACATCAAAACTGGCTTGTTTCAGCTGGGTGGTTGCTGCACTGAGAAGGGTTGCCGGCACGACTTCAAACTGAACCGTGCTGACTTCCGAGAGCAACTCTTGCAGCATGATGATGTCGGCGCGGTTATCTTCAACTAGCAGAATCTTGATAGTTTGATCGTGCATCTGTTGCCTGTAACTCCAAAGCCGGTGCGGCGTCGGCTGGGGTGAGCGGCAATTTTACTGTAAAGCAAGTCTCACCCAAAGCACTCGCCACTTCGATTGTCCCGCCTAAATGTTCGGCGAGTTTTTCTACTAGGGCTAACCCCAAGCCGGTTCCTCCTTGCTTCCAGGGATCGTTACTGGGGATACGATAGAACTTATCAAAAATGCGGCATAATTCAGTGCTGGGAATTTCAATGCCTGAATTCACGACTTGTAATAGCAATTTACCTTCTTGAGCGTAGACTTTAAGTGCGATGTGCTCGCCTTGAGGTGTGTACTTAAATGCATTATCCAGCAACTCTGTCAAGATGCGACCCAACCCTAAAACATCACAGACAACTGGAGGCAGTTCAGGAGAAATATCAACATATAAAATTTGCTCGCTGTTCTCTACTCGTTGTGTAAATGGCTCAACGACATGGGGAATCCAATTTTGCATTTGAATCTCGCTCAACTCTAAAGGTTGAACACCGGCATTGAGTCTTTGTAAGTCGAGCAGATCGTTGATCAAGTTAATTTCTCGGTTACACTCGTCATGCAGCACCTCGAAGTAGTAAGTGGCTTTATCAGTAATTGAAGTGTAAGCGTGATCGTACACTGGAGAATCTGCTGCCGACAGCAGAGAGCCGACAGCAGATTGCTGGTGGCTGATGGCGACTTCCAACATCTGAATTCCCATTTTTATGTTGGCAATTGGTGTGCGGAGTTCATGGGAAACGGTACAAAGAAAATCATCTTTTAAGCGATTAAGCCGTTCAAGTTCCTTAACTTGCGCTTGCGCTTCCTGGTAGAGTCTGGCTTGCCGCAAGGCGATGGCGCATTGCGTTGCGACTTGCTGCACCAGCCGGATTTCTAATTCATTAAAAATTTCATCTGCCGGCTTGAATAACCACAAATCGCCCAGCACTTCTTGATCATCAACTAAAGCGCTGGCAAGAATCATCGAACGAGACTCATTGCGCGTGGGGACAAACTCGCAAAACTGAAAGGGTAGATTTTGTTGAAAGCTTCTCGATTGAACCGCCGGCTTGTCCGCGTCCTCGTCGGCTAAACCAGGCAACAACTGAGAGTAGATCTCGGCAAAGTCAGACAAATCCACCTCACGCCCCGTCCGCGCCGGCTCTATTTGGCTGTATTCATAGCGGATCGTGGCGGTTCCTTGCTCAAGATTATATAAAGCCGCCTGACAACTTTGTGCGCCCAATCCTAAAGCTAATTCCCGCACAGCCGTTGGCAAAATTTGGTCTTCATCTAAACTATCGCGCACCTTGTCGGTAATCCGCTTTAACATCGCCTCCAGATGCAGCGCCTGTTGCAGTTGTTCAAGGGCTTGTTCTAGCTGGGCGGTACGTTCTTGCACTTGGGTTTCCAAGCCGGTGTTGAGATGCTGTACCTGCTGATAAAGTTCTGATTGTTGAATCGCAATTCCCACTTGGGTTGCGAGGGAAGTGAGCAGATCCAGTTCCCAAAGTTGCCAGGATCGGTTGCCGCGACACTGGTGAGCAATCAGCAGCCCCCACAATTGCGACTTGGGTGTTGAGGTGGGAGAATCGAGGGTTTTTTCTCCCTGTTTAACTTTTAATTCTTCATTGAAAAGAATCGGAACAACCAAGTTCGCTTTTACCTGTAAACTAGCCAATAAATTACGATGACACGGATCTATATCTGCCTCATAAATATCCTCGATAGCCCGCACTCGTCCCTCTGCGTAGCGCCGCGCATAGCCTTGTTGAATAAAGCAGGTTTCTTGAATCGTAATTCCATAAATTGCGTTGCAATCGTTAGCTACGGATTCTGCAACGACAATCCCACTCCAGTCTGGGTTAAAGCGGTAAACCAGCACGCGATCTGTCTGGAGAAAATGCCGGATTTCCGTGACCGTTGTGTGCAAAACTGCCCCTAAATCCAACGACTGACGGATACGCTGGGAAATTAACCCCAAAAGATGCGCTCGCTCAGCTTGCTGCCGCAAAGCTTCTGCGGTTCGTTTGCGCTCAATGGCATAGCGGATGGCACGCACGAGTAGTTGGCAGTTCACTTCGCCTTTAATTAGATAGTCTTGCGCTCCTTGCCGAACCGCTTCGAGAGCTAACTCTTCATTATCTAGGCCGGTCATCACCACAATCGGTAAACCGGGCGCTGCCAATTGCACCTGTGAAAGCGTCTCTAGCCCCTGGGCATCTGGAAGTGACAGATCCAGCAAAATAATGTCAAACGCTTGTGTCTGAAGCCGGCTTAGCGCTTCAGTAAGACGTTTTTCCTGCGTTACTTGAACCGGCACTGCTGGAGCTTCTGCCAAAAGCTCATTTAACATAGCCGCATCGGCGCGGTTGTCTTCTACTAAAAGAAGTTGAATCAAAGCATTTTTCATACTTGTAAGCCAGCCACGTTGTCGGCAACCATGCCAATTCAGACTTTCTATAGGGTTCGTTCGGCTTATGGGGCAGATTTCTTTTGCTGCTCTTTAGCTCGCTTTCCCGTGAGTTTCTGCTATTACAAATTTTAAGATAAGTTTCGCGATTGCACCTAGAGCGCATAACATAAATTATTTCAAAAAAAAATAAAAAAATTGTTTTGAAATCAATCAGTCCATCCCTGCATCTGAGGGCAAGGTAACAACACTGAGCCAAAAATGGGTAATTGCTTGGACGATCTTGATAAACTCATCTAAATCTAAAGGTTTGATAATATAGCAGTTGGCATGGTATTTATAGCTGATAAGGATATCAGCAGGGGCAGCAGAGGTTGTGAGAACCACCACGGGGATTGTTTGCAGAAGGGGATCGGATTTTATTTCCTGTAGCACTTCCTTACCGTCAAGCTTAGGCAAGTTCAAATCGAGCAGGATCAAACCCACAGCCGGCGCGGATTGATAGTCACCCTGCCGGCGCAAAAATTGCAGCGCCTCAACGCCGTCACGGACAACGTGCAAGTGTTCAACCGAGCTAGTTTCCCTGAAAATTTCGTTCATCAGGTAAGCATCGCTGGGGGAGTCTTCCACTAATAGAATTTCAATTGGTTTATTGATGGCTGTCGTGTTCCTCATGAAGTTCTTTCGCATCAGGAATCGTGAAATAAAAGGTTGAGCCTTCAGCTAGACGCGAATCAACCCAAATTCTACCCCCATGCCGCTCAACAATCTTTTGGCAAATAGCCAAACCGATGCCGGTGCCGGGGTACTCTTCCCGCGTGTGCAGGCGCTGAAATACGAGAAAAATCCGCTCGGCGTATTTGAGGTCAATCCCGATCCCATTATCACAAATAGACAACTGCCATTGCTCGTCCTGTCGCTGAGCGCTGACATGAATGATTGGTGGACCTGAGCTGCGGTACTTGATTGCGTTACTAATAATGTTTTGTAACAATTGCACCAATTGTGTCGGATCGCCCTTGACAGTTGGTAACTCGCTGTGGGTAATGGTAGCGTTATTTTCTGTAATGGCAACCTGCAGATTCGCCACAGCCGTAGTCAACACATTCCCCAAGTTCACCGGCCCAAAGGCTTTACCCCGCCTCCCGACGCGCGAAAACAGCAGCAAGTCTTGAATGAGTTTCTGCATCCGAGTTGCGCCTTCGACGGCAAAGGCAATATATTCGTCAGCCTTGGTATCGAGTTGGCCGCTATAGCGTCTGGCTAAGAGCTGAGTGTAGCCGGTGACAGCACGCAATGGCTCTTGCAAGTCGTGGGAGGCAACATAAGCAAATTGTTCTAACTCGGCATTGGAACGCGCCAAATCTGCCGCCCGTTCTTGGAGAGAGGCGATCAGTTGCGTTTTTTCCTCTTGGGCGCGCCGGCGTTCCATTGCCGTGACAATAATTTCTCCAACAATTCTTAGCAAGGTAATATGATCTTCTGTCCAGGTTTTGTGTGGGTGGGCACTATCACAGCCCATAAATCCCACAACTTCTCCACCGGCAACGAGGGAGACATTCAGCATTGATTGAATGCCTTCCAACTCACACTCAGCTTTTTCCGCCCTTGCTTCCGGTGGCAGTTCAGCCAGCTCACAGATTTGAAGCACCTCGCCCCGGCGAAGGATTTCCACTAGCCAAGGAAAGGCACTCACCGGCAAATTTTGCAATCTGTGGATGTGGGACTCAATGCCGGGGGCACACCATTCATGGGTGTTGCTCATCTCGGTGCCGGTTTCGCTGAACAAAAACACATAGGTGCGCTCAACATTGATAAATTCTCCAAGCGCATACAGCGCCTCGTTAATGCCTCGATCAATCTCAGCCGGCGGCAGATTGAGAAAATGAGTAGAGATATCGCTGATCAGCTGTTCTAATACAAGGCGATATTTAAGAGATTGCTCTGCCTGCTTGCGCTCGGTAATATCAAAAGCAGCAGAGAGGGCAGCAATTTGCCCATCAAACTCCATCAGAGAAACTGAAAGATTAACCCAACGTTCTTGGCCGGTTTTGGTGAGCAGTTGCAATTCATAGCGCGAAGCGAGTTGCTGATCTTGCTGGCGCAGGTAAGGCAGAGAAAATCCCTCTCCCATTCGATTGATAAAGAATTCTCGAAACTTGGGGTGGATCAGTTCTGTGCCGCCGGCAAGCAACTCTTCTCGCGTGTAGCCGGTGAGTTCTTCGGCTGCCGAGTTGACATAGCGCAGTTGAGTGCCTTGGGAAATGAAGATTGCGGCTGTTACGGTTTCTGTTAAGGTGCGAAACCTCATTTCTCGTTCTTGCAGCGCTTCCAGAGTCCGCTTCCGGTCGCTAATATCTGTGTGGACACTCACCAGTCCGATCATCTGGCCGGAATTATCTTTAATTGCATAAGCCCGCAACAAGATATCTAAAATTTTTCCTTGCCGGTTTTGCATCTTAACTTCTCCACTCCAAAAGCCCCCGTGACTAATCGTCTCGAACACCTCGTTTGCAACAGCCTTGTCACAGAAAAGAACCGACGCGCCGCCAAGGGCGAAAAGTTCATCAATCCTATAGCCAAATAATTCCTGAAATGCTGGGTTTTGGTAGATGTGCTGCGTGGTTATATCTGCAATATTGATTGCATCTGTGGCACTTTCTACCGCTTGACTGATGCGAATTAGCTGCGCTTCAGCCTGCTTGCGTTCCGTAATATCTATCCAAAAACCAACCATCTCCAAGGGGTTGCCGGACTCGTCGCGCACAAGCTGCACCTGATCGTACATCCACCGATAAGTTCCGTCTTGATGTTGAAAGCGGTATTCAAAGGTGCGCTGCTCTTTTTCTGGCACAATTTGCATCTGAGCAAGAATACCAGGGGCATCTTCTGGATGGATATGATCACTCCAGAAACTTGCGTTTTCTGTAAATTCTTGTGCTTCGTAGCCGAGCTGAATCTTGATATTTTTGCTGATAAAGGTGGCACCGTAATCTTCTGATACTTTGCTGCTGTAGATAACGGCTGGGCTAGCAGTGAGCAAATGTTCCAGACGTGCCTGAGCAATTTTCAGCGAATTTTCCATCTGTTTGCGCTCAGTCATATTGCGAGTAATGCACAAAATTGATTGCACTTCCCCGTCTGGATGCCGTTCTCCATCTATCAAAAATTCCGGCACGATTCGAGCTTCATAATAGTTATGTCCATTCGGGCTGGGGAAATCAAATTCCATGAGTGCTTCGCAGCCGGTTTTGAAGACTCGCTTCATCACGGTTTCCCAAGCAGATACAATGGATTCGGGAAAGTCTAACTCACGATTTGTTTTGCCGATTAATGCTTGAGGAGGCAATCCACTTGCCTCTTCAGCAGCTGGGTTAACATAGAGGTGGCATAATTGTTGATCGAAGCGAGTGATAATATCAGGAATATTTTCGGCTAGGGTTCTAAATTCTTGTTCACTGCGGCGTAATGCTTCGGTTGCCTGTTTGCGTTCAGTAATGTCTGTGTAGGCAATTGCTACGCCATAACCTTTTAGGGGAATCGGAGCGGCAGTAACACTGATCCAGGTAACTTCCTGATCGTCTTTAATAATTCCTAATTCTACATTTTCAAAAACTTTGTTTTCTTTTAATGCTCTTACGGCTGGGAGTTTATTAAATTCCACCGGGGTTCCGTCGGCTTGCAATCCATGCCATTCTGGGCTTTCAAAATTTCTTCTAATGTGGTCTTTCTTTGGAATATGCAAAATTTTTTCTGAAGCCGGATTCACATCAATAATATTGCCATTTTCATCGGTTATTGAAATACCAATTGGAAAAGTTTCAAATAAAATTTTATATTTTTCTTGGCTTTCTTTTATGGCTACTTCAGTTAACTTTTTTTCTGTAATGTCGCGAGAAACTGTATAAATTAACCGTTCTTCTAGAACCGGAAATGCTGTCCAAGATATCCACTTGTAAGTGCCATCTTTACAGCGGTAGCGGTTTTCAAAATAAAAAGTTGGGTTTCCCTTTTTTAATTTTTTTAGCTCTGCTAAAGTAACGGCGTACTCGTCGGGATGAATAATGTCTAGAAATCGGATTGAAAGAAATTCTTCAGGGGTATAGCCAAGGATGGTGGAGATGGCGGGATTTACACGCTTGAAATAGCCGTCGAAATCGGCAATTCCTAAAATATCAAGCGAAAGACTAAAAAAGCGATCGCGTTCTTCTGCTACTTGCTTGGCGAGGGTGATGTCTTGGGAGATACCAACGATGCGGTAAACTTCTCCCCGTTCGTTACAAACTGGAAAGGCGCGGGTTCTGATCCAACGAACTGAGCCGTCGGGCTGAATGACTCGATATTCTTGATCAAAATTGTCTTGGTTTTGGTTTTTACAGATGGTAATGATGCTCTGGCGATCGTCTGGATGGATGGCGTCTAAAAAAGAGGAAGGTTGCCGGTATAAACTCTCGCAAGTTCTGCCCCAAATTTGCTCGTAGGCGGGACTGATGTAGAGGAACTGCGTTTTGCCGGCATTCATCATCCAAAATACATCGCTGAGGTT
Organism: Microcoleus sp. FACHB-68; assembly: GCF_014695715.1. Lineage (NCBI taxonomy): Bacteria > Bacillati > Cyanobacteriota > Cyanophyceae > Oscillatoriales > Microcoleaceae > Microcoleus > Microcoleus sp. FACHB-68. The sequence continues at coordinate 105,837 of NZ_JACJOT010000006.1, forward strand.
TTCTGCTAGCTGGCGAAAACGTTCTTGACTTTCCCGAAGTGCCGCTTCCGCTTGTTTCCGCTCACTGATATCACGAACAAAGGCAAAGAAAAATCTTTCTTGGTTAATTTCGGCAAAGGTAATGCTGACTTCTGCACTCACCGTTTGCCCGTTTTTATGGCGCAACGCAATCTCAAACCGAGCCGAGCCGGTTTGGATCAGGGTTTTGATGTATTTGGGGCTGGCTAGAGGGCTTTCAACGGCTTCTAAAATACTGATGTGTATTCCCAATAGTTCTTGCCGCGAGTAGCCGACAAGGGCGCAAAATGCGGGGTTAACTTCCAGAAACTGCCGGCGTAGATTGAGAATGCAGAAGCCATCAATGGCGGTTTGCAGAATCACATCCGTGCGCTGTATCTGCACTTGCAACAAGCGCTCAGCTTGCTTACGATCTGTAATGTCGCGCACAATCGCTAAAACTTCATTTCGATCTTTGCCACTGACGGCGATCCGAGTTTCGTAATCGTACAGATGGCCTTGAACCGGCAGCTGAAATTCAACGAGTTGGGTGTTGCCCGTTTGCAGCACTAGCTCGATGGCGCTCATCAATTCCATCGCTAGCCCAATTGGTAACACCTCTGTCACTTTTTTGCCTAAGAACTCATGAGGCGGTACAAACATCGGAATATCTGCTGCTGGGATGCAGTCCAGATAGGTGCCATCTCTGGCGATGCGGAACAGCAAATCAGGCAGCGCCGAGATTAAAGCGCGATTCATTGCTTCACTTTCGCGCAGCGCCTCTTCAGCAAACTTGTGGGCGGTGATATCTAGGCTTAGTCCATCAAAGACGATGTCGCCAGTGTCAGTGGCGTGTACCCGTGCGATCGTGCGAAGCCATTTCAGTTGTCCTGAAGAATTAATCAGCCGGTATTTATGATTGAGGGGTGCCAGGGTTTCCCTTGAGGTTGCGAGTGCTTTTTGCAGGGGCGCAAGATCCTCAGGATGAACCGTATCGAACAGCCGTTCAGGATGTGCCATCCTTTCCTCAGCCGAAATGCCGAGTAGTTCTAACAAGCCGGCGCTGACGTAGGGGATGGAAATTTTGCCGTCGGCATCAAACACCCAGCGATAGACGACTCCAGGCAAATTGCCGGTGATGGTAGATAATCGCTGCTGGCTTTCCCGCAGTGCTGCTTCGGTGTGTTGGCATTCTGTAATATCTGGAGTGATGGCACTATTTTGCGCCAGATACTCCACCTGCTGCCGGCATTGTTTGAGTTGGGCTTCGGTTTGCGCTAAGGCGGTTTCCATTTGCCGGCATCTCGCTTGCGACTGTGCCAACTGCTGCCGCAGGGAAGTCTGTGAATCCTCAGAAGGGTTAGGATCTAGAGAGCCGGTGTGGAGGTTCATCGTCAGTCCTGAGTCGAAGCGTCAGTCAAGCCGTGGCTAAAGTCTAACGCTTGTTCCTTTGGCAAAGGGCGGGGCTTTACAAAATAAAAATTTTGACAGCTGATTGCACAACCGTAAGGGCATCGTTATTTATTGATGAATTCTGTTGTTTTTTTTCCTAAAAAGTTTGACTGCAACCCTTAACGAGTAAAGGTTGCAGCCTTGATAGGGTATTGAAAATAGGTGATAGGGAAAGTTGGAAAGTCTCAGTTTTTTAATTAGAGACTTCAGATATCTCAAGCACGCGACCTTCAAGATCCTTGACCAAAAAATTCAGCGGCTTTTCCCGACGAATTTTGTATTTAATGCCTCGTGTCTGGACGCGCATTAGCACCAGTTCCAAACAGTCGCTGTCAAAACAGACATGACGCTGCCGGTTTTTTTGACCGATACTCGCCCCTGAGATGACGTGCAATTGGGTATTTTTTTGCATTTGATACCACAATCCATCCGGAGTATCAAGGTTTTTTGTGGTGGTTGCTCCCATATTGGTGGACATATACAGGGGATCGATGCCGGTGGCACCGAGGGTTTGCTCGTAGTTGTAGTAATAGTGCAGGGGCACATCTGCCACCGGCAGATCTAGCAAACCTTCATAAAACTGTCGCGCGACTTCCAGATCGGACACCATGATGGTGTGAACTTTTGGGGCGCTGGTGAGAAACATCCACATCGCCCCGGCATAGGCAGCCAGCAGCATCACCATGATCCCCTGGGTGGATAACAGGCTATCCAGGGGCAGGGATGGCAAAAAGGCACTCAAGGTAGGAGTAATACTAAAGGTTAGAATCATGAACCAAGAAGGGATGAACAACACTCAGCGGTATCAATCGGCAGCCGGTCTGCTGTCTGGGATTTTATAGGACAAAACGATAGCATTGTTAATAATTTTATCAAGGCTGCATCGATCTGGTTGCGTCTCGATGAGTTTTCAGCTGCGGCAGCGCTTCCCCAGGAAAGCCGCGCAAAGTGGAGGCGCAACAGGGATTTTTCTGTTTTTTTGGCAGCGAGGCAGTTTGTAATTGTGGGAAACACTGGATATATTTATTTAGAAATCGCTGTTGGTGGGTAGAAACTGTGCAACCGCCTAATTTTTCTGAAAGCAATCATCCTCTTGTCAAGTCCCTGTTTCATCACTCGGATGGGGAGTTGCTGACGCTGTTTCAGCGCCATCCTGAGCAGGGCAAGTATTTTACAGCAATTTTCTGCCGCTACAGTCCAATTGTCTATAGCCTGATTTCCCACGCTTGCAAGTCGCCTGTGCAGGCGGATTATCTGTTTGCCTTGACTTGGCGGCATATTTATTATGAATTGCGGGGTCTGGATTTGCGCGAAAATCAAGAAAATGGCGCGAATGAGCCGGCTTTGACGCTACAAAATTGGTTGATTAACATGACGGCGTTGTGCGTTAACTCGGTGGAGTTGCCGCCGGTTGAGTCGATCCATTATTCGCTGCAGGCGGCATCCCCACCGTTATGGTGTTATATCCAACAAGCGCTGGAATTGCTACCGGCTTTGGTCCGGGTGGTGGTTTTAATGGCTGAGACTTTCCAGTGGAGTGAAACCCGTATTGCCGGCTATTTGCAAGCTGAGGGCGACGAAATTACACCCGCTGAGATTAAACGGGTGCTTAAAGAAGGCTACCACCTGCTAGAAAAAGAGTTGCCGGTGGATATTCGAGAGATATATCTCGATACCCTTCCCGCTGAATTTGGGCAAACCTCTGCGATTAAGGCTTGAAGGGGGATAAAAGTCTGGCTGCCGGTTTTTAGATGAGCCGGCTGCAAGGTTTATCCTATCAATCTGCGGTTATTGAATAGCCTTGGAACCGGCGATGCTCAATGAGCGTCGCCAATTTTGGTGCGAGCAAGCTGAGCGTTATGGATGTGTCTGCTTGAGGCTGCTGTGCCTTCAAGTTTGCCCTGACAGTGGGCACTAGTCCAGTCAAGCTTCTACTTGTCCACATCTAAATTGCATATTAATGCAGTACGAATATTAGGGGGAAATAGCCGGTTTTAACGCCCAGACTTGATAGCGCTGCTTTTTTGAAGCGCTCAAGACCGGCAATAATGCGCCGGTAAGCGGAAAGTTGAGTACGGGAGCAGTATAAAAATGTAATTTAACCGTTTATTAACTTTAAATTAAGTAAATTTACTGTGAATATTTAAATTTTAAGATATATAAATTTTTGACGAAATGGAAAATATTTTAAAGAATAAATAGAGAAGGGATTGAGCGATTAAATTATGAAACTATCTGAAAAAATTGGCATTGGCGGAGCGTTGCTCAGCTTAGCGATTTTTGTTTTGGGGATTTATTATCCTTTAGCTCATAATTCAATTGATATTGAATATTCTTCTGAAACTCTTGCCGTAAAATTGGGTAAAGGAAAAGTCCCCAAAAAGTATTCCGAGGCAGCTTGGGGAAAGGTGGGTGCCGGCGGATATCAGGCGGCAGCCCAATGGATGACAGCAAATAATGGAAAAGGTCAACCCTTAGATGAAATTCAGAAGGAATACTTGCGTCCCCATTTCGGAGATTTGGTTGATAGAGTAGATGTTATTTATAATGCCACGCTACTGGATGAATGGGCGGCTGCGAGTTTAAGATTAAATTTTGGTAAGTCTAACGCTCAAGTTTATGGAGATAAAATTTATGTAAAATCTGCCTATAAAAGAGGGAACGTTAAGCAATTAATTCTCCTCGCCCACGAGCTGGTTCACGTTAAGCAATATGAAAATTTGGGCAGTTTAAATGAATTTGGTTATGAATATTTTAAGGAATACGAGCGAGCAGGACAAAGCTATCGGCACAATATCATGGAACGGGAGGCTTTTGAGTTTGAAGCGGAGTTTGCCAAGTGGCTATCTCAGGAACTGAGAAAGCCTTATGAGAAGCCCAAAGTTTTGGATTTAAAAAAAGACTTGTTTGAAAACCGACAACTTGACTGACAAAACCACTGAATTTAATTTCTAAGAATTCAGCAATTTTGCTGATATTGCTGTTGGATTGGGATCTACCGGCATTCCTTCCATTCAAGCCAGCGTTAGTATCGATTATAATAGCAGGTGTGTTAAAAATCGGGAACTCTCTGTCAGCGAAGCGATTCTCAGAGATTAATGCCGGCATAAATTTAGGGAAATTGTCTGCCGGTGGCTATTGCAGTTAAGTCAAATTGTCCTTCTAGTTTATCAGTATGAAACGAGCAATCCTCTCTTCTTGTCTGGCTTTCGTCTTAACCGCTGCTATTGCTTTATTTGTTGGGTTAGCACAACCCCGCTTAGCTGCTTACGACACCGGCAGCTTTGTTGCAACGTCTACGCATCAGCTTAACTTAAACACGGCCAAACCCAACCGTGGCGTAAATACTTTAGCTGCGGCAAAGTCACTTAACTCGGTGCGCGGTAGCATCGCTCAAGCTTGGCTAAATCATGGGGAATTCTCAGATGCGGTACTGATCGGAAATTCAGGTGCCGGTGATTCAATCAAAGATCAGCTTCGGTGTGGGTGTGCGGCTTGCACTGCTCAGACAAGTCTTGCAGTATAAGTACCCTTTTAGTTTTTAGATTGTGGATGAGCATCCCAATTTTGTAAAGGCAAAGCATTCGGGTGATAAATGCTCAGTAATTTATTGCCCGAATTGCTATCTTTTTTTTGGGATAATAGTTAATTTTTTAATAAAATTTAAAGATATAGATGATTTGAGGCTGGTATATATTTTAAAGACTGCTAATTTAGCTTATTATAAAAATATAAATAAAGCTGCGTATCAGCTTAACTGAGATTTGATTAAGCAACCTGGTTTCTGGGCAGCCCAACTCTCGCGCTAGAATATGGGAAAAACCCTACTTACCACAATTCCCGCTATGCTCAGTGCCACTGTCTCGGACACCGGACAAATTACCCTTCCTCAAGAAATCCGCGATCGCCTGAAACTGGTTAACGGCAGTAAAATCAGCTTCATCATTGATGAAGACGGGCAAGTTAAACTCTTTCCCCTAAATGTTCCTGTCGAAGAACTATCAGGAATCCTACACCGACCTGGTATCAAAAAAGCGACCCTCGAAGAAATGGATATTGCTATTTCTGAGGGAGCCAATGATTGGACTTGATACCAATATCCTTGTTCGCTACCTCACCAAAGATGATGAGCAGCAGTGGCAACAAGCGGTTAACCTCATTCAAGAAAACCAGCCGGGGTTTATTGCCAATATCGTTCTCTGCGAATTAGTGTGGGTTCTCAGAGGAGGAAACTACGGGTTTAGTAAAAATGAAATTATCCAGACTTTAGAGGCAATGTTACACAGTGCGGCTTTTGAATTTGAAAGTCGTTCTACTGTTGACTAAGCCCTACAGCGTTATAAACAAGGTGGAGCCGATTTTTCTGATTATTTAATTGGAGTAATCACTTGGGGTTGCAAAATGCGATTAAAGTTTTAATGGGAAGTGTTGTAGATTACTATGCTTAATCACTCCGACAATAATACCACGATTGAGAGTATGAAAATTAGAGAACTCCTGCAACAAAAGCGGCAAGAGATTCTACAAATCGCTGCTCAACATGGAGCATCCAACGTGCGGATATTTGGCTCAGTCGCCACAGGCGAAGAACGAGAGGATAGCGATGTGGATTTTCTGGTGGACATGAATAGTGATCGCAGTTTACTTGATCGGATTGGTTTAATCCAAGATTTAGAAGACTTGTTAGGACGGAAAGTTGATGTGGCAACGGTTAAGGGATTGCGGGAATATTTTCGAGAACGAATTTTGAGTCAAGCTATCCCCCTATGACAGATGACAGGATGTATTTACAAGATATCTGTGAGCGCATCAGTCGCATTGAGACTTATACTCAAGGGGGAAAAGCAGAATTTTGGCAATCTTCTTTAATTCAAGATGCAGTGATTCGCAACTTTGAAGTGATAGGAGAAGCGGTGAAGCGGCTTTCTCCCAAGTTGAGGCAAACTTATCCAGAAATTCCTTGGCGAAGAATCGCTGGATTTCGAGATGTCCTGATTCACGACTACACCGGCATAGATTTAGATGAAGTTTGGAATGTGGTTGAACGGAATTTGCCAGAGTTAAAACCGAAAATTGTACAAATTTTATCGGAAATAGATGATAAGACTTGAAATTGCAAAACCTCTTGCTTCTAACCCCAATTTCTATAATTTTTCAACATTCAACCACAATTCATCCGGTTTAGGCACCGGCAGCGTAACGGTAACTGTCGTGCCGCGCTGCAACTGACTTTCAACGCGAATGTGTCCTTGATGATTCTCCACAATTGCTTGAGCGATTGCCAACCCTAACCCCGATCCTGCCGTTGCCCCATGTGTACGGGCAGGATCGACTCGATAGAAGCGATCAAAGAGGTGAGGCAAGGCGTATTCGGGAATGCCGGTGCCGGTGTCGCTGACGATAATCTGTAAATGGCTGCCGGTGCTGCGGGAGAGGAGAGAACCGGCACGCAATTCCACCCGCACCTGTCCGCCGGCAGGGGTGTATTGCACCCCATTACTGACAAGATTGGTAAATAGCCGCGCTAACTGATCCCAGTCTCCCTGGAGGGTGAAGAGATTCGACAGTTCAAAGTTGCCGGCAAGTGGGGCAGGCGGATCGAGCAAGTCTAGAGAAAGGGTGACGCCTTTTTCTGTGGCAATTGCCTGCTGTTCTTCCATCACTTCCATCAGCAGCGCGTCCAACGGCACCTCAACCCAACTGCGCTGCACCATGCCGCTATCCTGTCTTGCCAGAAATAGTAAATCATCCACCAGACGCCCTAACCGGCGCGTTAGCCTTTCAATGAGCTGGAGTTGCTGCCGGTGGGGGGGCGAGTTTAACTCTGGGTCTGAAAGCGCTACTTGCACATTGGTTTGAATCGTGGCGATGGGATTTCTCAGTTCGTGGGAGGCGTCGGCGGTGAACTGCTTTAACCTTTGGTAAGACTCCCGCACCGGCTCCATTGCGAGTCCGGAAAGCAACCAGCCAATCCCGCCGACACCCAGCACCATGAAACTTGTGCCTAAGCTGAGATCGACGAGCAACTGGCGGATCGGTTTTGTTACCTCAAACCAAGGATGACTGACGCGCAGGTATCCCAGCACTTGACGCCCGATTTCTACCCGTTCCGTCACCTGTCGCAATAGATGGCTGCCGGGGAGTTGTACGGTTTCGCCGGTGCGGTTGGGATGCAGGGGAATGTTGATTCGCACCGGCAGGGTTGACCACAGCAAGTCGCCGGTGGGACTGAACCATTCCAGGTCGATGTGGTCGTCTTCTAATGCGTCTGAATTGTCTCGAAAACTGGCTTCCACATTGATTCGCAGTTGTGGTGCCGCAGCGGTTGCCGGCCCGACGGGTTCAATCACAAGCGACCGCTCCACCACTTCCACCACATGGTTAAGGGTGTCATCAATCCGCTCAATCAAGGTGCTGCGGACGTAAAGATAGACGCCGGTGGCAAATAGCAATAGCAGCACAGCAGTTACGGCACTATACCAAATTGCTAAACGCCGGCGAGTCGCTTGAAACATAAGAATTGCTTTTAAATTTTTCCTTCTCGATTTAACATTTAAACTTTTATTATAAATTTTGTAAAATCTTATTGAAAATCTTTCTTATTTTTTTAACGATTTCACGCCATTTGACAAGTTTTAAGTTTTATGTTTTTATAGTAAACCAGATTAATTTTTTATAGTTGATTTCTAATTAATTGTCTACGCACTCATAGATAACCAACTATTACTTATAGCACAAAACCCTAATTTTGCCGTTGCCTTGCGCTGCCCAAATCATCCCGATTCCTGCAACCGGCTCAAGTTAGCTTCTGGCTAAGTAAATGTTACCAATTGACTAAAAGCATTAAATATGCAAATAAAGCAAAATCGGCCCGATTTAAGACTACGGGATCAATAAACCTATACAATTAACTTCTTGCAAAAATTCCCAGATAGAAGATTGAGCTTCATTTATCCATCAGATTTATCTGTGAAGCCGGCATCCTGAAAAGCTTACACCAAGGGTTTTTAAAATTAATCCCTCAACAGATGTAAGCAAAGCAGAACCCTGCCTTTACCAATTATTAATAAAACTTACGGAAGACTTTATACAAGCTTTAAATGCCATCCGAAAAATCAATGTTACGGTAAATACAGAGAACACCAAAAAAATTAACCTAAGATGGGTGCTGTGCAAACTAATCGCCTAATCGCCTCAACACTTGCTGCCGCAGTCGCTACAGCCGGCATGAGCGCGATTGCTGAAGCCGGCACGATTCGTCACGACCGATCTGATAATGACTACCGAACCCGGGCAAACTTGTTTCCCAGCGTAGGCCGACTGTCTTTAAGAGGCCCTGCAAGCGCTTGGACTTGTTCGGGAACGCTGATCGGTTCAAATTGGTTGCTCACCGCCGCCCACTGCCTGGAAGATCAAGCGGCAAATTCCCAAAACGTTACAACTGGGAGTTTTTTTATTGGCGGTAACAGTTATTCCGTTCGCGGTGGCGTTAAATATAGTGGCTGGTTAAATAACAATCGCAATCCAACTGCCGGCGCTGACATTGGACTCTTGCAGCTCAGTAGTAATGTCTCGAATGTCACTGCGGCTTCGCGGTTCGCCGGCACAAATGAAGCGTTGCAAGTAGGAACTTACGTTGGGTTTGGCAACCGGGGGACAGGTTTAACCGGCCAAATTGCAGGGACTGCCGGCACCAAACGTGCGGGGGAAAATACAATCGCCAATGGTAGTGTCTTGGATTGGTCTAGCAACTTACTGATCTCGGATTTTAGCGATCCTCGAATTGCCGGTTCAAATGCCCGAAATGTAGAATACAGCATCGCCCAAGGAGATAGCGGCGGGGGACTGTTTATAAATGGACGTCTTGCCGGTGTTAGCACAGTCGTTTATAACAGCAACGGGAATTCCATGTGGAGTGATTATAGCGATTTCTCCCTGGCAACTCGCGTCTCATCTTTTAATAACTGGATTCAAAATGTGATGAGTCAGGGATTGGTATCACCGGGAATTACCACTGCCGGCAATCCGACAACCACTTCCACTTCTAATACTTTAATGGCTGCGGATATATCAGATTCGGAACGATTAGAAGATTTACTGACAATAGCCATATATGAGGATATTTATAGTAACTCTGCCAAAGTGCCTGAACCTTCCACAGCGGTTGGTTTGCTTTCGTTAGGTGGCTTGCTAGGTTTGTTGCGCCGGCGCAAGTAATTCAATAATTCCTTTCAAGGATACCCTAAATTAAAAGCTTTTATCAATACAATTTTGCCGGTGTGAGGGCAAACTCCTTTCTTGATACTATTCGCAAAAATAAAACGATTAATTACAGGGAATGAAACAATCGTAACTTTGCCCATTCCCTATAAATTTAATCAATTCGGCTAACCGGCAATTCCGCCTCCAAATCGAGTTAAGAAGCGGAATGCCTTAACAATAGAACCGGCACACTCAGTTGGGGACGTGTTATAAAAAGCCCGCCATGCCGATGCCTTATCCTCATCATATCGATCCGCCTTGTCAGGAAAGCTTTCTAACCAAGCTTGCCGCACCGCATGACCGATTAAAACATCAAGAACGATGTATTCTTCAATTTGCAAAGTCGGGTTACGTTCGACAATTGCCGCCAATTCCATCAGCGTCTCAATATTCGCTTGCCGATATTCTGGCGCTTCAATTTTATTCAGCAAATGCTCGACTTTGAGGGCAAAATTCTTTTCTCCAGGTGTCATTTCTGAGAGAATTAATTCGCTATCTAAGCGATTGCGTCGCTCTAATTTATCCCCAATTACCAAGCCTTTACAATGCTTCATTAAAATCCAAATTCGCTTGAAAAAGTCTTCGGGAACACGACCCCGTGAACCGTCCATTTGCCGATGCCGGTGCCAGTTGCCGGCTGCTAATTGGGTGTCATTCTCTGCCGGCATCACCACCCATTCAATTTCTTGCTCTTGCTGTTTAACGTGCAAAGATTCTTGCTGTTGTAATAGCCGGTTCATCCCCTCATATCCAGCCAAAACCTGCCGCAGCCGCATCTTCACTTCAAAGGGACTTAATTGCATTAATCGCTCATAAGCTTCATCTTGAGTCACCCTTAATTCTTGCGCCAGTTCGCTTGTCAGCAACAAGATAAAATATCCCACGCGCAGCGTCAGTAACCCATCAAATAATTCAGGTTCCGACTTAATTAAGATTCCCAAGTAAATCAGAATTTCTTGAGTAAGAACGCGATCTCGAATATCTTCGCGACAGAATAGGGCAATTTTCTCGATAATTTCCGTGTGTGGCTTTGGACGAGTCATTAAAGAGGCTTCACTGTACGCCCTACCCACCGCAATTTGTTTCTGTCGCACTAAAATATCTGTGACCGAATCGGATAAACTAATATCAACCTTATTCAACAAGCCGGCAGCGCGACGTACCACCGCCCAAGCGATTTCAGATTGCGAACCTTGGCTGGCTTTGGAATACACTTCATTGAGTAAATCTGCCACAGTTACCCGATCATTTGGCCCTCCAAAGCCGGTATCAAATTCTAATCCCTGTCGGCGAGTTAGGGTGTGCAATAACTCAATTTGTTCGTATAAGTTTTCAGATTCGCGCAAACTTTTCAGCAATAAGCTTAAATTGGTTTCCGTTTCTAATGTGAATTCTTGGGTATGATTTAACGGCCAATTTTTCCCCGGTTGATACGCTAAATAATAACAGCTTGGCGCTGCATCTTTCACCGGCGATTGGGTAAAATCAAAATCATGCAGAAAATCAATACGCTCAATTCCTGCTGTTAGCATGAGTTGATTTAACTGCCCTAACCTCACCGGCACCCCATTACACTCGCCTCCTTTCAGTTCCTGCATGAGTTCCAGCAGCGCTGTCGTCCCAGATTCCAGCATGGCTTCCGTTAATAATAATGTCATTAAGGGTCGCCCTAACTGATACCAATGACGATAAACATAAGCTAGTTCACTTTTGATTTGGGCAACCAAAAAGTGATAATCCAGCGTAATATAAAACTGCTGTAAATCTAAGAATGCCGGCAGGAAAGCAATCGTTTCTCCTTTAATGCGAAACACTCTTGAAGTTGTGAGACTTCGCAATCGGCGCACAGGTCTGCCAGTAAGATTGAGTTTATCATTACGCCCGATTTGAGTGTAAGCTGCCGAAAGTTCTGTTGCCTGACGCACCTGAATGGGTCCCACTTGCTTCGGTGTTTGGGTGGCAATTCCATGCGTTGCTAATTTGTCTCCTAACTCCTCATTTTCTGCCAATAAAGCAATCTGCACAATCGGCTGCCGGTACTTTCCTACACACAAATAACGTCCCAGCGGATCGATATCTCCAACGGCAATTAATCCTTCATTTAGTAACTGACCAAGCATGAACAAAGACTGCGCCCAAACCAGGGGAAGATTTTCATTTGGCAAGCGCGTTTGGCTTTGAGGATTTTGTCTTTCTGCTTCCACATTTTCCGCCGGCACATAATACAACTCTGGCAGCAGTCGCAATCCTTCCCGTTCCACTAATAAAGATTCTAAACGTTCCTGATATTCCTTGGCTTGTTCCCTATCTCCCCGGCATAAGCCATCTAAAAATAGGTAGGTAAAAAATAACGGCCACTCGCTTTCAATATGCTCAAATTGTTTCAACTCCCAGGGTTCATAATGCAAGCGCTTCGTATCTTCTAAGACCGTTTGATGTCCATCTCGCAAAAAGCGTTTGCACCCGTATTTTCCCTGAAGTTTGTTAATAATATCCGTGCGCGTGCGATTCATTAAATCAGCGTTTTCTACGGCAAACGCCGGAAAACTAATAATGCTTAACAAAGCCGCATCAATTTCTTTGGATAGTGATTCCCTAGGTAACAACGATTCCAGTGTCATCCGCGCCCGTGCAATTTCATCTGGTAGCACATGAATCACCGATGCCTGAGAACCCCTTACCCCAAAAAGATTGAGACCATTAATTGCTTCCAAGGCGGCTTTTGCCATGCCAATTGAACTAGCATTTAATTCAGGATTGCCGACATTTATTTTGTTGCCTCGTTCCCAAATTCCATAATCGGGCGTCCGGTAAGCTCTGCCAATGTAATAAACTAAATTTTGAATAAAATTAACTTCATCAATACTATAGATGATGTCCAACCCAGAAGCGGTCATTTGCGCCAGCATTAATAAAAATAGCGAAGTCGCATCTACTTGCAAATGCCCCCACTCTCTATCCCCCACCACAACATCACCCGTGCCGGTGTTATATTTGGCGTGCAAGCAATCTAATAGGGATTGCGTTTCTTTAAATCGCTCAACTTTGTCAGCTTGCCGCATCATGCAAAACAGCAATCCCCGCATGAGTTTGACAACGCTGTGTTCAAGTTCAAAACTGCGTCCAGAATAATCATCGATTTTGCGATAAGCCAGGGCTAATCCCCAAACCGCTAAAATGCTGTAAACGTTATCTCTCACCCAGGCGTCGGTATAGTCGCCATGAGCATTAACTGCCGTAGAAGCCGGCAGCAAGCCGGTGATGGGATTCTGACGGGCGACGATCACTGTCGTAATTTGGTGATAGTAATCATCAAGACGGGCTTGCAGTTGGGTTGCTGTTTTTGACATAGTATTCACCGGCAATTTCCGGACTTTAACACACTCAGGTTGAACTGATTGATCAATAATTGAGGGACAGGCTTGCAAGATATTCTCTTCAGCTTTAGCTTTGCGAATTTCTTGTGTGTAAACATTGTCAGCAAAAAAAGTTGTCGGATCTTCGGCTAACGGGTAGCGTTGAATTTTCTCCTAAACCCGTCTTTTACCCCACCGGCATCGGAACGGATGAAAAACGACTGCCTGCCGGCGCTAGCCCGTTGTTTATCCAAATCTTCATCAAAAGCCGACTCATCCCTTTCTTATCTTTAACTGATTTTGGAGAAAATAGAAATAAGATTAAGAAAAGTTTAAAATTAAAAGCAACTTCTTTAAAGACTTGGCAAAAAAATCTTTTAATCGTTCACTTTGAACAGACATTAAGCCTTAATATGCTTAATCAGTGCCGGCAAAAACAATGATAGTCCTCAGAAGTATCCAATTTAAAGTCAGCAGTAGCGGCAAAGTCGAAGTCGTGCCGGTGAAATCATCAGATGGCTGTATCAAAGCAATTGTAAACAAATGGGGGATGGAGCAGTACACAGAGCAATTGCAAATAAGGCTTTTAGCAACAGAGCAAAGCATCAATAATTGCTGACGCCCCTTGCTAAAAGCCCGTCCTTCGAGATAATAGGTTGATGAGGTGTGGTTGTGAGAGAGTGGATAATGTCAGAAGTGCCAAAACAACTTTCGGTACTAGGACTGCCGGTTCATTTGCTAGATAACTATCCAGACTGGTTGACGTCGCGTTTGCATCAAGGGCTAGGATGTCATGTGGTGACGCTGAATGCGGAAATGACCATCCAGGGAACCGAGAATCCAGCCTTGGCAAATGTGATTCATCAGGCGGAACTGGTGATTCCAGATGGTGCCGGCATTGTGCTTTACTCGCGGCTGAAAGGCCAACCCGTACAGCGTTGTCCCGGAATTGAACTTGCAGATTCCCTTGTGCGACAGGCAGGACAAATGGGAAATGAGTGTCCCGTATTTTTCTTTGGCGGTGCACCGGGAGTGGCTGAGACAGCAGCCGAGTTGTGGCACCGGCAAGTTCCCGGCTTAAGCTTGGTGGGAGTGCAGCACGGTTATCTATCCCCAGAGGAACAGCAACAACTGTGTCAAACCCTGCAAACGCTCCAGCCGCGTTTAATTTTAGTGGGTTTAGGTGTTCCGCGTCAGGAATTTTGGATCGCTCAACACCGGCACCTGTGTCCCCAAGCAACCTGGATCGGCGTCGGTGGCAGTTTCGATATTTGGGCCGGCATCAAAACTCGTGCGCCGGTTTGGATGCAAAATCTTCACTTAGAATGGCTCTATCGGCTCTATCAAGAACCTTGGCGCTGGCGGCGGATGTTAGTTTTACCCGTATTTGCGTGGAGAGCTTTATTAGCAACACGCGATCAGAGAAAAGCGATTAGCCAAGAGAATTAAGATCATAATTGCTAATTTTTAACGCTAAAGGAAGTAGGTTGGGTTGAGCCTTGCGAAACCCAACACCAGAGGCAAAATCCCTGACGACAAACCAAATCTAACGCTAAAGGAAGTAGGTTAGTTTCCTTCGTCAACCCAACCTACGAAGATCAGCTAACGTTGGGTTTCCTTCGTCAACCCAACCTACTTCACTTTTAATTCTTCCCGTGCCGCTTGCTGCTGCTGAATTCGCTCCAAGGTGCCGGTGGGAATCGAGGAAATGAGCTGGCGTGTGTAAGCTTGTTTCGGTTCACGATAAAGTCGCTCAGATGAGCCAACTTCTTCAATTTTCCCTTTATTCATCACGACAATGCGATCACTCATAAATTTAACCACACTTAAATCGTGAGAAATAAAGATGTAAGTCAAACCAAACTCACCCTGCAACTCTTTTAACAAATTCAGCACTTGTGCCTGCACCGACACATCCAGAGCAGAAACCGATTCATCACAAACAATAAACTTAGGGTTTAAAGCCAAAGCACGAGCGATAGAAATTCTTTGCCGTTGTCCCCCCGAAAATTCATGGGGATAGCGCTTCATTAACCCCGGATTCAAACCCACCCGTTCTAACAAATAGGCGGCGCGTTCCCGTTGCTGCCGGCCATTTTTCTCGGCAGCGTGAATAACTAACGGTTCCATCACCGCGTCGCCAATATTCATGCGCGGGTTAAGAGAACTAAACGGATCTTGGAAAATAATTTGCATCTCCCGACGCAGCCGGCGCAGTGCATTCCCTTGAAGGCTGGTAATATCTTGTCCTTCAAACATCATCTGACCGCCCATCGGTTCGATCAGCCGCAATAAGGTTCTTGCCAAAGTGGTTTTGCCGCAACCCGACTCGCCTACCAAACCAAGGGTTTCACCGGGGTAAACATCAAAGGAAACCCCATTCACTGCCATCATATAGCGCTTGGTTTGGCCGAACATCCCCCTGACCGGGAAGCCAACTTGAAGGTCGCGGATGCTGACGAGGGGGGCTTGCTGCTGCAATTTTGCCAGCCGTTGATCCATTTCCGCCTCACTCACCTCCACCGGCTCTACTTCCGATTCGTCGGCAATCTCATAGGTAGTGCCCCTAACCGGCGCTTCTTCTGTGCCAATGTCAAGCAGGGGGGCACTATTCGTCAATGGCACCGGCGCACCGCTTGGGGGTACAGGAGTGCTACCGGCACGGTTCTGTTCACCCGGTAAGTACGGAAGCGCTGTCCCAACTCCGGCATTCCCTTGAGTCTTTTCTCGAATCTCGACTTCGCCGGTGCCGGTGGTAACAACTTCCATAAAGTCAGAAACCGTTGGTAGATAGCGCAACCGCCGGTTTAACTGGGGCCGGCAAGCCAGCAACCCTTTGGTATAAGGATGCTGCGGGTTTGAGAAAATCTCTAACACCGAACCGTACTCGACTATTTTTCCCCGGTACATCACCGCCACCGAATCAGCAACTTCGGCAATGACGCTCAAATCGTGGGTGATAAACATCATCGTCATCTGCCGCTGATCCCGTAACTCCCGCAGCAGCGCCAAGATAGTTGCTTGCACCGTCACATCCAAAGCAGTCGTGGGTTCATCGGCAATCAGCAACGTGGGATTGCAGGAAATAGCCATTGCAATCGTTACCCGCTGAATCTGGCCGCCGGACAGTTCGTGGGGATAGCGTTTGAGAATGGCTTGTTTTTGCTCGTTGATGTGCTGCTGAATTTCTCGCTCATCGGAGGTTTGGCGAGTTTCTAGGTAACGCTGCCGCAATTCTTCATCGCTGGGGAGGAGTTTCACTTCTTGCAGCAAGGAAGTAGCTAGACGACGTGCCTGTGCCGGCGAGACATTTTGGTGCAGCCGAATCGCTTCTGTGAGCTGAAATCCGATGTCATACACCGGATTAAGTGCACTCATCGGTTCTTGGAAGATCGTGGCTAGCTGACCCCCTCTGTACTGCTGCATTTTTTCTGCCGGCAACTGTAGCAGATTCACGGGTTCTTGCAGTTCCCCTGCCGGCGTTACCCCCCGAAACCAAATTTCGCCACCAGCAATTTTGCCCGGTGGACTCGGCACTAAACCCATGACGGCGAGGGACGTCACGGATTTACCTGAACCCGATTCGCCCACAATCCCTAGGGTTTGGCCTCGCTTGACCTCAAAGGAAATGCCGTCAACGGCTTTGAGCAGTTTCTCGTCGGTTTGAAACAGGACTTGCAGGTTGCGAACATCTAAAACGGTTTCGGTCATGTCATGGAGCTTCAGCACAGAGGTTAACTGGATTTTAACAGCGTCTCCAGTTTTGATTCCTTCAATTTATACTTTTTTGAATTTTTGATGGGGAGATGCCGGCGGCAAGCTGAGATTGTTGTCTGTTGGCGAGTGCCGGCATCCTCCGAATTTTTGCCCATTTGCATTAAATATTGTTGCAAAGGCCACATCTGCCGGCACCCTCGTTGCGCTGGGGAACTCTAGAGTGTGGCGAACTGCTAGAGCCAAATGAACGCACCCGACATCGTTTTTTAGATTCTAGGCCGGTATCGCCAATTTCCCAGTATTTGCCATACAGTTTAGATAGCATCTATTTATCTCTGATTTTATGCGATGTCCTGGGTATCATTCGTTATTTGCAATTCGTCATTTACGCCCTTGACAAAAAGCGAAGGATAAAGAACCAAGGACGATCTGCTATCTAAAACTCACCCATCTTACAGGAAGTTTTGCTTCACTTCAAGAGTGAAATTACTGAAAACTTTTTCGTCAATTATTACTTTTTATTATGACAAAATCAACGCCGGATACCCTAGAAATTGCCAAACAAGAAAATGCCCAAGCGCTCGCAACCTTGATGAATCGTTGGCTAAAACCCAGAGGAATGACTGCAAAAGCAACCAGAGAAGAGAATTGCTTGCACGTAATCTTTGAGGCAAATCAAGTCCCCAACTTAAAAGTTTTAATCGTTTTTATTCGCAAAGTCATTTTAAATTTAGGAGTAGTTGCAATTAAAACTGTAAAGATTTCTGTATATTTACCTGGAGAAAGTTCACCCGTATGTTATGAAGAAATTGCCCTGAAGCCACAGGCCAAGTTGCCCCCAGATTGGGGTGGGATCACCACCTCGGCTGCCGGTTGGGAAATCGCTGAGCCAGCAACGAATAAAGTAGATCAATCAGTGAGCGCTTTGGCAAAACTGCAACCTGCCAGTTGGTTAGATACAAAGCAAGGGAAAATGCTGGTTATTTTGCCAGTTTTTATCGTTGCCGGCGCAATTTTATTGTTTAACTTAAATCGAGAACCGTCTTTGCCAACCCAATCTGTGCCGGCACCGGCAACCGCGTCGCAGTCCGCAAATTTCTTACAGCAAGCTGTTAACCAAGCCACCCGCGCCTCCAACCAAGCTCGAACCGCTAAAACGCAACAAGAGTGGAAATCAATTGCCACTCAGTGGCAGGAAGCACTGAGGTTGATGCAAGCGGTGCCGGTGTCTGATCCCAAACACAAGTTAGCCCAGCAAAAAGTAAAGGAGTATCAGCGCAAGTTAGAATATGCCCAACAAAAAGCAAAGACTAGCCCCTAAGCTTGAGGTTAGTTCGCCCCTCAGCACGGCTACCCCTGCATTCAGCTCTCAGGCGTCTGCATGACGCACACCGCAAGCAAGCAAAGCAGCCGTTAAATAGAGGGTATTCTGATTGGTAAGAACACTCACCCACTTCTGTGCGCCTACCCTTGCGACCTATGTCATCATCAAAGTCTAACCCCCTCGAACTTGCTAAACAGGGCGATCCGAACGCCATCGCCGCCCTGCTCAACCGCACCCTTCAACCCAAAGGTATCACCGCCTCAGCTGAGCAGGAAGATGGTTTTTTACACATCATTCTGAAGGCGGCTCAAGTGCCCAATCAACAAGCCGTTGTTACCTTCATCCATCAGGGAATGACGAAGTTGGAGAGTGAAGCCATTCACAGTGTCAGAATTGACGGATATCAGAACGGACAAGATATTCCCGCTTGGAGCGATGAATTCGGCTTAGAGACTGCTTCTCTATTCCACTCAGACGTGATGCCGCCTATTGAGGAGACTCAATCTTACGAGGATCTAGACTCACCGGGAATGGATGACGAATATCCTGAGTCAGCAGGAATTGACGATATCGATGGCTACGAAACTGAGGAAGAAGGGGAAGAAATAGAAGAAGAAACCCCACCGGCTAAGGCTAAGCGTCCAATGAATAAAGGACTGCTGCTAGGAGGCATTGCGGCACTTGTTGCTATTGCAGCAATTGGGGCAATTGCCGTGCTCAAGCCGCCGATCCCCGGTTTGTTTGGAAATGAAGCGGAAGAGGCTTCAGAGCCGGCTGCCACCGAGACAGCAGCCCCAGCCAAGCCGGCAGCACCGGCAGCGACAGGGAACAAACCAGTAACTCCCGTGCCGGCGGCAACACCCAATAAGCCGGCGGCAAGCGCACCGACAGCAACACCCAATAAGCCGGCAGCTCCTGCTCCCGCGCCGGCAGCGCAGTCCGATCCCTGGCGCGAGGGAGTTAACAGCGCCACTAGGGCGGCAAATCTGGCTCAAACCGCTAGCACTCAGGCTCAGTGGAACGAAGTCGCGACTCAGTGGCAGCAAGCGATCGACTTGATGAAAAAGGTGCCCCAGTCCAGCCCCAATTATCAAGCAGCTCAAGATAGGGTAGCCAGCTATCAGTCTAACCTCAACTACGCTCAGCAAAATGCAGGGAATAGCTACTGAGTGTTGAGCGGTTTCGCGCCTCTTTCCCCCAGGCGCGAACCGTTTGAAATCAGCACTTTTGGCACCAGGGGTTAGTAGGATCAAGAGGCTGGAGCGATTTCAGGTAAGATCAAAGGCGAAAAACTCTGGTTTGAGGGAGAGATTCAGCTTGCCTACACTTGGCGTCAACATTGACCACATTGCCACGATCCGGCAGGCGCGGCGGACGGTTGAGCCAGATCCGGTTGCCGCAGCGGTGCTGGCAGAACTTGCCGGTGCTGATGGCATCACCGTGCATTTGCGAGAAGATCGGCGGCATATTCAAGATCGGGATGTGCGCTTGCTGCGGCAGACGGTTCGCACCCATTTGAATTTAGAAATGGCAGCGACATCGGAAATGGTGGCCATCGCACTCGATATTCAACCGGACTACGTCACCCTCGTACCGGAACGCCGAGAAGAAGTGACCACCGAGGGAGGGCTGGATATTAACGGCCAAATGCACCGCCTAGGTGAGATTGTGGGGACTTTGCAAGGGGCGGGAATTCCGGTTAGCTTGTTTATTGACGCTGATCCCGTTCAGATAGCAGCATCGGCGATTGTGAAGGCGAAATTTATTGAACTGCACACGGGTCGCTATGCTGAAGCAGCAGATGAAGTGAGCCGGCAGAAAGAATTAGCGGTGTTAGCCCAAGGCTGCGAACAAGCACTCGCCGCCGGCTTGCGAGTCAATGCCGGCCACGGTTTGACCTACTGGAACGTTTATCCCATTGCCGGTATTGAAGGCATGGAAGAACTCAACATTGGTCATACAATTATCAGTCGAGCTGTTTTAGTGGGTATGGAGCGAGCCGTCCGCGAGATGAAGCAAGCCATGCGGGGAGAATTTTAAATCTCTGAATTTTGAATGAATTCAGAATTTAAAATTTCAACTCAAACAGCCACATCTGACAACAACTGGAATAATTTGAGATGCAAACTTACTACTTCGTTCTAGCCAGCCAGCGCTTTTTGTTAGAGGAAGAACCCTTTGAAGAAGTTCTCCAAGAGCGTCACCGTCACTACAAAGAACTGGAAAAAGAAATTGATTTTTGGCTAGTCAAAGAGCCGGCATTTTTAGAAGCGCCGGCGATGGCACCCGTTAAAGCCAAATGTCCACAGCCGGCAGTTGCGGTCATTTCCACCAATCCCCAGTTTATTACCTGGTTAAAATTGCGCCTGGAATTTGTACATACCGGCGAATTTCAAGCACCTTCCGAGGCGATCCCAGAACCCCTAGCATCCCTAACACCGGCATCTTAAGCAGCATTAGGAGAGTGCTGTAGTGTCTTTTGTATGGACACTGCAGCAGTTCCTCATTGGGGATTGGGCATGGGGCATGGGGCATTGGGCATGGGGCATGGGGCATGGGGCACTTCCTCTCCCCCACTCAGAACTCAGCACTCAGAACTCAGCACTCCCTCCCCCATAGATATCCTCTTAAGGGGACAACTTAATAAGCCGGCCCTGCTAAGCAAGAGATGGCAGCGCCGAGAGTGGAACCCACGATCACCTGAACAGGAGTGTGCCCTAGCAATTCCTTCAGGCGGTTTTCGTTAAACTTGGGGTGTTCTTGAAACAGCTCATCAATAATTTGATTGAGGATGCGTGCCTGTTTGCCGGCAGCTAAGCGAACGCCTGCTGCATCGTACATGACGATAATCGCAAAAATTGCCGCAACGGCAAACTCAGGTGTTTCCCATCCCACAGACTGCCCGACACTGGTAGCTAGGGCAGTCACCAGCGCCGAATGAGCGCTAGGCATTCCGCCGGTGGTTACTAGGACGCGCAGATTTACCTTGCCATGTGTGACCAATTCAAAGATCACCTTTAATATTTGAGCGATCAGACAGGCGGTGAGTGCAACCACCAGCACCTGGTTGTCGAGAATACGGCCAAAGTCCTGCATAAGAGTAAAGAATGAAGAATGAAGAATGAAGAATGAAGAATGAAAAATTAAATTGCTTTTTCTCAATTCTTAATTTTTCATTCTCGCTTAATGATTGCGGTTGGTAATGAAATCTGCGATTGCCTGAAGCGGTTGAGCCTTTGGCCCAAAGCTTGCAAGTTCTGCCTTCGCGGCTTCTACGAGTTGGCGGGCTTGGCGTTCAGATTCTTCTAGTCCCCAAAGGCTGGGATAAGTTGCCTTTTGGGCTTGCAAGTCTTTACCGGCAGTTTTGCCCAGTGCTTCTTGGGTGGCGGTGATATCCAGAATGTCATCGACAATCTGAAACGCCAAGCCAATATTCTGGGCATAGCGAGACAACCGTTGCAAATCTTCAGCCGGCGATCCGGCCAAAATTGCCCCACAAACTACACAAGCTTCCAGTAGCGCACCCGTTTTGTGGGTGTGGATGAAGTTGAGGGTTTCCAAAGAAATATCCGGCTTGCCCTCAGATTCGAGATCCACCACTTGGCCCCCGACCAATCCTGCAGCCCCAACTGCATTGCCCAGTTTAGCAATCACCTGTAACACTCTTTCGGCGGGAACGCCCTGAGTTTGGGCGGCAACAAATTCAAAGGCATAAGCCAGTAAGCCATCTCCTGCCAAAATTGCGATATCCTCGCCGTACACCTTGTGATTGGTGAGTTTGCCCCTGCGGTAATCGTCATTATCCATTGCCGGCAGGTCGTCGTGAATCAACGACATGGTGTGGATCATTTCCAAGGCGCAGGCGGTTGGCATGGCCATTTCCATCGTGCCGCCGGCCAGTTCACACGTCGCTAGACATAAAATTGGACGCAGGCGCTTGCCCCCAGCTAAGAGGGAGTAGCGCATTGCCTCATAAATTTTTTCAGGATAAGTGAGGGGGATGGCACGGTCAAGCGCCGCTTCCACCTGAACTTGTCGCCCTGCTAAATAGGCCGATAAGTCAAAGGTCGATTCCTCTTCCTGCTGAGGCGAATGAATGTTCTTTATTGATACCATCCCGATCACCTTTGTGCTTTTGGATACCACTGCTGAATTCAGCCTCTCATCATTCTACGTGGCTTGGGGATGCCCGAATTTTGGATTTTAAATTTTGGAGCTGGGATTGCTCTAAAATCTAAACGTCCCCACCCTGGCTGTAGCTGAAAACGGTGTTGCACAATAGCATCGCCACCGTCATCGGGCCAACCCCACCCGGCACCGGCGTCAGAAACTGCGCTACGGTTTGAACCGATTCAAAGTGGACATCTCCCACTAAGCGACTTTTGCCGGCACCCTGACTGACGCTGTTGATCCCCACGTCTACCACCACCGCCCCCGGTTTAACCATCTCTGCTGTAATCATTTCGGGGCGTCCTGTTGCCGCTACTAGAATATCAGCGCTGCGAGTGATTGCGGCTAAGTCTGGCGTTCGTGAATGGGCAATCGTAACCGTGGCATTTGCCTCTAAAAGCATCAGCGCCATTGGTTTACCTACCAAAATGCTGCGTCCGATAATTACCGCGTGTTTGCCGGCTGGGTCAATGTCATATTCTTGCAGCAGTCGCATCACCCCTGCCGGTGTGCAACTGCGTAAACCGGCTTCTCCCCGCACCAGTCGCCCCATATTAGCCGGGTGGAGTCCGTCGGCATCTTTTTTGGGTTCTATTTTATTCAGTGCCGCCACAGCGTCCAGATGTTCAGGTAGTGGCAGTTGTACGAGAATTCCATCCACGCGCTCATCTTGATTGAGCTGCTCAATTAATTGCTCTAATTCTGTCTGGGTGGTTTGTGCCGGCAAATGTTTGCCTAAAGAAGCAATGCCGGTTTTCTCACAAGCACGCTCTTTATTGCGGACATACGCTGCACTAGCAGGATTATCTCCCACCATGACCACGGCGAGTCCCGGCGGGCGTTCCCGTTGTGCTTGTAGGGTTTGGATGCGATCTCGCAGTTCGGCTTGGATTTTCTGGGCGAGCGCTTTACCATCTAATATCTGAGCAGTTTTGGCATCCATCGAGGTTCAAACAGCGTCTGTATCTGCGGTGCGTTTCCGCTCTACCAGTTTCGCAGATTTAGTTACTGTTTGATACTTTTTCTAGGGGTAATATTAATTCCTGCCGGTTGCTCTTTCTTGGGATTGAGGAAAAAGAGAGGGGGAGTCGAGGAGAGGGGATAAGGGGAGAGAAATTAATTGCGGTTATTTTTTTCTTGAATAATGGAGAGGGAACGGCGTCCTCCTTGAGAGTGTGACAAACTTTTGTGAGTGCTTTTCTCCTGCCTATCTGTCATCTTTCATAAAATAGAGTGTTATCAATTTTAAATGATTGAAAACTTCTGAACAAGCGTCAAAAAGTCTTCTGTCGGTTGCCGGCTCTACCTTATCAGCCTTCTGGAATAATTTTCTTGATGTTTTCAGACAACGATGGCAATATTTGAAGATTGTCGGCTGCCGGCACAGGCTGGGCATTCCCCAGTTTGGCGCGGTATAAAACATTAAGTGTGGAGAGTGAATCAAACGTGGGAACTGCAATGATGACAGCAAAGCAACAGCGATGGCAGCTTGGAACCCTCACACTGCTGCTAGGAGGGTTGATTAGCTGCGGGCAGCTAGCCAAAATTGGTGCGAATGTTAATATCACGAACATCCGCGATCTTCAGCAAAATCGGACAAATTATTCGACAGTTTACCTAAAAGGGCGTGTAGAAAATCAAGCACCTTTCTTAGGCACCGGCGCTTATGAAGTGCGAGATGCTACCGGCAGTATTTGGGTGATCACCACAAAAGCTTTACCCAACAAAGGAGATGAGGTTTTGATCAAAGGTGAAGTTCAGTATAAAAGCATTCCGGTGGGCGGACAAGATTTAGGAGAAGTTTATGTAACGGAAGTTGAGAAACTGTAGCGTCCCCTAACAATTTTTAGAGGGAAGCTAGGGCTGGGCAGAGGGAGACTTTGGTAAGAATTGCTTAAAATTTTGAGGTTTAAGGGTTATTTGTGATAATTAGCCTTAAAAATATTAAAGGAAAAACCTGTAGTTATGGGTGATGAACGCGTTCATGTGGCGATTGCAATCTTATATCGTGAAGGCAAGTTTCTTTTGCAGTTGCGAGATAATATTCCGGGAATTGCTTACCCAGGGTATTGGGGATTTTTTGGGGGGCATATCGAAGCCGGCGAAAACCCAGAAGATGCCTTGAAGCGGGAACTCCTAGAAGAAATTACTTACACTGCATCGGTAGTTTCAGAATTTGGTTTGTATTCAGATGCTAAAGCAATCCGCCATGTCTATCATGGCCCTTTAACGGTGGATTTAAACGAGTTAGTGCTGAATGAAGGGTGGGATATGGGGTTATTGACTCCCGAAGAAATTAGGGCGGGTGAGCGTTATTCAGAACGTGCCGGCCAAGTGCGACCATTAGGACAAATTCACCAGCAAATTTTATTAGATTTTATGGCCGGCACAAAGAAATAAAAACTTCAGGCAGAGGAAGCCGGTGTTAATTTGAATTTTCTAATTTCTTGGCTTTTTAAGCGCTAGCTGCAACCGCTTTCACAAACTCAGGTGCTAATAAAGCAGAAAAGTTGGGGACTCGGTTAATTTGATTTTGCTGCTTTAAGAATTCTGTCATATTTTGCATAGTTTTCAGCAAGTACCGCTCGCTGGCAGGGTTTCCCAGCATTTCTAAATTCATCTGAACATCTGGAAACTGCAACAATTTTAAGTCTTCATCTAACTCATTCGGGGTAATATCAAGGTATTTGGCCGCAATTTCCAATCCTTCCTGCCGGTTTGTCTTCAAAAAATCCAAACCTTGAAAAATGCCTCGCACAAACGCACCCACCGCTTGCGGATAGCTTTCAATAAACTTCGTCTCGAAAACATAAAGATCAACAATGGCGCTTGGCATTTGGGAAGAATCATAAATCACTCTGCCATCTTTCTGAGTGATCTTTGCTTTATCTAAATAAGGCGAGTAAGTTACCGCAATATCGATTTCGCCGGTTTCATAAGCGGTTGCTGCCGCATCTGGGGTCATCGCCACTAGGGCAATATCGGCAGCACTTAATCCAAATTCGTTAAGCACTTGCAGCAAGAAATAGTGGCTGACACTGCCTTGATCTACAGCAATTTGTTTGCCTTTAAAATCTTTAATGTCTGCAATGCTATTCCGTGCTAAAATTCCATCAGCACCAACCGAAATATCTTCAACTAAAACAACTCGAAAATCAACGCCATTTGCAGCCAGCAGCATTGCTTCTGATGTCACCGGCGCGAGTCCCTTAAGGTGTCCTGCTGCAAAAGCTGCCAGAGAATCGGCACTAGCGCTGAAGTCTTTAATTTCTAAATTGATGTCGAGTTCTTTGAAGAAACCTTTCTGCTGAGCGATGTAAAACGGTGTCAGTCCTATCCAAGTCACGAGTCCCATTGAAGTGGAAAGGGTGTTTTCTTGGGGGGTGGGATCGGCTGTGGTGCAAGCGTGGAGGACACCGGCACCGGCAGCACCAACGAGAAACCACAGCGCTTGCCGGCGCGTACAACTCATTGAATCTCCCAATCGGTTCATTGCTTTGCTCGCGCCTCGCACACCGAGCAAGAGTATAGCATTCTTACCAGATCGAGGCTAAAAGCCTTGCAATCCCTCGCATTCCATTGTCTGCGAACCTCGCTTGAAATCTCTGTTGGCACTTCTTCGTTAATTTAGTAGTAATCTTCTCCATCACCCTAAAAAAGATTGATTGGGCCTCGCCGTGATAACGATCACCCGAACACACCGCTTTGCATCCTTCGCGAGGGGCCAAATTATCACGCCGGCACAATTATCCCTATCACCAGACTCTTCCGCAAAAACACCGATATTGAACTAGATTCGATTGTGGATATCTGGCAATATGAACTTTTGTTTTTGGGATGCGACGACTAACTTCACACATCTGCAAGCGCTATTAGACTTGTCTTCTGAGCTGTTTTGCTTGTGGGGATCGGACGCATACTGGCAACCGCTCAATTGCGCTTGGGAACGAGTGCTCGGTTGGACTACAGATGAATTGAGAGCGCAGCCTTGGATAGAATTCGTGCATCCAGAGGATATTGCTGCCAGTTTAGCGGCTATGGAGGGCTGTGAGGCGGAAACGGTGAGGGAGTTTGAGCAGCGCTGCCGGCACCGAGATGGCAGCTACAGGTGGTTGGCTTGGCGCGTTTTGTTTATTAACGAAAACAACGCCTGTGCGGTGGCGCAGGATATCACTGATCGCCGGCAGATCGAACAGGACTATCCAATGCTTTCACCACTCACTTCAGAGTGTGTGTTTTCCACAACAATGACTTCAGATAACCAAGAGATGGCAAAAAATGATGCCTTCTATTCAGCGCGGTGGCAGGAAATGCTGGGGTATGAGGATGAGGTTAAAAATCACCTCAACGTGTGCACAACTTTGGTGCATCCTGAAGATCAGGCTAGAGAGTTGCGGTTTGTTCCTATTCGACAGGGCAGCAGGGTTGCTGTAGAGTGGGGCAACGCAACCGGGGCATTCTCTCCGTCTTCTCATGTTTGGGGACTGCCGATCTGCGATCACTGTCGTGCACCCCACCAGTGGCAGCTGTTGGAAACTGAGTTGATGGCATCTCTGGGGAATCAGCTAGCAACCGCGATTCACCAAGCGGAACTTTACCAACACCTGGCGTTGGCGAATCTAGAACTCCAACGGTTGGCGTGGTGTGATTGTTTGACGCAGATTGCCAACCGCCGCCGGTTTGATGAGTATTTGAAGCAGGAGTGGGGCAAATGTGCCGGTGAACAAATGCCTTTGTCCCTGCTGCTGTGCGATGTTGACTTTTTTAAGGTTTACAACGACACTTACGGACACCAAGCCGGAGATGAGTGTCTTAAACAAGTGGCGGCTGCGATTAGTCAGGTTCTCGCGCATCCAGTAGATTTAGTTGCTCGTTATGGGGGTGAAGAATTTGCTGTGGTTTTGCCAGGGACTGATTTAGAGGGAGCAATTGATGTGGCGGAAGCGATTTTAGAGGCGGTGAAGGCGGTGGCAATTCCCCATGCGGGATCTGCGGTGAGTGATTGTGTTACGCTCAGTGCCGGTGTTGCAACTGTGGTGCCGGCACCCAATGGGAGTGTAGCTGATTTGATTGCTACGGCGGATCGGGCGCTGTATCAAGCCAAAACGAGGGGACGTGATCGCTGCTTTGCCGATGCCGGTGAAGATGGCGCACTGTAAGTCAGAATGCCCGAAAGCCTTTTTGACGCGTCTAAAATTTCTTGCAAAAATGCTTTACTTGCTTTCTCAGCTATCCTTGTTAAAATTTACAGCAATCACGTTTATCGAGAGCCGGTGAATCTATCTTAGATTTGCTTAGATCGGTTACGCAGTTAAAAATTTACGCAGCTAAACAAGTCAAATTCCTCAAAATTTACCAGTCATTTAGCGTATGTGCAAATTATCGGCTTTGTTTGAAGGATTGCTAGGTAAGTTGACAAACATTTTTTGATTTGCTCGCCTGATAAAACAGGGATTTTTTAACCGCAAATAAACGCCCATGAAATCATTTCTTAAGAGGTTTGATAAAATTTATTTTTGAAATAACACCAGCAAGTAGACACTAAATTATGATTGCTCTTTTTAGAAACCTGCCAAAATACATAGTTTGGACATTAGCTTTTCCAGTATTTGTTCTATATGGCTGGCTGGCTCTTTTAATTTTTAATTATTTTCAACCACTAATCAGTCTTTTCATTGCTTCTATTTTATTAGCTTTTATTTTAGATTACCCAGTTAAATTTTTACAAAAAAAAGGCGTACTAAGGAATAATGCAGTTGTTTTAGTTTTTTTAATTGCATTAGTGATATTTTTGGCTTTAGCAATTACTCTTTTTCCGTTAATCATAGAACAGTTAAACGAATTTTCTAAACGTCTGCCAAGCTGGATAGATTCGGGAATTAAACAACTTCAAATTTTGAACAAATGGGCAGTAACGCGCAATTTACCTCTTGATTTAAGTGAAGTTGCAACCAAGCAAACGGAGCGATTGTCTGGACAAATTGATAGTGTTACAGGAAAATTTCTAGGATTTGCTCTCGAGACGCTCGGTAGTGTCTTAAATCTATTTCTGACGGCAGTTCTGACTTTCTATCTGGTTTTGCACGGCGAGCGTCTTTGGGATGGAATTTTTCAGTGGTTTCCGCCTCATATTGGGCCGATTGTACGGCGTTCTCTTCGCCAAAATTTCCACAATTATTTTATCGGTCAATCAACATTAGCTGCTTTGAGCGGAGTGGCAATAACTTTAGCATTTTTGGCTTTACAAGTTCCCCTAGCGCTGCTGTTTGGATTCGGATTGGGTGTGATGGGTTTGTTTCCTTTAATGACTGGAGTTGGGATCAGTTTAGTTGGTCTACTTTTGGCATTACAAAACTTTTGGTTGGGGATAAAAGTTTTATTGGTTGCTTTCACGATTGATTGGATTAATGCAAATTTTATTGCTCCTCGAATTCTGGGAGGATTCACCGGCTTAAATCCTGTGTGGATTTTAGTCTCGTTATTATTAGGGGCAAAAATAGGCGGAGTCTTAGGACTTTTAATAGCTGTCCCGTTAGCGAGTTTTATTAAAAGTACGGCTGATAGTTTACGCGATGGCACCTGGAATTAAAATTTAAAGGTATTTAATTCGGAAATGAAGAGCTTGCCGGCATTTTTACAGGAGCTACTGGACATTGAGATATTGCCCGATTATCATAGGGTGGTGAGACGGAATTTTGAATAATTTATCCCCAGCGGCAGGGTAGTGTGAATCAGAGCCGGTTGTTGCCGATGAGATGTGGCAAATTTGTACGAGAAACCGTAAACTTTATTTGTTGAGCAGGAAAACCAGCGTTATTAATTATAAAAATGAAAGATTTATTTCCAGGATATTACAGTTTAAGTGAAGAGGAATTTGTTGAACTTTGGAAAAATTGTGTATTTATTATAGATACGAATTCTATTTTGAATTTATATCGTTATAATGAGGAAACTCGTAAAGATTTTATCAATGTTCTTCGTAAAATAGAGAATCGTTTGTGGATTCCTCATCAAGTTGCTCTTGAGTTCCAAGAAAATCGCAATACAGTAATTAATGAACAAGACAATAAATTTAAAACTATAGAAGAAATATTAGTAGAAGAAGAATCTCGAATTAAAGGTAAACTTCGTAAATTTCCATCTATTGATTATGAAAATTTTATTGTAAAGCTTAACAAATTATTTAATGAATTTTTAGAAGAAAATAAATCTCTTGAAACTCGACAACTTAAGCCAGAGGATCAAGATTTTATAAGAGATGTTATTGACGACCTTTTTAAAGGTAAAATTGGTGAAGCTCCGACTGAACAAGAGTTGAATGATATATATAAAGATGGAGAAAAAAGATACCCAATGAAATATCCTCCGGGATTTCAAGATTTAAACAATAAGAAAAAAGGAACTCCTTATCTTTATAATGGAATGTCTTTTAAAAGAGAGTATGGTGATTTAATTCTGTGGAAAGAAATTCTTAAGGAGGTGAAAGATAACAACAGAAAATACGTTATTTTTATCACTGATGATCGTAAAGAAGACTGGTGGCGTGAAGAAGAAGGAAAGACTATCGGTGCGCGTCCTGAATTAGTTGAAGAAATCTGTAAAGAAGGAGCATCTATCTTCTATATGTATACTCCAGAGCGTTTTCTGGAATTTGCTAAGAAATATATTGAAGTGGATGTTAAAAAAGAGTCTATAAAACAAGTAGAAGAGATTTCTGCTATTAGAAGTAACCTTTTATACAACAGAGGAAACTTAAGAGCTGAGGAAGGCAACGAGATTAAACAGGCTGTTGCCAGATGGTTAGAGTCTGAATATCAAAATGATGAATTTATCTCTTCTCATGAAAAAGTTGATTTGTTGCGTTTAACAGAAGATAATTCTAAAATAGGATATAAAGTTGAATATGCTGCTAACTTCTTAATGGGTTCTCAATCTCGAAAGATACTGATATATAAAATACTGAAATATATGACGACTCTAAAGCTAGATGAATTTTATTCAATCTATATAATAAACAATAATTTAGAGAATGAATTGAAAAATAATGTTCTAGAACTTAGTGAAATAAATTATAAAATGGTTTCAAAAAACCTAAAAAAACAAGAAATTAATAATGTTGGTTTTATTATTGGAGAGTTATGTTTTAGTTATCCTGAAAATGGATTGTCTATGCCCATATTTAAGCCAATTAAATTTATCTAAGTTATAAAGTATAAAACCCAGGAAAATACAAAATTATAGATATGCACCAAAACGTAGATCTCCAAAATTATGCTTGCTGCTCCTGAACTCCGCTCAAAAATAGACATAATCTGCGATAAATTATAGGTGTCGAGACTCTTGAATCCGATGGACTCCATCAAGCGATTCTCTAATCTGCTGTTCCTCAAACGCCTCAATAATGCAGAGAACCGGCAGGAAAAAACTGGCACAACACCGCAATGAACCCTCTGAACCAAAAATTAAGTCAAAATTGTGCTGATCGCATCAAAGATCATTAAGCGCAGTGTCCCTAAATAAGCCGTTATAAAATTTACGACTAAAAATCGAAATTTTACTGTATAAAGCAATGGTACAGAGGCTTGTCTTCAAAAACCGGCCTATTACAATGATCCTAACCCTCGCTGCTGACTTCTGGCCATGACCCTTTATTCTGCATCTACCCCCAACCAACCCACGATCAAAAATGCGGACTACCGGCTGATAGATCGTGAACAGCTATCACCCATGTACCGGCATTATGCGGATATGAAAGATAAATATCCTCATGCGATCCTGCTGTATCGGGTTGGGGACTTCTTTGAAACCTTCTTTCAAGACGCCATTACCGTCTCACGAGAACTCGAACTCGTCCTCACTAGCAAAGAAGGGGGTAAAGAAGTGGGGCGTGTGCCAATGACCGGGGTTCCTCACCATGCCTTAGATCGCTACTCCACGCAACTGGTTGAAAAAGGCTATGCGATCGCAGTCTGCGATCAAGTGGAAGACGCCGCAGAAGCCGCAGCAGAACGTCGCATCGTTGAACGCCAAATTACCCGCGTCATCACGCCTGGGACGGTTCTAGAAGAAGGAATGCTGAAAGCGCGGCGCAATAACTTCCTTGCCGCCGCCGTGATCACCGGCACCCATTGGGGTTTAGCCTATGCAGATATCTCCACAGGCGAATTTTTAACCACCCAAGCCGATGACTTAGAACAGCTAAGCCAAGAACTGATGCGGCTGCAACCCTCAGAAGTGCTGATTCCCACCGATGCGCCGGATATTGGCAGTTTGCTGCGTCCCGGCGAAACTTCTGAACACTTGCCTAGCTGCCTGCCACCTTCCTTTTGTTATGCGCTGAGATCGCAAAGACCGTTTACTCAAGTGGAAGCGCGTCAACGACTGTTGCAACGCTTTAAAGTGCGTTCCTTGGAAGGAATGGGGTGCGAACATTTACCCCTGGCAGTCCGCGCCGCCGGCGGTTTGCTGGAATATTTGGAAAATACATTTGAACAGGGAACCGGGGAAAATTTGAAATCTTCAAATCCCCAATTGACAGCAAGAACCAAAATTCCTTTACAGCCGGTGCGAACCTACACACTTGCTGATTTTCTGATTATTGATCATCAGAGCCGGCGCAATTTGGAAATTACCCAAACCGTTCGGGATGGCACTTTTTATGGTTCACTGCTGTGGGCGCTGGATAAAACCGGCACTGCAATGGGTGGGCGGGCATTGCGCCGGTGGTTGTTGCAACCTTTGCTAGATATTAAAGGCATCAGCGCCCGACAAGATACGATTCAAGAATTAGTAGAAAACAATTCCTTCTGCCAAGATTTACAACAGTTATTGCGGCAAATTTATGATATTGAAAGATTGGCAGGACGAGCCGGTTCTGGCACAGCTAACGCAAAAGATTTAGTTACTTTAGCGGAATCTTTAGGAAAACTTCCGGAACTAGCGAGGTTGGCATCTGCCGGCACCTCGCCTTATCTCAAAGCCTTACAAAATGTGCCGCAGGTACTTGAACAACTGGCACAACACCTGCGCGAACATTTAGTTGATTCCCCCCCCATCCATCTCACTGAAGGCAATTTAATTCGCCCTGGCATTCACCCCCAGCTTGATGCCATGCGCCAGCAAGTTGAGGAAGATCGGCAATGGATTGCTCAATTAGAAGTAACCGAAAGAGAACGCACCGGCATCCCCAATCTCAAAGTTGGATTTAATAAAACCTTTGGCTACTATATCAGCATTAGTAAGTCTAAAACCGAGCAAGCCCCGAAAGATTATCTCCGCAAACAAACACTAACGAATGAAGAGAGATATATCACTACAGATTTAAAAGAAAGAGAAGCTCGAATTCTCACCGCACGCGATGATTTAAACCAACTTGAATACGAAGTTTTTGCCGGCTTGCGTGCAGAAGTGGGAGAACAAGCAGAACTCATTCGCAAAGTCGCCAAAGCCGTTGCCGCAGCCGATGTACTGTGTGGTTTAGCAGAAGTTGCCGTGCATCAAGGTTACTGCCGGCCTACGATGGTCGAAAGCCGAGAAATTGCAATTATTGACGGGCGTCACCCAGTTGTTGAGCAATCTTTACCTGCCGGTTTCTTTGTCCCCAATTCAGCACATTTGGGAACCCCAGAAGCCGCCTCTCCCACCCCCGATTTAATCATTCTTACCGGCCCAAATGCCAGCGGAAAAAGCTGTTATTTAAGACAAATTGGTTTAATTCAATTAATGGCACAAATTGGCAGTTTTGTGCCGGCAACTTCTGCAACCTTGGGAATTTCAGACCGCATTTTTACCCGTGTCGGTGCTGTTGACGATTTAGCAACAGGCCAATCTACCTTTATGGTAGAAATGAATGAAACCGCAAATATTCTCAACCACGCCACGCCAAAATCCCTCGTTCTTCTCGACGAAATTGGCAGAGGAACCGCAACCTTTGATGGTCTTTCAATTGCTTGGTCGGTTGCGGAATATCTAGCTACAGAAATCGCTTCGCGGACAATTTTTGCCACCCATTATCATGAATTAAATGAATTGGCATCAATTTTATCGAATGTCGCTAACTATCAAGTAACCGTCAAAGAATTTCCGGATAGAATTGTGTTTTTGCATCAAGTTCATCCCGGAGGTGCTGATCGTTCCTATGGAATTGAAGCGGGAAGATTAGCTGGGTTGCCGGCTTCTGTAATTGAACGCGCAAGGCAAGTTATGAGCCAAATCGAAAAGCACAGTAAAATAGCGGTCGGTTTGCGTCAAGGTGGGGCGAAAAAAGAAAGTAAAAACGGACAGCCGGTTCTCGAACAATTAGATATCTTTGAAAAGTAAAACAGAAGAATGTTCTATGAAAACGAATAATCAATCGAGATAAATTTATCGACATTGAGCAGAAGCCCAGGTAAAAATTGAATAGAAATAACTGTTTTTGCTATTTTTACTAATGGGCATGATTTAGAATATTGGGGAGTTTTAAATTAAGGCACATTAACTCCCTAATTAAAATAATCATCAAAAAAAGTCTGGCATCCAAGGCTGAGAACCGGCAAAGATTTGATCCGCAACAGATAACGCATTCTCAGTTGCTTCCACTTGGCCGTTGGCTTGCAGTTGATAAGCTGTAAACAAACCTGTATAAAGCGGTGCCAGTGCGCGAATATCTATTTGCAACTCGCCTTTACCGCCGCTAGTAACTTCGCCTCGCCCGCCAGAAACCTTTAAAACAAAGTTGCCATTGTTTGCCGGCAGTAAATCGTCGGTGACAGATAAATTTAATTCGGCAACCAAACCCGCCGGATAGCCACGTTTTTCCAAGGCCAGCGCCACATTCACGATTCGCAAAAACCAGATTTGTAAACTGCAAATTTTAGCGGTTTGTTCGGGAAGCAAAAACAGACGAGAATCGAGAGTAGAACCTTGCCAAATCACCTTGTCGATCTGAGAGCGATGATCTGCTAAAAATGCCCACAAACGGCGTTGCGCTGCCGGCGTTACAGCCGCCCAATCCCATATCGATAACACATTGCTCCCGGCTTCCTTTTTGGGGCTAAAAATAATGTAACCTTCGGGTTGGCTTTCACTGCCGGCAATATAGGCATAAACCGCATTTTCTGGGTGCAGAACTGCGTTCTCCCAAATTGCGGTATTGCGATCCAAATTCCCGTTATTTCGCGTTGCCTGCTGCCGGTAAAGTTCGTGAAAAACTTCATGCTGAGATAATTCTACAGAACGAACCGGCATACTGCGTTCACTCATACGAATACTCTGAGTTGGCAACTCCCAGGTGCAATGAGTGCCGGCTTGTTCATATCCCACTTTCCGGTAAAGGCGCTGAGTGGCGGGATAAAGCGAGGAAACCGGCACCCCACTGTCATAAAGTTCTTTGAGGGTTTGACTCAGCAGTTCAAATGCCACCCCGGTTCCGCGATACTCCGGAGGCACCCCGACAGCCGCAATCCCCGCCATTGGCACAGACTGCCCCCCAAACCACTGCCCCATCTGGTAAATTCCCAAGCCGGCGGCAATTTTGCCATCTTGACGCAGAACTCGAAAACTCTCCAATCCCAAACGATCCCGATAAAAAGGCCAATCTTTCGCGGGAAAGTTGAAGCACTGGCAGAGAATTTCCCCTAGGCGTTGTGCTTCTTCAGGATTCGACACATTGCCAAATTCAAAATTAGGCATAATCTCAACTCAAATTAAATGTCGTGCCAAAGTTGGAAATTTTTATCTTAACCGCAGATGCACACAGATGATAGAAGATGCCGGCACCCTTCTCTCCCTCATCTCCCCTGAAGAAGCATCTGGAATCGGCTATCCTCTCGGATGCTATCAAAGTCTGAGTCGGTTTCTGCAAGTTGCCGATATTCGTCAGGGTTGAGTTGGATAGCGTGTTGGAGGTTTTCCAGGGCTAAGTCAATGTTGCCTTGTAAAGCATAACAGCAAGCTTTGTTATACCAGGCTTGATCTTTATCCGGTTTAATTACAAGTGCTTTGTCATAAGAAGCAATTGCTTCTTCAGTGCGTCCTAAATTAAATAAGGCATTGCCCCGGTTGTACAAAGCTTCATCTTTGTCAGGTTTAATTTCAACAGCTTTTTCGTAAGAAGCAATCGCTTCCTCATAGCGTCCTAAGTTAAATAAGGCATTGCCCCGGTTGTACCAGGTTTCATGAATGTCTGATTGAATTTCAAGTGCTTTGTCCCAGGAGGCAATCGCTTCTTCAGTGCGCCCTAAATCATCTAATGCAACGCTTCGCCAGTACCAGGCTTCATGATAGTCAGGTTTAATTTCAACAGCTTTTTCGTAGGAAGCAATCTCTTCTTCATAGCGTCCTAAATTAAATAAGGCGCTGCCCCGATTGTACCAGGCAATATGAGCGTCCGGTTTAATTTCAAGTGCTTTGTCGAAGCAAGCAACTGCTTCTTCATAGCGTCCTAAACTCCCTAAGCCACGGCCCCGGTTGTTCCAGGCTTCATAATAGTCAGGTTTAATTTCAACAGCTTTTTCGTAGGAAGCAATCGCTTCTTCATAGCGTCCTAACTTATCTAAGGCAAAGCCGCGAGTGTTCCAGGCTTCATGATCGTCCGGTTTAATTTCAAGTGCTTTGTCGATGGAAGCAATCGCTTTTTCATAGCGTCCTAAATTACCTAAGGCAATGCCCCGCCAGTACCAGGCTTCATGATCGTCCGGTTTAATTTCAAGTACTTTTTCGTATTCAGTAATCGCATCTTCATAGCGTCCTAAATTACCTAAAGCATTGCCCCGGTTGTACCAGGCTTCATGATAGTCCGGTTTAATTTCAAGTGCTTTGTCGTAGGAAGCAATCGCTTCTTCAGTGTGTCCTAAATTAAATAAGGCAACGCCCCTCCAGTACCAAGCTTCATGAAAGTCCGGTTTAATTTCAAGTGCTTTGTCGTAGGAAGCAATCTCTTCTTCAATGCGTCCTAAATTTCCTAATGCATTGCCCCGGTTGTACCAGGCTTCATGATAGTCCGGTTTAATCTCAAGTGCTTTATCCCAGGAAGCAATCGCTTCTTCATCGCGTACTAAACTAAATAAAGCAAGACCTTGATTGAACCAAATATTATGATAATCTGGTTTAATTTCAAGTGCTTTTTCGTAGGAAGCAATCGCTTCTTCATAGCGTCCTAACTTAAATAAAGCAAGACCTTGATTGAACCAAATATGATGATAATCGGCTTTAATTTTAACAACTTGTTTGTAGGAAATTATCGCTTCTTCATAGCGTTCTAAATTAACTAAACAAAGCCCTCGATTGTACCAGGATTCATAATAGTCCGGTTTAATTTCAAGTGCTTTGTCGAAGCAACCAATCGCTTCTTCATAGCGTCCTAAATTTCCTAATGCACTGCCCCGGTTGCTCCATGTAGTATGAAAATCCGGTTTAATCTCAAGTGCTTTGTCGTAGCAAGCAATCGCTTCTTCATAGCGTCCTAAATTAACTAAGGCAACGCCCCAAGCGTCCCAGGCTTCATGAGCGCCAGGTTTAATTTTAACAACTTTATCGTAGCAATCAATCGCTTCTTCATAGCGCCCTAAATTAAATAAGGCAACGCCCCAGTTATACCACGCTTCATGATAGTCCGGTTTAATTTTAACAGCTTTGTCGTAGGAAGCAATCGCTTCTTCATCGCGTCCTAAATTAAATAAGGCAAGGCCACGGTTGTTCCAGGCTTCATGATAGTCCGGTTTAATTTTAACAACTTTATCGTAGCAATCAATCGCTTCTTCATCGTGTCCTAAATTAAATAAGGCAAGGCCACGGTTGTACCAGCCATAGTGATTAGCTGGTTTAATTTTAACAACTTTATCCCAGGAAACAATCGCTTCTTCATAGCGTCCTAACTTTACTGAAGCAAGACCCCAGGCGTCCCAGGCTTCATGATAGTCCGGTTTAATTTTAACAGCTTTATCGAAGCAACCAATCGCTTCTTCATAGCGTCCTAAATTAAATAAGGCAAGGCCACGGTTGTTCCAGGCAATATGATCGTCTGGTTTAATCTCAAGGGCTTTAACCCAGGAAGCAATCGCTTCTTCATCGCGTTCTAAATTACCTAAGGCAATGCCCCGGTTCCGCCAGGCTTCATGATAGTCCGGTTTAATTTCAAGGGCTTTGTCGATGGAAGCAATCGCTTCTTCATCGCGTCCTGACATTCCCAAGGCAACGCCCCGGTTGTACCAGGCATAGTAAGCGTCTGGTTTAATTTCAAGTGCTTTTTCGTATTCAGGAATCGCTTCTTCAGGGCGTCCTAAATTAAATAAGGCATTGCCCCGGTAATTCCAGGCTTCATGATAGTCCGGTTTAATTTTAACAGCTTTGCCGAAGGAAGCAATCGCTTCTTCAGTGTGTCCTAAATTAAATAAGGCAACGCCCCGCCAGTACCAAGCTTCATGATGGCCCGGTTCAATTTCTACAGCTTTATCGTAAGAAGCAATTGCTTCTTCATAGCGTCCTACATTGGCTAATGCTATGCCCTGTTCAAACCAAGCTTGAGCAATGTCTTGTTGATCTTTGTGCATAATTATTAATAAAACGTGTGGTTTCTGAATATTTTCCTGATATTACTAAAGCAGTTTTTAAATTCCCTTTTGCAACGAGTTAATTCCTAAATCTTTATTCTCTCTCCCTCATCTCTCTAAACACCGGCTCTCTAAACGTCGAAACCAAGCTGATCGCAAAATCACCACAATTACCCCCACCGGCAGCAACACCATCTGGCTAATTAACTGCAAGACGAGTAACCCGCTACCGGCTGCCAGGGAGAACACGCCATCCTGAAGACGCTGATGCACAATCAGAACCAGCAACAGCACCAGCACCCCCAGCAGGCCGACTGAACGGCGGGAAATGCTACCATAACCGGCAACTCTAAAAGGCCGGCGCAACTGTCCCACAGCCCATTTAACAGCCCGTTCCAGTGTTGTTAAAGTGATTGCCGGCCACACAAATTCCACCAGTATCAGCAGAAAAAATAACCAACTTGGCTGCAATTTCAACGTGTAAGCCGGCAACAACGCAAGTTTTAAAACTGTTGTGTAGTTATAGATAAAAAACACCGGCCATTGCAGCAGAAATTGCGGCAAATCGATGAGATAACCAGGATTTTTAAGAACTTCGCTGCTGCCACTCAGTAAAGCCGGTAAAATAAACGGTTCTAAAAATACCAAACTATATAAACCGGCAACCCGTAAAGCCGGCTTCCATTTTTCAGAATGAAGGAGGGCGTAATTCGTAACCAATAACAGCACGTAGCATAAAATTAGCGAATTACTGGCCGCTCTAGACGGGCCTAAACCACTGTTTCCCAACCTCCACACCACACCCATCAGCGCCACAATCGTAAAAGCCACAAAGCGCCGGAAAAGCTGTCGGGCGGGCGGATATTCCACCGGCTTTCCAGTTCGCACAAACATCAAAACGCCGGTTGCCACAGCGCCGGTGAACGCAACCAACAGTCCTAAAATATAGCCAGGAAATACTGCCGGCAGACGCACAACCGGCACATTTAAAGATCGTTGCGCCCAATTCACCGCCTGCCCGATTAAAAAAGAATCATAGGGTTCGATCACGTGATCAGCCGTGGGAGAAATCACCATCATCCGGGCAGTGCCGGCATTAAAATCTCCGACAATCTCGCCTGCCTGATTTTTGCCGGCAGTTGCAGCTTGGTACATCCGGCGAACATCTGCCACAGGATTAAGCTGTTCATACACACCCACGCCCAGAAAAAGATTTTTGGGCACAGAAGGTGCCGCTTCTCCGCTCATTCCCATCACAATCGTAGAGCGCAACTGCCGGTCTGTTTGAGCTAGCTGTAAAGCAATCGTGCCCCCCAAAGAGTGGCCGGCAATTCCCATGCGCTTAACATCAAAGCGCTCAGGATTTGCCCGTAGATAAGCCAGAACTGCCTGGGCATCCGCGAGATTACTTTCCTCAAGATTTTGGATCGCGCCCTTACCCCCCGAAAGCCGGTAAGATTCCCCTGATCCCCCAAAATCGAAAGCGAGTCCTGCAATTCCATGACGCGCCAATTCCACTGCTAAGGGCGTCATCACCTCCTTGCTAGCATTGATGCCATGACAGAGCACCATAACTGGATGTGGGGCAGCAGCCGCTTTCGGAATAAATAGGCGTGCGACGAGTTGCCGGTTGCCTTCAACTGGGATAGCGAGGGATTCTGATTGAATTGTGACTGGGTTAAAAACGAAACAAAGCACTAGCCCAAAAACAAGCAGCACAAAGCTTAAAAACAAGCCGGTGATGTGTCCAAAAAGGTTAAGTTTTGGATTCCGTACTTTTGTTGGCTCATCCATACTCCATGCCCCTAACCCAAAAATGAGGGATCAAGGATGAAGGATGAATTTCTCCCTCACCCATGCCCCATGCCCCTACCTTTAGGTTGGCGAAGCCTTGACCCATGCCCCTAAAGCCCTAATTTCTCCAACACCGGCTTGGTTGAAACAATATGCCGGTCGAGTCCCAAGTGCTTCGGATCAACGCCTAAAGCCAGCGAGATTAACTGAGGCAAATGCAACACCGGCAGCCCCAGTTTGCGTTGAATCACCTGTTCCACCTCTGGTTGCCGAGAATCCAGATTAAGGTGACACAAAGGACAAGGCGTTATCATACAATCCGCCCCCGCGTCAAGCGCTTCTTGAATATGAGCGCCGGCCATCTTAAACGACTCAACCGGGGCATAACTAGAAAGGGGCCAACCGCAACATTGCGTGCGCCCTCGATAATAAATCGGTGTCGCCCCAACCGTCCGAAACACATTCTCCATTGATTCGGGTTTGTAGGGGTCATCGAAAGGCATCGAAGTTTGGGTGCGAAGCAGGTAGCAACCGTAAAACGCTGCACATTTTAGGCCACTCAACTTGCGCGTAACGCGGTTTTGAATTTCCTCCAAACCGTAATCTGCGATTAAGGCCCACAGGAGATGTTTAACCTCTGTCGTTCCCCGATAAGGCGAACAGCCTTCTTTTTTCAGCAACCCGTTCACCCGCTCAATATAAGCCGAGTCAGTTTTCTGCAAGTCCTTGAGGCGCTCATCCACATGGCCAACGACACCCTGACAAGTGCTGCAATGAGTCAGCAGCGGCAGATTCAATTCCTCCGCCAAAGCAATATTGCGAGCATTCACCGTATCTTCTAGCAGCTGAGAGTCTTCTTTAAACGTGCCAGAACCACAGCAGGAAGCTTTTTTGAGTTCAATCAGTTCAATGCCCAAAGTTTCAGTCAGAATTTGAGTAGACTGATAAAGCTCCCGGCAGGCTCCTTGGGCAACACAGCCGGGAAAGTAAGCATATCTAAGTGTTGAGGATGGCATAGTTGGAATTCCCTAGTGAGCGTTAAGCCTGGGATAATCTGGGTAAGCAGAGCGGACACTCTTTCTATGATGACTTCCAGACAAGCAACCGGCAGTGATTCCTTACAAAGCTTTAATCCCAGAAGTTTTGACCGGCAGCGTGTCAATTTGAAAACCGTCTGCGATCAGTCTCCCTTGCGATCCCCCTTTCCGATAAGATGATCAAATGCCTTGACCTGTAAAAATCCTTTCCCAAGTTCTAGCGACTGCCAGGGACAAGTGAAACCTTTACAGGTCAAGGCAAATGGATAAATGTTAGACAAAAACTAACAACGCACGAATTTATAAGCAGCTGCGGCACACTGAGGACATCCCTATGAGTCAAGAGGAAATTTTTTCAAGAGTCAAGAAAATTGTGGCGGATCAACTGGAAGTTGAGGCGAGCGACATCAAGCCAGAATCCAACTTTGCCAACGATCTTGGAGCTGACTCTTTAGATACTGTGGAATTGGTAATGGCTTTAGAAGAAGAATTTGATATCGAAATTCCGGACGAAGCCGCAGAAGGGATTCTCACAGTTCAAGCAACTGTGGACTACATCAACAGCCAAGTTTCAGCCTCCGCAGTGAAGGAGTGAGCGCTCAAGGCTGAAGGATGAAGGCTGAAGTAAAAAGGCTGAAGCATCAATTCAGCCTTGATCATTCAGTCTTACTTCCTTCTCCCGTGCCCCTGTGTTTTGCGTTCTGGGTGTGGAAGCCCGCAAATTGAATCATGACCAACTTTGAACGGAAACGTGTTGTTGTCACCGGCCTTGGTGCGATCACACCAATTGGCAATACCCTCGCTGAATATTGGGAAGGGTTGATTGCCGGCAGAAGTGGCATTGGCCCCATCACCTTGTTCGACGCATCACGGCACGACTGTCGAATTGCCGGCGAAGTGAAGGGCTTTGACCCCCACGAGTATCTGGAGCGCAAAGAAGCCAAGCGGATGGATCGCTTCGCCCAGTTTGCGATTTCAGCGAGCAAGCAGGCGATCGCCGACGCCCAATTTACGATTAATGACCTGAATGCAGAACAGGTGGGCGCGATCATCGGCACCGGCATCGGGGGTCTAAAAGTTCTTGAAGATCAACAAGAAATCTATCTCACGAAAGGCCCAGATCGGTGTAGCCCTTTCATGATTCCCATGATGATTGCGAATATGGCTGCCGGTTTAACCGCCATTCACACCGGCGCAAAAGGGCCAAATTCCTGCACCGTCACCGCCTGCGCGGCTGGCTCAAATGCAGTTGGCGAAGCATTTCGTCTGATTCAGGGCGGCTACGCCCAAGCCATGATTTGTGGCGGAACGGAAGCGGCGGTAACGCCCCTGTCTGTTGCCGGTTTCGCAGCAGCTCGGACACTTTCGACGCGCAACGACGATCCCGCCCACGCCAGCCGGCCTTTTGACCGAGATCGGGATGGGTTTGTCATGGGCGAAGGTGCCGGCATCCTCCTGCTCGAAGAACTCGAATGCGCCCTCAGTCGGGGTGCTCGCATCTATGCCGAACTCGTTGGCTACGGCATGACTTGCGACGCCTATCACATGACCTCCCCCGTGCCCGGTGGCGAAGGGGCGGCACGGGCAATGCGGCTAGCGATGAAAGATGCGGGAATCACCCCCGATCAAATCAGCTACATTA
Source organism: Microcoleus sp. FACHB-68 (assembly GCF_014695715.1). Lineage (NCBI taxonomy): Bacteria > Bacillati > Cyanobacteriota > Cyanophyceae > Oscillatoriales > Microcoleaceae > Microcoleus > Microcoleus sp. FACHB-68. Next base: position 148,118 of record NZ_JACJOT010000006.1, read on the forward strand.
ACGCCCACGGCACCAGCACGCCGATGAACGACCCCACAGAAAGCGCCGCTATTAAAACAGCCTTGGGAGAGAGTGCCTACAAAGTGGCCATTAGCTCAACCAAGTCAATGACCGGCCACCTGCTGGGCGGTTCTGGCGGCATTGAAGCCGTAGCAACCGCAATGGCAATCGCCAACGATCAAATTCCGCCGACGATTAATTTGGACAATCCCGATCCAAACTGCGACTTAGATTATGTGCCCCACCAAAGTCGCGCTCAAAAAGTTGAAGTGGCGCTGTCCAACTCCTTCGGGTTTGGTGGTCATAACGTCACACTCGCGTTTAAAAAGTACGTTTAGGGCATCGGGCATCGGTGATTTTTTCTAACCCATGCCCCATTTCCCCATTCTCCATCCCCCATAAGAAATACTTGCCCATCGATCCCGCTAATGGGATGATGGGTGAGAACGTCTTGGGGCGATTCCAGAGCGCTAACACCCAAGGTCATTCAATCGATCTCTCACACCGTTTGCACTCAAGAAAACGATCATGCCTGTTGCCACCCAATCACTCGAAGAACTTTGCATCAACTCCATCCGCTTTCTGGCCGTTGACGCCGTAGAGAAGGCAAAGTCCGGTCACCCAGGGCTACCGATGGGCGCTGCGCCGATGGCGTTTGTGCTGTGGGATCGCTTTATGCGGTATAACCCAAAAAATCCCAAGTGGTTTAACCGCGACCGCTTCGTGCTCTCAGCTGGACATGGCTCCATGCTACAGTACGCCCTGCTCTACCTGATGGGCTTCGACAGCGTCAGCATAGAAGACATCAAGCAGTTCCGTCAGTGGGAATCCAAAACCCCCGGACACCCGGAAAACTTTATGACTCCGGGTGTGGAAGTAACCACGGGTCCTCTCGGTCAAGGAATTGCCAACGCCGTCGGTTTGGCAATGGCAGAAGCTCACCTAGCCGCCAAGTTTAACAAGCCCGATAGCACAATCGTCGATCACTACACTTATGTGATTTTGGGTGATGGGTGCAACATGGAAGGCATTTCGGGTGAAGCGTGTTCTTTCGCCGGCCACCTGGGATTAGGTAAACTCATCGCGCTGTACGACGATAACCACATCTCCATCGATGGTTCTACCGATGTGGCTTTCACCGAAGATGTTTCCAAGCGTTTTGAAGCATACGGTTGGCACGTCCTCCACGTCGAAGATGGCAATACCGATTTAGCCGCCATTGAGAAAGCAATTAACGAAGCTAAAGCCGTCACCGACAAGCCAACCATGATTAAGGTGACAACCATCATCGGTTATGGTTCGCCCAACAAACAAAACACTGCCGGTGTTCACGGTGCTGCCCTTGGTGCAGACGAAATTGCATTAACTCGCGAAAAACTGGGCTGGCAACACGAGCCTTTCGTAATCCCAGAAGATGTGCTCAACCATACCCGCAAAGCAGTGGAACGCGGCGCAGGTTATGAAGCAGAGTGGAACAAGACTTTTTCTGACTACAAAGCTAAATATCCCCAAGAAGGGGCTGAATTCGACCGCTACATCACCGGCCAATTGCCTGACGGTTGGGATAAGGTACTCCCCACCTACACCGCCGAAGACAAGGCACTGCCCACCCGCAAGCACTCGGAAAACTGCCTCAACAAACTGGCATCCGTTTTACCTGAACTCATCGGTGGTTCGGCTGACTTAACCCACTCTAACCTGACTGAAATCAAGGGAAGTGGTGACTTCCAGAAAGGGCAATACCAAAACCCCAACATCCACTTTGGTGTGCGGGAACATGGTATGGGCGCAATCTGTAATGGGATCGCGCTGCATCAATCTGGATTAATTCCCTACGGCGCAACCTTCTTGATCTTCACAGATTATATGCGGGCTGCCATTCGCTTATCTGCCTTGTCCCAAGCTGGGGTAATTTGGGTGATGACCCACGACTCCATCGGACAAGGTGAAGATGGCCCGACACACCAACCGATTGAAACGCTGGCTTCTTTGCGTGCGATTCCTAACCTGACGGTGATTCGTCCCGCAGACGGAAACGAATGTTCTGGTGCTTATAAATTAGCGATTGAAAAAGCCAAGCAAAACCATCCCACCTTGTTAGCCTTCACGCGTCAAAATGTGCCGAATTTAGCCGGCACATCGATTGAAGGCGTGGCAAAAGGTGGCTACACGGTGGTTGAGTCTGAGGGAACACCGGATATTATCTTGATTGGTACGGGTTCAGAAGTGAGCCTGTGCGTAACAGCAGCCGAGAAACTCACGGCTGAAGGTAAAAAAGTCCGTGTCGTTTCGATGCCTTCAACCGAAGTGTTTGATGGACAAGATGCGGCTTACAAAGAGTCTATTCTGCCGAAATCTGTCACCAAGCGCTTGGTTGTAGAAGCTGCCGCTAGCTTCGGCTGGCACAAGTACGTGGGAATGGAAGGCGATACAGTCAGTATTGATCGCTTTGGTGCTTCTGCTCCTGGCGGTGTCTGTCTAGAGAAGTTTGGCTTCAGCGCTGACAATGTTTTAGCGAAGGCAAAAGCACTGTTGGGCTAAAACCTAAGTAATCGTTTCTTGTGGGGTAGGCATGATGCCTGCCCCTTTTTTTATGGGTAGCGAAGATAGCCCGGATGAATGGGAATAAGTATTATTTTAGGGCTGTTGGGTATTATTGTGCCGGCCACTACCAATCCGTGCATTTACTAAAGATTATTGGTGGCATCAGGTTACAGCTTAATGATTATTCATCAACTGGACTTGATATCAATGAAGAAGCAATTAATCTGCATTTCACTCACAAATGTGTTTGGTATGATGGCTAAGCTTGCTCATGCACAATAAACTCATGTGATCATGCACAAATACCTCATCGAAGCTCTTGCTGTTATTACCGCAGGAACTTTAGGTCTATCTGCCTTAATCCTGCCATCACCGGCAAGAAGCCAGGAAACAAAAGAATCTTGTGAACTTGGCATTCTAAATGCAAAAAATCGCATCGAAGAGGGGAGAGATATCACAGTCATCACGAATGTTATTGATGCCAGTAAAAAATATCCTGATCACCCTGATAATCGCCCAAGGATTGTTATGATTGCAGTTGATGGTATCGCTGCTGACTCAATCATGGTATCGCCAGTGTTTCGCAGGGCAATCACCTCTGAAATTATCAAATCTTGCAATTCTGTGGGTGCAGTTACCTTTAATCGATATCAAACTTCGTGGCTTATTACGGTTGGTTTGATGAAAGATGGTAGTATCCAAAACTTTCAATGTCTGCTTAAAGATCGGAGAACAGCCCGTCCCTCCTGGGGCGAAGAATGGTGCGATATTTGAGCCGGCCTAAAAGGTTATAGCACATAAATTCCCCTACGGTTGGTTTAGATTATACAGGGGTTCTCAGGTGCTTAAACTAAACGATAGGGGAATTTAGAGCGCTCACTTCATCACCTGAGCCGTTAAAGCAAGTCAATCCTATGCGCTAGTAATACTTGTCAGCCGTTTGTAGAGTTTGAGTGACACAGCAGTGCAGCAGATCTCGCTCAATTGTCGCGGACCAACTCAATTTTTTTCTAACAAATTCCGCATTCTTTTTACGGGAATATTCCTTAAACTATCCTAACTTTATTAAGCACAACTTAATACAAAGGAAGAAACAACTCAATTGCATTACTGTCATCATCGCCTCTGGCCTAATGACTCAGTTTACTTATGCACAAACTCAGTCATATCCAACCGATGAAGAAATCCAAAAATTGATGCCTGAGGTTTACCGGCAAGTTGAATATTGGAATCAATATAAGGAACCTGAACGTCAAAAGGAGGCTAAAGCATTTGCCGCAACTTGGGTACATGGGCTAGCCATAGCTTCTTTTCTAGAAAAATAGTCAGCATGGGAAGAAACAATGAATATTTATCCTTCAACCACAGAGGGTCAGGTCTGTATAATTAATCACTATGGGACTGCACAAGCAGTTAGTTTGAGTTTAGGAAATGTTTTTAATCAGCGAATCTATAGTGACAACCATGAAGTCATTTTCCTAGAAGGAAACTATGCAGGAGTTGCAGGGAGCAGAAATCAACCAGGCGTGAACGTTTATCGTTTATTTGCGCCGGCTCAAGTGCGGACTCGTGCATTTTGGAGAGATTGGCCTGAAGGTTATCGGGTCATGGAGCAATTTAATGCAGCCGGCTGTATTGCTTTTTCTTCTAATTAATTACCCGTCAGCAAAGAATTTGAAACCCATGTAGAATTAGGGCAATTTTCAATTCAGTTTGAGTCTAGTTGCAAGAGGATGATTCCTGTGGGGAGTAGGAATTTTAGCCGGGTTTCAACAAAAATTGAGCGATTAGTCTGCCACTAACAACATTAAATAGCTCAGTTTCAGGAAATTGAATAAAGTGCCTAGCTAAATGCGAAAACCCCAAGTTTAAGTTTGTAGTTAAACCAGTAGTCAGGAAATCTTACCCGTTGTAGATCTATCGGAAAAGGAGCCGGTTATGCAGTTATTACCTTACTCTAGCTTTACCGTTAAAACCCAAGCTTCCTTGCCGGCTGTCATCGACAAGCTCAATGCCCAAATCGAAGCGCCAAAGGCAATACGATGGGGTGTTTCTCGCAATCATGCTCCCTATGAAGGCACGATCAATGATTCGGGATTTGATATCCGTCGCATTATTCACTACCGAAACTCGTTTTTACCAAAGATCCGGGGGAGATTTGAGCCGTTCTCTCAAGGAACACTTATTCATGTCACCCTGCGGTTGCCTCCCTTTATCATCGCTTTCCTACTTTTTTGGTGTGCAGTCTGGTACAGCATTGCGATCCCGTTTTTTCTGTTCGGGGCGTTATCTGGGGATGTGGATGCCTTCCTAGCCTTCCAATTTGTAGGACTGCCGGTTCTTATATTATTTGCCTTGTGGTGCGGCTTTTGGTATGAAGCAAATCGCAGCCGGCACGAGTTAACCCAAATTATTTTAGGAGAACCACTCGTTAATCAGTCAGGTAAAGCCTCTTTTACCGGCTCGCGGATTCTAATGGTAGCCGTCATTCTTCTCTCGAACATTCTCCTTTGGCACTTTTCCCCAATTTTTCATCAACAAAGATCGTCTTCTATCGTCCCGAACTATTGTTCTCAAAAGACAACCCAGTCCCCTTACTGCAATTTCTCCGTTATTCGCACCATAAAAGGACATCCCGCAGCCTCTACTTTTGCAATCAGTGCTGATGGTAAAACCCTGGTTAGTGGGGGGGAAGATAAAGCGATTAAAATCTGGGATTTGCAAACCGGACAGTTAAGAAAAACACTTCAGAGCGATTCAGGTAAAATTGACGCTGTGGCAATTGCTCCCGATAGTAAAACCGTTGTCACCGGCAGTGGAGATCGCATGGTTCGCATCTGGGATATTACCTCAAACCAGCGCCCCCAGATCCTCAAGGGACATTCTAGCGATATCCGTCAGGTCGAGATTTCATCTGATGGAAAAACCATTATTAGTCGCGCTTATGAGGAACTTAAAATGTGGGATCTGACAACCGGCGAGCTAAAAGCAACAGTGCCTAATTCGTCTCCAACAGAGTTCACAATTGGTTCAGTTTCGATTAAAAACGGGCCTCCACCTTTTTATCCCTTAGCCATCAGTCCGGATGGCAAAATAGCATTGGTAGAATTGGACAGTCAACTGGTGGTGTGGGATTTGGCGACCAACCGGCAAACAATTCTCCCTAAAAAATGGAATTTTGAATCGATTGGCACTTCACGGATCAGTTTGGATGGACAAACAGTCGTCACCACTTCATCGTCTAGCAAACCAGTCAATCTGAAAGTATGGGATCTGAAAACGGGAAAGGTTAAGGCACGTACAAAGCTGAATTTTTCTCCGAAAGAAAATCATCTCTCTAACATTATTCTCAGTCAAGATCGCATCATTGCCGGCACTTACAAGGGGCTGGCGGTGTGGAATCTGCAAACAGCGGAATTAGAAACCATTTTGGACAAACATAAGATGAGGAATTTAGTGATTAGTCCTGATGGCAAATTATTAGCCGGGATGATCGGCGATCCATACTCTCGCAATAGTCAAATTAAAATATTGCAGCGTCCATAAATTCTCTCCACTCAAGACTATGGACTGAAATCAGCAAGATTATCCTAATTCCGCAACAGGTCTACTAAATAAACAGTTCGCTATAACCTTTCATGTCTATTTGCTCCATTCGTCCCATGCTGCCTTCGCCACTTTTGCGATGACTTCCTCACGTATCGCATCGTTTGCCTTAGAATCTGAAACAAAAACTGCGATTGCTAAATGTCGTCCATTCGGTAGCGTCACAAGTCCCACATCATTTGTTGCAGCCGTCACTCCATTTACAGTAGCCGAAGTACCCGTTTTGTGCGCCACAACCGTCCCATCAGGCAACAGTCCTTTAATGCGCTTTGAACCTGTCGTTGTCTCTGTCATCAATTGCAGCAATAAAGCTTGACTAGATTTTGAAAGCCCTTTTCCCTCATGAAAAGCGCGTAACAAAACAACGGCGGCATCAGGCGTTGCATAGTTACGATACTGCACTGTTGTGTCTTGCCCTAGCTCCTTCTCCGTGTTAGCAACAACGATATCGTTTACGCCAAGATCACGCAAATACTGGGTGACAATCCTGGGTTCACCGATGAGTCGTAACAGCACATCAGAAGCCGTATTATCACTTTCAGAAACCGTGTACTTCAATAGTTCAGCCAGACTAAATTCCATTCCCTGTGATTTCTCATCTAGAATCCGACTACCCTGGACGACATCGCTGTTTTCAATACGAATTTTTTGGTCTAGCTTCAGTTTTCCTTGGTCTACTTGAGCCAGAACAGCCATTGCAATGGGAAACTTGTAAACGCTTTGCATCGGAAATTGCTGATTTCCATTCAGAGTCACTGATTCTCCGGTTTCTAGCACTGTGGCTGTAACCCCAACCCGCCCTTGAGCAGCATGAGAGATTTGTTCAATCCGCTCACGTAATTCGTTCCTGCGATCAGCGTTGGATGTTGCGATCCCGCTCGGCGCACTTGTTTGGTTGTTGGGGGTGTCTTCTCTATTACTGGAGTTAATGCTTGTGCAACCAATAGTCAGTAAAAACAAGCAAAATGTGTAAAGCCAAGTTTTTTTAATCACTAGAATCATGTCAATACTTCTTGGTTAGGGTTAAGCCGTATTAAGGATAGAAAAAGTTAGGAGTACGACATCTATCCAAGTTAATATATTAGCTTCTCCTGTTTGATTTAACCCACTTTTCTTTTTTCCGCCAGAGGTCTAATGATCATCAAGGAAAAAAAACTTGTCGAGTGCCGGCATCTTGCCCGCTAGAAATCTGACAACCTATTTAGGATTGCTATAGTTTTATGGGAACTTGCTAGGAACTCTGATAAAAACTTTTCCCAGTGTCATTTTCATTTGCCTGGTTTCTAGAAAAGAATCTACTTGCTCAGCTAACTTGCTAAGTCAGTCGCCTAAATAATTGCCGGTTTTGAGACTGTAGGCGGCACTTGTTAAAGCTCAAGTCGAAACAGAGGTTGAACATCAGAAGCGAAATTCATTTTATTGGAAGCAAATGAGATGCTTAAACTCATTATCTCCATCCCATCGCTCTACTCGAATCTAGTGAAGAACTTAGCGTAGAGCAGATAGGGTTGACAGTCGGATGCGCCCTTCGTGTGGGTTTTTAAGATTTTTGCAATAGCTCTAGGGTAAACTCAGATGTTGCACGTTGAATCGGGTTTCCCCTGTACGGAGATTTAAAGCTTGGGTATAGAACTTCGCAGTTATGTATTTTTAGACAGCTTGCAGCCTCAGCACGCGGCTTATATGGGGACAGTTGCGTTGGGTTTCCTGCCATTGCCCGGTGATACTTCCTTGTGGATTGAAATCTCACCTGGCATTGAAATTAACCGCATTACCGATATTGCACTGAAAGCCACCTCGGTACGTCCTGGGGTGCAAGTTGTGGAACGACTTTATGGGCTTTTAGAAATTCATTCCAGCCGGCAAGGCGACACCCGAACTGCCGGTAAAGCGATTTTGGACGCTTTGGGAGTCAGTGCAAGGGACTGCCTGAAACCCCGAATCGTTTCTAGTCAAATTATCCGTAACATCGATGCCCACCAAACCCAACTGATTAATCGCACGAGACGCGGACAGATGATTTTAGCAGGGCAAACACTTTATGTCTTAGAAGTGCAGCCGGCAGCATACGCCGCCCTAGCCGCGAATGAAGCAGAAAAAGCCGCCTTGATTAATATCCTGGAAATTCAAGCAGTGGGCAGCTTTGGACGCCTCTATTTGGGCGGAGAAGAACGAGATATTATGGCCGGCTCTCAAGCAGCGGTGGCAGCGATTGAAAATGTAGTTGGGCGAGAAAATCCTGCCGGTGGAAACGAATAACCAACCTCTCAGGTCAGCGTAAATTTTGGTATCACAACTTGTTACAGTCTTTGTTGGCACTGCTGGATTTGAAGCAAAGGAAACTTTAGATGGCAAACCTAGAGCATCTCGCACAACTGGAGAAAGGTGCAGTGAGATGGATTGAGTGGAAAACGAAAAACCCAGACTTAGAACCGGACTTGAGCGAAGCAAACCTCAGCAATGCTAACCTCAGAGGTGCCAACCTGCGCGGCGTTAACTTAAGAGGGGCTGATTTGTGCAAAACCAAACTCATTGCAGCCGATCTGTGCCATGCTAACCTGACTAGCGCGAACCTCTACGAAGCTGAACTCATCGATGCTTACCTGATTGAAGCGAACCTCAGCATTGCTAGCCTGATCAAAGCGAATTTGACGCGATCTGATCTCACAAATGCTAACTTGGTGGGAGCCGATCTCACTGGCGCTAACCTCAGTAGTGCCGATCTCACTCATGCTAACCTAATCGCAACGAACCTCAGAGAAGCGAACCTCAGCAGCGCCGATCTCAGTGATGCTCAGCTTAACAGAACCAACCTCAGCAGCGCTAAGTTGATTGCAGCAAACCTCAGCCATGCAAACCTCAGCAATGCCAACCTCCACGAAGCTGAATTGATCAACGCCCATCTTTACAAAGCTGACCTGCAAAAAGCAAATCTGATCGAGGCGCATCTCAGTAGCGCTTACCTCTTTGGGGCTAACTTGAGTTTGGCCGATCTTTACAAAGCTGATTTTAGATGGGCAAATTTAAGCAAAGCAAATCTGGCTGGGGCTGATTTAAGAGGGGCTAACCTCAGAGGCGCTAACCTCAGCAAAGCGAACTTGGCTGGGGCTGATTTAAGAGGGGCTAACCTCAGAGGCGCTAACCTCAGCAAAGCAAATATTGAGGAAGCCAATCTCATTGAGGCTAACCTTGAACAGGCTAATCTGAGTAATACAAAGCTTCACAGGACAGTGATGCCGGATGGGGCAATTCACCCTTAAATTGCAGCTGCTAAAGGCTGGAATAGCAAGTCATTGACCTCTAAATTTCTTTAAATAGCAATCAGCCAACGATCTGAAAAATCCTTAAGCGAGTGAGCAATGAGTACCAATTGGCGAGGTTATCGAATAGCGGCATGGGTGGGACAGTTTCTTCTGGCGATCGCCATTGTCGTATCGGTGACGCAGGGAAACTGGATGGGGGTGATCATCTTAGCCGGCTTCCTGGGCGCTTCACTTGCTTTTGTAGTCATGGACAACCGACTGCCAACACTGTTTGATTTTCTTTTTGTTATCGCAGCGCTACTCAATGCAGGGGGATGGGTTTGGGGTTTATTTTACCAGCCGGGGCCTTATGACGAAATTACCCATGCCTTTACAACGTTTTCCATCACCTTAGCGCTGAGTTTTTTGGTTTACAATCCGATGCTTACCGTTTTCCGCAACCACCGGCTTCTCTACCTCCTAACGATCACCAGCTTCGGAATTGCTATCGGTGCGATTTGGGAAATATTTGAGTGGGTAACAGCATTAATTAATAGCATTGATGACACAATCGGGGACTTGATCATGGACACCCTTGGGGCTGGGGTGGCGGCACTTGTAAGCCTCTGGGCGTTGCAAGTGCAAATTCGTCCGCAAGAAGCAACCGATGCGGAACAACAGGCAGAAGCGGGCCGGCGCTAAAGTGGAAGCTTGCTTATCATCTACCTGTAGGAATATCTTGTGTAAATTCATTAAAAAAATTTCTATCGCCTATAGAAATTTATTAACAACTTTTGACAGGTGAACTCTTGCAGGCAGTGATTGAAAATAGAAACATCCAAACTCAATTTTCTTCAAGGATGTTAAGCAATGTTTTTGAAAACAAATTTCAAAAAAATTACCCTACTCAGTCTCTTAAGTGCCCTTCTCCTAGGTCTCGTAAGTGTAGGCATGGACAGTCCCGCCAAAGCTGAATCTCCAAATGCTGATAACCGTGAGGTTATAGGGGATCGTTACTCGGCTGCGTCTGAAGAGGACGAACAAGAAGAAGAAGAAGAAGAAACTGGCCAGGAAGAGGAGCAACCTACCGGCACTGAGGAGGATAGTGAGGAAGAAGAGGGAGGCGCAGAAGATTAATAGGGCCGGTTAATTCACCCCAACTAAAGCGTTAACTCAATGCTGAATTAAAAGCTCTAGCCTGGGTTGTTAGAGAAGTTGCCAAGCTAGTTAACCTTGTGCAAGCACCGGCAGCACTTTTTCCCCAAAAACTTCAATAAATTGCTGCTGATCCCGGTTAACATTGTGCAGAATCAACTCGCTAAATCCCAGTTCCAAATCTTTCTGAAGCCAGTCAATATGCTGCTGGGGATCTGCTGAGATTCTGACGTGTTCGTCCAGTTCTTCTGGCTGCACAAACTCGCCGGCAGCATCAAACTGTGCCGGTGTCCGCAGTTCTGTCAGCAAGATATTTTCAAAAATGTTATTGCGCCACTGTTCGTGCGCTTTTGCCCTTGCTGTCGCCTCATCTTGGGCATAAGAAAGCTGTACCTTCAGGTACATGGGTTTCCCCTCTCCGCCGCCTCGGTGAAAGGCTTCCACAACCTGCCGCAACTTGTCCGGCGGGCGAGACGTGGTGATTAAGCCATCGGCAAAACTCCCGAACCACTCAGCCGTCTGGGGTGTGACGGCTGCGCCAATGATGCGCGGTGGCGTCTGAGGGCGAGTGTAAAGCTTGGCTTCTTCAACGCAAACGCGCCCGTGATGGGTTACAGTTTCGCCGGCCCATAGAGCGCGAATGATTTCAATGCATTCTTTGAGACGGGCGTTGCGCTCCGATTTAGCCGGCCAGAGAGCGCCGGTGATTTGTTCATTCAACGCCTGACCACTCCCTAGGGCCACCCAAAAGCGATCCGGGAACATCTCAGCCAAGGTTGCCGCCGCTTGGGCGATAATCGCTGGATGATAGCGCTGTCCGGGAGCGCAAACAACCCCAAAGGAGAGGGATGTTGCCTGCATTGCCGCACCCAGCCAAGACCAAGCAAACCCGCTTTCTCCTTGTGCCTCACTCCAAGGGTGGAAATGGTCGGACGATAAAGCAGCCGTGAAGCCGGCTTGCTGAGCCATCTGCGCCCACTCTAGCAGAGCGCTGGGTTTGAACTGTTCGTGAGAAGCGTGATATCCAAACTTTGCCATGTTTAATTGCTTGAATTAAGAACAATTTGGGTAAGTATTTAGTAGTGCCTTTTACCGCACAAACTTCGCTGATCTCTTCAGGTTGTCGTGTAAGTTCCCCACTGCTGAATCCCTTGATTATTCAGAATCGATTCAGCATGAGTGAGTTCGTCTTCGCTGGCATTTAGGATGACTAAATAATCACCTTTAGCCAGATGCTCGTCATAAATTCTGGCTTGCTCTTTTGAGATGCCGTTGCCAAGTGCTGCGCCAATAATGCCACCGGCTGCTGTGCCATAATAGCCGCCGGCAAACAAACCCCCTAGGGCAACTTTAGAGCCGGCAACTGCGACTGCACCCAAGCCAGGAATCGCCAATGTACTCAGTCCAACTAATAAGCCACCGAGACTGCCCAAAGCGCCGACTGTGAGGGCACCTTTTGCCAGACCCCCAACGGTTTTATCCCGAACGAATTCACTCTCGGAACTGGTGAGTTCATCCTCTGGATTGGCATCGCGCACCACAACAGAAACTTTATCCATCGGGTAATCAGAATTTTTCAACTCTGTGAGAGCCGATTCTACTTCTTGCCGGCTGGAAAATGCACCTATGCCGCATTTTGGTAAACCCAAACTCATGTTTCTCTCCTTCTGTTGTTAAAACAAGCAGTTACATCCGCAAATTGTTTAGTAATGATTGCATTCGACATCTGTTTGATTTGAGCTTCGTCTGTTCCTTCCAGCAATCAATTAAAAATTAGCGCTCTCTTCAGTTAATTTTTAATATTTAATTGCTTCCGGATACACATCCACCCCAAATAACTCCAGTGAATTAAGCAAACACAACAACTAACGCTCTCGCGAACCATGTAAACTCTCGTTGCCGATACGATATCAAGCTTTTGAAAGCGCTTCACTCTCCCAAAGGAAACATTTTTGACTTACGCAAGCGCTTAAATTAGGTAGATTGACAACGCAACTTAAACAAATTGTCAAGCCCAAACTTACTTTATTAGCGGTAAATACGTCCCTCTTGTGGTTAAGCCAATCGACAAAACAAGCAGACATTGCTGTTATAAATTTCCTCTAATGACTCAATAAAGGTTGATTGGCCTAACCTTTTCTTAATCCCCTGTTAAGGTGTGCCATAAAATGAAAGTGCCGGCATAGAAGACGAGAATAATCGCTGAACCTTAATTATCCACATACACAACGCTAGACAGTCGGTGAAGCATATTCAGTTCTAGAGTATTAACCGCTTTCTGGTAGTTGTGATTAGATGCATGAGTAGCAGGAGTCTCCAGTCTTCGCGTTTCTGAGTTTGCTTTGTACTCTTCTAGCTTTGTCTGGGCAAGATATGAGTAATCTGAAACCCTTTCCCGTACTTGACTGACTAGACCCCTTCAACTGTTAATTGCTCTGGATCTCCATGACCTTTTGTTGTGCCTGATCTACAAGAGATTTGAATTTGTCTGCAAAGCCAACCATTACGATAATCTCCCTGTCTTTTGAGCAAGTCATAGCTCAGTATGTGCCAAATAATTGTTCCCACATCGGACTATGAGCTAACGTCTTCAGGCTATGGCATCCCAACCTGTGACTCTAGAGTACCGTACCGTCTACACCGACAATTTGAGAAACCTAACGGTGAAGTTGTGCGGCTAAGCCGCCTTGAACTCCTGCAGACAGCCTCTGTTCCATCCGCGCCAAGCCATTGTTAGGTGCCATTGCAGCTTCAGCTGCTAGTACAGTTTCATTTCCTAGTGTTTAAGGCAGACTTGCTACTTATAGTCTGTAGACTTATTGTCATCATTTGTAAGATTTTCTTCCTATGAGTGAAGATCCAAGACAAATTTTTGGTGGCCATATACGCAACTTTCGCAAACAGGCAGGAATGTCTCAAGAGAAGCTTGCTGAAGTTTGTGGTTTGCACAGGACTTATGTAGGTGCTGTAGAACGCGGTGAACGAAACGTTAGCCTCCTTAATATTGTTGTACTAGCTCGTGCCCTCAACATAAAACCCGCAGAGCTTTTGGAAGGAATCTTTTAATGAATTCTCCTTATTCAGGCTTGTCAGTTAGTGAATGGCTGCGAGTTACTCAAGAGATTGTTGAGAGACATCCACTGTCTGCTGAAGAAATTGTTGATGCAGTTTTAGCTTCCTGGGAATCAATTCTTGATTCAAGGTTAGGAACCAAGGGTTTTCGCATTGGTAAAGATATTTTTCCAAAACCCCAAATTATGGGCTTTCTACTTCATGAATTAATACCTTTGGAACTAGCGGCAAAACATCCAAATAATTGGCGAGGAGATACCAGTTCATCAGATAAGGACCTTGTGTATATACCAGATGATTCTTTTTCAATCGAAGTGAAAACATCATCTGATCCCAAGCATATATATGGCAATAGGAGCTACGCACAAGGCGCTAGTAAAGGTAAAAAAGGTAAGTCTGGATACTATCTCGCAGTTAACTTTGAGAAATTTTCTGATACTAGGAATTCAAGCATTCGACTTATTCGGTTCGGTTGGATTGATTCCAATGATTGGATTGGACAAAAAGCTGCGACAGGACAGCAATCACGCCTTTCATCAGATGTAGAAAATTATAAACTTCTCCAGCTATACAGAAAAATTTAGAGTAATAAAGCTTGACTATATGCAGTACGTCTTTCTTTCTGAAATGCCTTAAATCTTTGAACTGCCATATCACAGTAATCTTGTCTAATCTCAAAGCCTATAAAAAGACGACCTAATCCAAAAGCAGCTATTCCTGTTGAGCAAGAACCTGCGAAGGGATCAAGAACTATCTCAACCTGGTTAGATGAGGCTTGTATAATTCTCTCAACAACTCCCAATGGAAATTGAGCGGGATGTCCGGTTCTCTCCTTTGAACTACGTTTCTTGCCTGTAGTAACCTTCGGACACTCCCAAACATCTGAAGGGTTTTTCCCTAAAGGATTACAGCGGTATTTCCCATCTTTCTTCTGATTAGGGTACTTTACATTTGCATCACGTATGTTATCTAAATTAAATGTATATTTTTGGAAATTTTTGATGTAAAAGAGCCATTTTTCATTGCGGGGACTCAAACGGTACTTTGTTGAAACACCAGCTCCATATTTCCAGACTACTTCTTGCAACAAATAAAAAGGGGACTTGTCCCAAAGAAGATATGGAATAGGTACACAGAGACCTTTATCAGGTACTTGTAAATAACCAATATTTAACCAGAACGCGCCAGTCGCCTTAGTAACCTTGTGTATCTGGTGCATCCAACCAGAACACCAACTTACATATTCATCCACAGACATTGGGTGTTCATATTCTTTCCCAATGTTGTACGGTGGTGACGTAATTGTGAGATCGATATGTAGGTTTGTAGAAGATAACTTGTCCAAAAACTCAGTTGAGTTTCCTTGATAAAGGATAAAACCTGCATCCGAGTAAAACGGCTCACCGAGCTGTGATTTCAGAGTTTTTTCAACCGATAGATGTTTAGAGAGAATGCAGCTTTCTATTTCCTTAGAGAAGGGTTGCAGTAATGTAGACGGAGCAACTTGCGTTGCTTGATGTGGATCAATACCCTTTGCAACATAAGCATTTTTGTCTTTGCTGGCTATTTTCCTTGAGCTGTCTTCAGTTATTGCAATTTTTTTCATTCTAGGTAGTCTTCTCAATCAATTATTAAAAGCTTACTAAAACAAAGTCTGTTTGATACTCATTAGAAGTATTTCATGCCATCTAACTGCTTTTTGGACTAGAAAGTTCACGCATATCACCCTACATCAGGCGAGCCGGCAGATAGCTTTCCATATTACCCTAGATCGGGGTCAACCGGCAGAAACTTTCCCTATCGAAGGCTAGACAGATGGTGTGCTATTTTAGCTCAAATGCTGATAAATCACACCCGAAAAAGCATTGTGCAAAGATCCAAAACAAAAGACGCTTTCTTAAATAAAAATCAAGAAAGCGTCAGCAATTTTATGACATCTATCTGAAGATAGATTATTTCATCTTTTCTTAACTACCCCGCTCCTATTCAGGAAAATCGGGATAAACCCATTGTGGGGGTGCCGACATTTTTTTCATTCGCGCTGCTTCAGCAATCTCTAGCATTTTATCCAGCGAAGTGCTGCTGATAAAATCTGATGTGGCTGCTGCATATTCTTTATTAGGGCATTTATCCCCTAGAATGCAGCCATTCACGCAAGCTACAGCGCAGTCTACTTTGTTTTCCACCCTAACCTCCCAAGTCTAATTTGAGTTTAGTGTTTCTATACATTGAACCGGAATAACATCACATCCCCTTCCTGCACCACATACTCTTTCCCTTCACTGCGAACTAAGCCTTTTTCTTTCGCAGCAGTCATTGAGCCGGTGGTTACTAAATCATTATAAGCAACCGTTTCTGCCCGAATAAACCCTCGCTCAAAATCCGAGTGAATCACGCCCGCCGCTTGAGGTGCTAGCATTCCTGCGGTAATCGTCCAAGCGCGAGTTTCTTTCGGGCCGGTTGTCAGGAAAGTTCGTAAACCTAACAGTTGATAAGTCGCCCGGATCAGGGATTTTAACCCACCTTCTTGAACACCTAGAGATTGCAGAAAATCAGCGCGTTCTTCTTCTGGTAATTCTACCAATTCTGACTCAACTTGGGCGGAAACAACGACAACTTGGGCGTTATCTTCTGTTGCGATCGCTCGCACTTTTTCCACCCATTCATTGCCCGTTGCTAAGTCATCTTCCGATACATTTGCCGCATAAATCACCGGCTTGCTCGTCAGTAAATTGAGTGGCTGCACCAACTCGGCTTCCTCTTCATTTAAAGTCACCTGACGAGCCGGCTTGCCTTCATTCAGGGCAGCGCTTAACTTTTCCAGCGCCCCTAATTCTATCTGCGCTTCTTTATTGGTACGAGCTTGCTTGCGAGTGCGATCAATGCGTCGATCAACCTGCGCGAGATCCGCCAAAGCAAGCTCTAGATTAATCACGTCAATATCTCGCGCTGGATCTACAGAGCCGGCAACGTGGATAATGTCATCATCATCAAAACATCGCACAACATGAATAATGGCACTTACTTCTCGGATGTGGGATAAAAACTGGTTGCCCAATCCTTCGCCCTGACTTGCGCCCTTCACCAAGCCGGCAATATCCACAAATTCCATCCGCGTTGGCACCGTTTGCTCGGATGACGAGAGTTTAGTCAGCATTTGCAACCGCTCATCTGGCACCGCCACAACGCCTACATTCGGTTCAATTGTGCAGAAAGGAAAATTAGCGGCTTGCGCCTTGGCATTGGCCACTACAGCATTAAATAAGGTAGATTTGCCTACGTTGGGAAGTCCGACAATACCGGCTCTTAGCATCTGTGTTTGAGGGTTAGAAAATCAGCAACTTAAACCCAGTTTATATGGGTTCGGGAATTGGTTGAGGAATGGGTGCCGGCACCGGCTGCGGAATAGGAGTTGGCACCGGCTGCGGAATGGGTGCCGGCATTGGATCGGGCACCGGCGTTGGCTCTGGAGTGGGGAAAGGTGGCTGCGGCATTGGGTTAGGAACGGGATTGATCATAGCGACTTCAAGAACTCATCTTTCTCAAAATAGGGGGAAATCGAGTGTTAGTACATCTTCCTAAATAGCGAATGTGAGCGGAGAGTCCTGAGTCCTGAGTCCTGAGTCCTGAGTGCCCATACCTTTAGGTTGGCAAAGCCTTGCCCATACCTTTAGGTTGGCGAAGCCTTGCCCAATGCCCAATGCCCAATGCCCATACCTTTAGGTTGGCAAAGCCTTGCCCATACCTTTAGGTTGGCGAAGCCTTGCCCATACCTTTAGGTTGGCGAAGCCTTGCCCAATGCCCAATGCCCAATGCCCAGCCCTAAATGGGAAAGTCTGAGCGTTCGTCTTTTATAACTCAACTGAGCACTCAGCACTCAGCACTGAAAACTCAGCACTGACTTCACATATAATTTGCCTCATGCCAAAAGACTCTCAAGCCACTACGCCGCTTTTAGACGCCCTGCAAAAGTGTGCCGGCAAGCCTGACGCTCCCTTCTACGCACCGGGACACAAACGGGGACAGGGAACACCCCAGCGACTAGCAGACTTTCTGGGGTTGCCGGTGTTTCAAGCGGATTTGCCGGAACTGCCAGAACTCGATAATTTATTTGCCCCAGAAGGCGCAATCGCAGAAGCACAGCAACTCGCGGCAGCGGCTTTTGGTGCTGCACAAACTTGGTTTCTTGTCAATGGTTCGACCGCCGGCATTATTGCATCTATCTTGGCGACTTGTGGGGCCGGCGACAAAATTATTCTGCCTCGAAACGCCCACCGCTCTGCCATTTCAGGACTGATCCTCTCTGGCGCGATCCCCATCTTTGTTAATCCTGAATATGACCCGGCTTGGGATCTCGCCCACAGCATCACACCGGCAGCCGTTGCAGACGCCTTAGCAGCGCATCCAGATGCCAAAGCGGTGATGATGCTTTACCCAACTTATCAAGGCGTTTGTGGTGATTTGCCGGCAATTGCAGAGCTGGCGCACCGGCACAATATCCCCCTTTTGGTAGACGAAGCCCACGGCCCACATTTTGCCTTTCACCCCGACTTGCCAAGCTCTGCACTGTCTGCCGGTGCCGACTTAACCGTGCAATCGATTCACAAAGTTCTGGCAGCCATGACTCAAGCATCCATGCTGCACGTCCAGGGCAACCGCATTAACCGGCACCGGCTGGCTCAAGCCTTGCAATTAGTGCAATCCACCAGCCCTAGCTATTTATTGCTGGCTTCTCTGGATGCAGCGCGGCAACAAATGGCTACAGAAGGCAAGCAACTCTTAACCCAGACATTGCAGCTAGCACAGGAAGCAAGAGCGCGAATTGCCCAAATTTCCGGACTATCGGTTTTAGAAGCACCGGCACCCACTCAAGCCGGTTTTGTCGCTCTCGATGCTACACGCCTGACAGTCAGCGTTGCCGGTTTGGGGATCACCGGCTACCAAGCGGATGAAATTCTCCATCAACAACTAGGTGTCACTGCCGAGTTGCCCAGCCTGCGCCAACTAACCTTTATCATCAGCCTGGGTAACACTGCGGCAGATATCGAACGCCTAGTGCAAGCCTTCACCACCTTGCCCGATTACGCAGCAGAAAATAAAGCCACACTCTCCCCCACTCCTCCACCTCAGCACTCAGCACTCAGCACTCAGCACTCAGCACTCTCTCCTCGTGATGCCTTTTTTGCTGCAACAGAAACGCTGCCGGTGGAGCAAACTTGTACTCGCATCAGCGCTGAGAGTGTCTGTCCCTATCCTCCGGGTATTCCCGTTTTAATAGCCGGTGAAACCATTACCGCAACAGCCCTGGACTACTTGCAACAGGTGCAGCGTAATGGTGGGACAATAACAGGGTGTAGTGACCCTAACCTTAAAACGCTTAAGGTTGTGCGAGAGTAAAGACTATCCTTTGTCGCTAAGGGCTAACGGTCGGGCTTGGCAATTAGCAATTTATAATGAACAATTCGCAAAACTTTCTATGCTTTGGCCTTATATCACCCCTGGCATTCCGGATGAGCTGTTCGAGCGCTTGCCTGGAATTCCCTTAAGCAAGCGAGAAGTTCGGTTGCTGATCATCTCTCATCTGCGGTTAAAGCCAGATTCTGTGTTGTGGGATATTGGTGCCGGCACCGGCACGATCCCCGTGGAAACCGGCTTACTTTGTCCCCAAGGTCGAATTATCGCTGTCGAACGGGATGAGGAAGTCGTTAGCCTAATCCAGCGTAACTGTGAGCGCTTTGGTGTCCGCAATGTAGACATTATTGAAGGCAGTGCCCCAGAGTGTCTCAAAAGCCTGCCACAAAAACCTCACCGCGTGTGCATTGAGGGAGGACGTCCGATTAAACCGATTTTGCAAGAAGTGTGGCGCTATTTGCTGCCGCAAGGTCGGGTTGTGGTGACAGCAGCCAATCTGGAGAGTTTATATGCCATCTCAGAAAGTTTTTCCGAACTGCAAGTCCGCAATATTGAGATTGTCCAGTCTGCCGTCAACCGGCTGGAGACGCGCGGCACTCATCAGGTGTTTGCTGCTGTCAATCCCATCTTTATCCTTAGTGGGGAAAAATTGGATTGATCCCTCCATGCCGGCTTACACTTTTCCTCTTAGCCCATCTCTTCTCCCCAACTCCTAGCAAGGTTATTCTATCCGGCAGGCTTTGAGAACGAATAAATCAAATTTATAGCGTTCCAGACACCGACCTAGGAAAATAGTATTAACCTTTAATTAACCTCTCTACCTGTGTTGGCGACCGGCTACCAAAGTGCCTGCCGGCCATTTAATCAGCCTGCCTCTAGAGAATTAATTAAAAAAGGAAAATTATAAATTAGAACAGGAAGAAAAACTTTCTTTTTGTAATTTGTAATTTTTAATTAATTATTGCTGTCTTCAAGAGAAAAGCGTCCTATGCCTTGGTCTCGTATCCTCAGTGGAATTGTTGCGATCGCCCTTGCTCTGGGGATGACTCTCCTGGGAGGGTGGTACTTCACCCTCGGTTTCGCCATTATTGTATATTTAGGCCAGTTAGAATACTTCCAGTTGGTTAGAGCCAAAGGAATTGCGCCCGCCGGCAAAACTACCTTAGTCGTCAGCCAAGCCTTGTTAGTAATTTCTACCATTTCTTCTCCACTCGCTGACGCAGTCGTGCCGGTAGCGGGGACGTTTATTTGTTTCTATCTGCTGTTTCAGCCAAAATTCGCCACAATTGCTGATATTTCTGCTTCAATTTTAGGGCTGTTTTATGGGGGTTATTTACCCAGTTATTGGGTGCGTTTACGCTCATTAGGCAGTGCTTCATGTAGTAACCTGCCAATGGGCGGATACTGGCCAGAAACCGGCCTGCATCTGCAAACAATGCCACAGGGATTGATCGTAACTGTGCTGGCCTTCTTTTGTATTTGGGCCGCAGATATTGGCGCTTACACTTTCGGTAAATTTTTTGGACGGACTCGCCTTTCTGAAATTAGCCCGAAGAAGACGGTTGAAGGAGCAGTCTTTGGAGTTGCCGGCAGTGTGGCGGTGGCATTAGGTGGGGCGTGGTATTTACAGTGGCCGGCTTGGGAATGGACAGGTTTGGCGCTGGGCTTGCTGATCGGGATCGCGAGTTTGCTGGGCGACTTAACCGAGTCAATGATGAAGCGTGATGCCGGTGTCAAAGATTCTGGCCAGTTGATTCCGGGACATGGCGGCATCCTAGATCGTGCTGACAGCTATGTGTTTACAGCTCCCTTAGTTTATTACTTCGTCACCCTTTTGTTGCCGCTGTTGCAAAGCTAGAGGGAAAGTGCTGAGTCCTGAGTGCTGAGTCCTGAGTGAGAGAGTGGGAGAGTGAGAGAGTTCTGAGTGCTGAGTCTCTCCCTCTCTGTTCACCCTAATCCTTAACTCTCTTCCAGTGGGATCACCATGATCCGGCCCCGACAAGTGAGGAGTCCGGGACTGAGGCTGAGTTCCTGAATATCAACTTCTGGGCCTAAATCGAGAATGAAGCCATCTAAATTGGCCGCCGGCAATGGTTGTGAGGTCTGCAGGTGGGTGCGGACAAACTGCAATTCATGACTGCTGGCTAGCTGCAAGCCGCTACGCAGGACAAAGGGCGTCGGGTTGCCGGCAGCAGACACTAACTGGGCGCTAATGGTTAGTTGGCCACTATCTAGGGCCATTCGGGAATTTAGCAAGCGATAGGCTGCCGGTTGGGGCGCAGGATCGTTGGTTTGTAGTAGGGGAAGCAGAAACTCGATTAAAGCGTTAGCCAGTAAGGGAGCTTGCAGGGAGGCGTTGAGATCGGCTTCAGGCAGTTTCAGCTCACCGGCAACGGGGATCGGTTCTAGAAGGCGTAGAGGTTTGCCTTTGATGACTTGGCCGATGTTGATGCGAATGCCGGTGCCGGTGAGCTGAATTTCCCCCAGATGCAATCCTTGATAGACTGCACCTTTAGCGGTGATGGATACGCCAGGAATACAGCCTGAGAGGATTTGCCGGTCGCCTCCCTCAATTTTTACTTGTAGATGTTCGACTTGCTCGACTTGTGAGCGCAACCATAGCCCGACTGCGGGAGATAGAACTTTACCGATCAGCCGGCTCTGTTTTTGCGTCAAGGCTTGTGAATTGGGATCTTGATTGTGCATTGACAGATTGATCGGCCTCCTGAGAGATAAACTTCGATTGTACGGAATTAAAGTCTATATGTGCGAACGATTGTTAAAAAAAATCTGTTCAAACGTGCCGGCCCAATCTTGTTGAACTCAAGTTTTAACCTCAAAGGATTGAGACGAAGTTTGGGCTAATAACGATGAGAGCATTTTACTCAATGATTACTGCAGATTAAACTTCTGTTTCCTTTCTCTGCGAGCACCTGGGTTCTGCTGAAATGTCGGGTTGTCTGGCTAGTTTTGTCCCGCTTTGCTTTGCAGCCGGTTAGGGTCATATCACTCTTTTTAAAAAGGAAGGCCAGCCGTTTGCATAGGCCCGCTTGAGCCTTAAATGGTTTGCAGCCGGCGAAAAGGTATATCTTCTTACCTTTTTACCCTCCTGAAAATTTTTGAATCGCCGATCTAATCCAGAGATATCCCTATTTCTAGAAAGACTATCAAGTTTACTTATAATTTCTGGCTCAGACGATTGCTAATGCGATTGAGATTGTTTAAAATAATGTGCGATCTGGAGCTTTCTCCGGTATGATTCAATTATCATTCAAAAAATAAGTATGTAAACTGGTAGAAAAAACTGAGGCTTTGCCCGGATTTTATTTACGTCCGGACAAGTCCCAAGGTTTGAAACTTAGCTGATTTAGCTAAACGAAGACCCACTCATGTCTTATTTCCGTACAAAATATTGTAGACAGCATAACCGTCTTTCTTAAGAGGGTGGGAGCGAGGAGAGGCGGAGGATCGCTCAGTCATCAGAAACGATTGGCTTCTCAGCTAGCCGCTCACGCTCAATCCCTAGCTCTGGTCTGTGTGAAAGCTGAGCAGTTGATAGGGTAGATACCGGCAGTCTTAGTTCTGAGCCAGAAGGTGGAAGCACCACTTTACAGCTCACGAGCTTTGGCTTAGAGTTTTTGCGCTGGGGAACAGTTCGCGAAACCTCGTGACAACAGGGACGCCTCTAGAACCACCTGTCTTGTAATATTTGTACATAGTCTGTGCTGACGACAGATTAACCGCTCAATTAAACGATTCAAAACCTCACACATTTGTCTGAGCATGGAGGAACGACTGCAAAAAATTCTCTCTGAATGGGGAGTTGCCTCGCGCCGGCAAGCTGAAAAAATGATTCTAGAAGGGCGAGTGCGGCTGAATGGCCAAGTGGTGCAGCTGGGGCAAAAAGCCAATCCAGAGCGCGATGAAATTGAAGTTGATGGAGTCCCCCTCAAGCCGGCTTATCGTCCTCAGTCGGTGTATCTATTGCTTCACAAGCCCAAGGGAGTAGTATCTACCTGTAGCGACCCCTGGAAGCGGTCTACAGTGTTGGACTTACTGCCGGCATCACTTCGCAAAGGTCAGGGCTTGCATCCCATCGGACGCTTAGACGCTGAATCAACAGGAGCGTTGCTGCTGACTAATGACGGAGGGCTGACATTTGGCCTCACTCACCCCCGTCACGGCATTCCCAAAACCTATCAAGTCTGGGTGCAGGGTTATCCCCCCGAATCGGTTTTGGAAGCATGGCGTAGAGGCGTTATCCTGTCTGGCAAAAAAACATTACCCGCCCAAGTCCGTGCCCTGGCAAAGTATCCTGGTTCTCAAACACTTTTGGAAGTAATTCTTAAAGAGGGTAGAAACCGGCAGATTAGACGGGTCGCAGAACAGTTAGGATATCCAGTGGTTAACCTGCACCGCACGGCAATAGGACCCATTTTATTGGAACCCCCCGGAGAACCAATGTTGAAACCTGGTACTTACCGCCCTCTGAAAGATTTTGAGCTAAGGTTCTTGCAAACCCAGCTCAACCTAACATCAGTTAATGTGCCAGCAGACATTGAGGAGCACACCTTATGATGAAGAATAAGAAAAAACCTATACGCAATTTCGAGCAAGAACGCGCAGAAAAGCTTTCAGAGCTGGGATCACACCTGCGTCAAGTCCGTGAAAACCAAGATTTGTCCCTAGAAGATGTTGCGGCTAGGACGATGATCCGGTCGGGAATGCTGCACGCCATTGAGGAAGGCAAGTTACAACACCTGCCAGAGCCGGTTTACATTCAGGGATTTATCCGCCGGTTTGCTGATGCCCTAGGGTTGAATGGTGCCGCCCTGGCGAGTGATTTCCCCACGGAAACGAATATGCGATTGTTCAAATATTCTTCTTGGATACACTTATCCCCGCCTCAATTAAGACCAATTCATCTGTATTTGGTTTACATATTCCTCATTATGTGCTCAGTTAACGGGATGTCTTATATGATCAACCGTTCTGTTGTGCAGGTGAGCGGTTTGGACAATAAGCAGGAGTTAAAGAACCAGCCGCCTCAGGGAAACCAAGCGCCAACCGGCCAACTGGCAAAGGTAGAGAACGCTAGCTTATTGAAAAACGTCGCAAATTCCAATCAGGCTGTCAGAGTTGGGCTTACTTTAAAGGCGGAATCTTGGATACAAATTGTTGCCGACGGCAAAATTGAGTTTGAGGGGGTTTTGTCGGAAGGAACGCAGCGCAGTTGGGAAGCCAAACAGCAACTGGTTGTAATCGCCGGCAATGCGGGGGGCGTTTTAGTCGCGGTTAATGACGGGCAAGCCAAGCAAATGGGCGAACCCGGAAAGGTTGAAGAAGTAACGGTTAAGGCGAATCCTCAGTCTTAAAGAGGGGAATGGGTCAAGGCTTCGCCAACCTAAAGGTAGGGGCATGGGGCATGGGGGATTGAACATAGACAGAGTGACAATCCTCGCCTGTCCGCCAGAAGGGAGATTAAGGACTGAAGATTAGTCCTGCTTCACTCTTCCCCTAGCCCCTAACCTCTAGTCACTCTTTTTCGGAACTCGGCCATAGGTTTCTGTCAAGCTTTTGAGGCGATCTCGCAAGTCGTCGGTTAACGCGTTGTGCCAATAGCGCCACTCCCAATTTCCTTCTGCTTTGCTGGGAAAATTCATCCGGGCATCGCTGCCTAGTCCTAAAATATCTTGCAGAGGAATAATGGCTTGGGTAGAGACAGAACTCAAGGCTAAACGGATGAGATCCCAATGAATTCCATCGTTGCCGGTGCAACCTAAATAACGCGACAAAGACTCTTTTTCCTGTTCAGACGCTTGGCTGAACCAGCCAACGGTTGTGTCATTATCGTGGGTGCCGGTGTAAACCACGCTGTTATGCGGATATTGGAAGGGCAAATAAGGATTGTCTGCATCGCCCCCAAAGGCAAAATGCAAAACTTTCATGCCAGGAAATTCAAACTTATCTAGTAAGTCCTTCACTTCTGGTGTGATCATTCCCAAATCTTCAGCCATCACAGGAAGCTTGCCCAATTTATCATTAAGCACCGTAAAGAAAGCTTCTCCCGGCGCGTCAACCCACTCCCCATTCACTGCTGTAGTTTCGCCTTCAGGTACTGCCCAGAAAGATTCAAACCCTCGGAAGTGGTCAATGCGAATAATATCCACATAATCAAGCATGAATTTGAAGCGCTGCACCCACCAATCAAAATCGTTTTGTTGCAGGTATTCCCAGTTATAAACCGGGTTACCCCAGAGTTGGCCGGTGACACTAAAATAATCCGGTGGAACACCGGCCATTAAAGCCGGCTCACCTGTTTCTTGATTAAGGCAAAAACTTTCCGGGTGTGCCCAAACATCTGCACTGTCATGAGCAACATAAATGGGAATATCCCCAATAATTTGAATTTGCCGCTCATTCGCATAATGCTTGATCGCTGACCACTGGCGAAAGAAGACAAACTGAGTAAATTTGTGGAATAATACCTGATCGCTTAGCTGTTTTTCCCACAACTCTATGGCTTCCGGGTGGCGCTGAGAAATACCGGCATCCCAAGTATGCCAACCATCGCCGGCGTGAGCTTCTTTGATCGCCATGAATAAGGCATAGTCATTGAGCCAGTAAACTTTGCTCTCGCAGAATGTCCGAAATTCTTGTTGCAACTCTTCAGAAGCGTGAGCTTTAAAATTTTCACACGCTTTTTGCAGCAAAGGAATTTTGACTTGAGCAACTTTCTCAAAATCCACACGATCTTCGGGAAATTCAGGCAAATCTCTGAAATCTTCTTCGGTTAGTAACCCATCATCCCGCAGCCGATCTGGGCTGATTAAAAGTGGATTGCCGGCGAGTGCAGAATAAGACATATAAGGAGAGTTGCCATATCCCGTGGGACCCACCGGCAAAACTTGCCATAACGTTTGGCGGCCTTCTGCCAAAAAATCAACAAAACGATGGGCTTCTTCTCCCAAATCGCCAATTCCAAATCTGCTGGGAAAAGAAGTTGGGTGGAGCAAAATACCGCTGGATCTTGGAAAAAGCATAGTTTAGAAACTGAAGGATAAAAAACAAGAAAATAGCGAAAAGAACAAAGACTTTCTCTTCGTTCAAAACTCAGAACTCAAAACTCAGAACTCACGACTCTTAATAAAACCGGCCATAAACTTCACTTAGGGAAAGAATGCGATGACGTAGTTCATTGGTTAACGCACCATCTGTGTATCGCCATTCCCAATTTCCCTCACCTTTACCGGGGGTATTCATCCGCCCTTCGCTGCCGATTCCCAAAATATCTTGAAGGGGTGTAATTGCCCAATCAGAAACAGAATTCATAGCCGCCCGGATTAGATCCCAATGAATTTCTTCATCATCAGTGCGACCTAAATAACGCCGCACTTCCTCTTTTTCGCGGTTTGACAGATTATTGAACCAGCCTAGGGTTGTGTCATTATCGTGAGTGCCGGTGTAAGCAACACTATTGCGTGGGTAATTATGGGGTAAATAAGTGTTGTCCCAGCCGTCACCAAAGGCAAAATGCAAAATCTTCATTCCTGGCATATTAAACTGATCCCGCAGCGCTTCAACTTCTGGGGTGATCACGCCCAGATCCTCGGCAATAAAGGGTAGCCGGCCTAATTGTTCTTCGATTGACTCAAAAAAAGCGGCTCCCGGCCCTGTCATCCACTGGCCATGCAAAGCAGTGGTTTCGCCGGATTTGACCGCCCAGTAGGCTTCAAAGCCCCGAAAATGGTCAATGCGAATCCAGTCTACTAATTCCAGTATTCCCTGGAAGCGCTGCACCCACCAGTGATAGTTTTTCTCTTTCAGGGTTTCCCAGTTATAAATCGGATTGCCCCACAACTGGCCGGTGGCGCTAAAGTAGTCGGGTGGGACGCCGGCCATGAGTGTGGTTTCGCCGGTTTTGGGATTCAAGCAAAAGTTTTGGGGGTTCGCCCACACATCAGCGCTGTCGTGGGCGACATAGATCGGGAGATCTCCGAGGATCTGGATGCGGCGATCATTGGTGTAGCGCTTGAGCAGCGCCCACTGGCGGAAGAACTCAAACTGTAGGTATTTGCGGAAGGAAATTTCGGTCTCTAGCAGCATCTTGCACGCTGATAGGGCTTCGGGTTCACGGTTAGCGAGGGCTGGGTTCCACGCATTCCAACCTTTTCCGCGATTCATCTGCTTAATGGCCATAAACATGACGTAGTCATCGAGCCAATGTGCGTGATGGTTGCAGAATGCTTCAAATTCATCTTGTGGCTGCCGTTGGAAATTTTGGCAAGCTTTCCACAGCAACTCCATTTTTACGGCGATGGCTTGGTCATAATCGACTCTTTCAACCGGCATCTCTGGCACACCGGCTAAATCTTGATCGGAAAGCAAGCCATTGTCCCGCAGCAGTTCTGGGCTGATCAGCAGGGGGTTGCCGGCCAGTGCAGAATAGGACATATAGGGGGAATTGCCGTAGCCGGTGGGACCCAAGGGTAAGACTTGCCACAACTGCTGGCCACTCTCTGCCAGAAAATCAACGAAGCGGTAAGCTTCTGGGCCTAAGTCACCAATACCAAAACGTCCGGGTAAGGAGGAGGGGTGTAGCAAAATCCCGCTAGCTCTGTGGGGCATATCCGCGCAAAGTCCTGATTGGGAGAGTCCTCCGTAATCTTATACTTATCTCAGCCCTGGTTACTCACTCTAGAGTCTTAAAAATTTTTGCTTGTGACTTATAAAAATCCTGTCCCTACGGTCGATATCATTATTGAGCTTATCGACCGGCCCCACCGCCCTATCATACTCATTGAACGTCGCAATCCCCCCTATGGCTGGGCGATTCCGGGTGGTTTTGTTGATGAGGGCGAGTCGGTGGAAACGGCGGCTGCACGAGAGGCTGAAGAAGAAACGGGAATGCCGGTGCAGTTGGTAGAACAGTTTCATGTATATTCTGACCCCAAGCGCGACCCGCGAAAGCACACCCTCAGTATTGTGTTTATTGCAACAGCCACCGGCAATCCCGAAGCTGCTGATGATGCAAAGGATTTGGGGATTTTTGAGTCTTGGCGGGTGCCGGCAGACCTGTGTTTCGATCACGATCAAATTTTGCGGGATTATTGGCATTACCGGCACTACGGCATCCGCCCTCGCTTGAATTATTAAATTTGCATAATTTTTCCCATCATCTCAGATTGAAAAGCACAAAAGGGTAGCGATGATAAGCTTTTTTTGGGCTTATTGAGAGATTTGTGTATATAAATTAAATGTAAATTCGTGAAAGAGCCATCTTCACGAGGGAGGGGGGTAAGTATAAAGTCTATTGAAGATGAGGATTTCAGATTTTTATAAAAGGTTCAGAGATTTTTTTTATTCAAAACCTGGTAATTTAATGTAGAAGATAATTGCAACTAATTCTCAAAAAATGTCACTCTCAAGTTTTACAAAAGAACTTTTTAGAATCGCGGGTAAACGGGCGGGACTGAATGCCGGCATCGCAGTGGTCGTGCTAGCGGGTGTAATCGGCTGTGGGCAAGAACAGTCAGCCCAAAATACCCCAGCTACGACTGAAAGCACCCCGGTTGTTAAAACCACTCAGACGACCACGACTGTCCAGCAGACTGCGACAAAACCCCTAACTCGCCTCACGGTTGCTTTCGCCAGCCGCAAAGAATCTACAGATTTGGAGCAAAAAGCCAAGGCTGTCGGAGAGTTCCTCTCGAAAGAAGTGGGGATGCCGGTGGATACGGTGATTGGCGATGACACCGCAGCCGTTGAAGCGCTGAACGCTGATCGCGCTGATGTGGCGTTTTTGAGCAGCCGGCCCGCTCTGAAAGCCCAGGAATTAACCGGCGCACGTATGGCCCTCGCTGAGGTGCGGAAAGATTATTCGGGTGGGCATACCTATAACTCTGTATTGGTGGTGCGGGAAGATAGCCCCCTAGAGTCTAAGGCGACAGCGAAGGAAACCCTGGAACAGCTCAAAGATAAAAAAATGGCGTTTGCTTCTCGCACATCGGGATCGGGCTTTATTATGCCCACCGGCGAGTTAGTCAACCAGGGATTTGTGGATGGCCCTGATCGGTTAGAGAATTTCTTTAGCGAAGTCACTTATGGTGATGGCTACGGCAGCGCCTTGCAAGCGGTATTGCGGGATCAGGCTGATGTGGCTGCAGTTTCGGAATACGCCCTTAAAGATCCTTACATTACAGAAGAAGAAGCAAAACAGTTGCGGGTTCTTCACGAGATCCCCGGCGTACCGGCACACGGGATTGTTATAGATGATGATGTGCCGGCGGAGACCAGAGAAAAGCTCGTGAATGCAATGATGAAGTTGAACGAGCCGGCAAACAATCCAATGTTCACCGCGCTTTATAATTCAACCGAATTAGTGAAAGTCGATCACGAAACTCACCTCGCACCGATGCGCGACGCGATGAAACGGGCAGGAGTAACCCCGTAAAGGACAGGGGGAGAGGGGGTGAGTGGCTGAGTGGCTGAGTGGGTAAAAATTCCCCATGCCCCATCCCCAATTCCCCAGGCCCCATCCCCAATGCCCAATCCCCCATGCCCAATTCCCCATGCCCAATTCCCCATGACTATCGAGTGTGAAAAACTGCATACCCCTTACGCCCTGTCGCTCAATCGTCCGATTCTGAATGGCATTGATTGCACAATCCAGCCGGGGGAATTTGTGGCGTTGCTGGGGCTGAATGGGGCCGGCAAGTCTACGCTGTTGCGGACGATGGTGGGGCTACTGCCATTGCAACGCGGCGAGATTCGCATAAATGGCGTGGTGCTGACGCCGCGCACACTGGGGCGGATTCGGCGGGATGTCGGTTTGATTTTTCAGGGCGGGGGGCTGGTGCGCCAGTTATCGGCTTTGGAGAATGTGCTGTGCGGAAAGCTGGGGACGCTGCCGGCATGGCAAACCCTGTGGGGGTTCAGCAAGGCAGATCGCCGGCACGCTTTGGATTTGCTGGCTAATCTGGGGCTGAAGGATTTGGCTTACCAAAAAACCGACCGGCTCAGTGGGGGACAGCAACAGCGGGTGGCGATCGCACGGGCGCTGATGCAATCTCCGCAGATTTTGCTCGCGGATGAACCAACTGCCGGCTTGGATGTGAAGGCGGCGCAACAGGTGATGGAGATTTTTGCCGATTTACACCGGCAGCAAGGAATGACGGTTGTAACGGTTTTGCACGATTTGGGAATGGCGAGTGCCTACGCAGAACGGGCAATTATTTTAGATGCCGGTCGTGTGGTTTATGATGGCCCTTGTGGCAATTTATCAGATCGATTTGCGGAATTAACTCAAGTTTCTATTTGATAAAACATGGGGTGGTTAGAGGATGTCTGAAAAGTTAGGTTCCCCCCTGGAATTCGCCCCCCTAACCCCCCAATTCTGGGGGGAACCGGAGGAATAATCAAAGTCCCCCAAGGTTGGGGGATTTAGGGGACTAATAAACCTCAAAACGCAGGAATTCGCCCCCTAACCCCCCAATTCTGGGGGAACCGGAATATCAAAGTCCCCCAATGTTGGGGGATGTAGGGGGCTAATCAACATTGTTTAAACCGGCCAAAACGCCAAAGCATTTAAAAAGAAGGGTGAGCAGAATTTTTTAATCATGAAAGATTTGGTGAGTTGGTGGCGACGCTATCCCTGGCTAAGCCGGCTGGCAACGGTTGCCGGCATTTTTATCGTCTATGGTTGGGCGTTGCAGGGTCTTGAAATTAATCTGGAATTACTGAAGACCAGTTGGCCTCATATCACTAATTTTATCTCCCGGTTGTGGCCTCCGAATTTGGATGTTCTGGATATTGCCGTGAAAGCGCTGATCGAGACGATCCAGATGTCGATTTGGGGAACCACGATGGGGGCAATTCTTTCTCTGCCGCTTGCTGTTTGCAGCGCTCACAATTTGGCACCCCGCTGGTTGCAATGGATTGCAAATTTTCTGCAAAATGCCGTGCGTTCAGTTCCCTCTATCGTGTTGGGGTTGCTGTTTGTCGCGGCAACGGGCTTAGGTGCGCCGGCGGGAACGTTGGCAGTGAGCATCTACACCATCGGTTATCTTGGGAAGTTTTATCAAGAGGCGATTGAATCGGTTGAGCCGCGCTCGATTGAATCGTTGCAGGTGGCTGGAGCATCTTGGCTGCAAATCGCTCAATATGGAATTTTGCCGCAAGTGCTGCCACTGGGTTTAGGCTATACATTATATATGTTTGAATACAACATCCGTGCGGCTTCCGTGCTGGGGGTTGTGGGTGCCGGCGGCATTGGTTTTGAGTTGGTCAATTATATCCGAGCGTTTGAATATACAAAAGCCACCACGATGATGCTGGTGCTGTTGGTGGTGGTGACGGTGATCGATATGGCGAGCAGCAAGTTACGTCAGCGGTTGGAGCGGATGTAGATTGCTTGCCGGCATTATTAGCGAATCGTTAAAGCCGGCTTTATTCGGCTAGGGAATTCCTTAAAAGCAAGGATGCAACTCTAGGGAAAACAATAAACCTTTTGCGGAATTAAGACTATCTAGCCATTTTTAGTTGGTCATTGTACATTCCCGCAATGCGGTTTACTCGCAGTCCAAATTGTTGACTGCGATTCCAATAACGGCTAGATAGAATCCTAACGATTTTCAAGCATCGAATTACCCGCTTAACATTTATTTTGACTCTGGCGGGGTTTCTCTTCTCTTGTTTTTATTCTTTAGGGGCAGTCTTTGTCGAGAGGAGGCGAGGAAGTGAGATCAACTGCTTGGGGTAACAATTAAATAATTATACAAATTTGTTAAATAAATTTTATTTGTGCTAGGTTTTAGCAAATATGAATGCTAAAGGTTGCTCCCAATGGATGAAACCCGCACCCAAGCTTATCTGCAATTGATTAACGCGCTGCTGAATTGCCCTGCCGGTGAGGAACCGCAGATTTTACAGGCTAACTTAGAATTGCTGGATTCGGAGTTTCTGTAAGTTTGCGAGGCAGTAGTGGCAACGTTGGTAGAGGAAAGATAAAAAAATGGGAATAATTAATTTTTTACGAAATCTTGCCTGCCAGCTAGGGGAAGTCTTAGGGAGGAATGAGCAGGGAAACGGTGAGCATTCTGAGGGTGAAAATTCCCAAGAATATACAAATTTTATCCTAGAATTATTGCAAGCAGAAGAAAGCTATAGCGGTATGGCGGGAGTTTACCCCATTCTCGCTCAACGGCAACATCTCCTCAATGCCGATTTTGCCAAGATTTTACAGGAAGTAGCTAAGAATTTAATTGCGGAACATCCAGAAGCAATTGCGTCAATTGTCGCCCTCATTGAAAATTTAAGTATTCATATTAGCGACTTTCCGCTGGGGAAGATAACGAATAATATTGAAATTGCGATTGCCGGCTATCAAATCGTTTTAAGTCATCGGCAACCGGGAAGCGAAGATTGGGCAACGACGCAAAATAATCTGGCGGCTGCCTACTATTCCAGAATCAGGGAAGACAGGGCAGACAATCTGGAAGCAGCGATCAAATGTTACAGGGCGGCTTTATTCGTCTACACCCGCGAAGCCTTTCCCGAAAAATGGGCAACGACGCAAAATAATCTGGCAGCTGCCTACTCTGACAGAATCAGGGAAGACAGGGCAGACAATCTCGAAGCAGCGATCAAATGTTACAGGGCGGCTTTATTCGTCTACACCCGCGAAGCCTTTCCAGAAAAATGGGCAATGACGCAAAATAATCTGGCAATTGCCTACCGTAACAGAATCAGGGAAGACAGGGCAGACAATCTCGAAGCGGCGATCAAATGTTACACGGCGGCTTTATCCGTCTACACCCGCGAAGCCTTTCCAGAAAAATGGGCAATGACGCAAAATAATCTGGCAAATGCCTACTCTGACAGAATCAGGGAAGACAGGGCAGACAATCTCGAAGCGGCGATTAAATGTTACACGGCGGCATTATTCGTCTACACCCGCGAAGCCTTTCCCCAACAATGGGCAGGGACGCAAAATAATCTGGCAACTGCCTACCGGGACAGAATCAGGGGAGAGCGGGCTGACAATCTGGAAGTGGCGATCCGATATTTCACGGCGGCTTTAGAAATTCGGATGCCTTCTGCCTTTCCTCTAGATTGTCTCCAAACAGGACGCAACCTCGGCAACCTTGCCTTTGAACTCCAAGACTGGGAAAACGCCATTTACGGCTATGAAAACGCCATTTCTGCCGTCGAACAAAGCCGCGAGTGGGCAACCTCCCAACGCAGCAAGCGCCAAATCCTCGAAGATGCCTTGCCTATATACGAGAAACTGGTGCAAGCCGCTATCAATGCGGAACGCTACGACATCGCCCTCCTCACTATCGAACGCAGCAAATCTCGCACCCTCATCGAACTCCTCGACAACGCCAACCTCTACCCCAAAAACGCCTCCGAAGATCAAAAACAACGCCTCAGCGAACTCCGCCGGCAAATTGCCTCCCTGCAACAACAACTGGATCGCAACGAACCCCCAGAGGAAACCAACCCAAACACGGACACCATTCCCCCAGAAAAGCGCAGTCTTTCCACCCTAGAAACTCCTCAAACAGCGACTTCCAGCCTCGAAACCGAACTAAAAACCAAGGAACAGCAACTCACTCAACTCTTGAGTGAAATCAACGATCCCGACTTCAATCTCACCCAAAAAGTTACCCCCCAACTCCCCGACTTTACCCAATTCCTCGACAGCGAAACCGCCCTGATCGAGTGGTATCTTCCCCCAAACCCTGAATCTGGCTTTCATGTTTTTATCGTTACCAACCCCGCCGGAGATCCCCCTACATCCCCCTTGTTAAGGGGCACTTTGAGTGAAGATTCCATCCCCCCCCTTAGCAACTACGGCGTAAACACATCTGCTAATCAACCTCAAAACCCTGGAATTCGCCCCCCTAACCCCCCAATTCTGGGGGGAACCGGAATTCAAAGTCCCCCACAATTGGGGGATTTAGGGGGCAGATCAATCTCAAACGTCAACGGTGTAAACACATCTGCTAATCAACCTCAAAACCCTGGAATTCGCCCCCCTAACCCCCCAATTCTGGGCGGAACCGGAATTCAAAGTCCCCCAGAGTTGGGGGATTTAGGGGGCAAATCAACCTCAGAGGAACCGGCAATTCAAAGTCCCCCAGAATTGGGGGATTTAGGGGGCAATCAAACCCAAATTCAACACCTAGCCTTTACCCCCGAAAGCCGGCAACAACTCGACATCCACATCGCCACCTATCTCAGTGACTACAACCCATCTACCTGGGGCGATGCCCTCATCCGTATCCTACCCAACCTTGCCGAATCTCTCCATCTCAACGAAATCCTCGCCAAACTGCCTCCAACCATTGAAAAACTGATCCTCATCCCCCACCGCGATTTACATTTGTTACCGCTTCACGCCTTACCGGCTACTCGACAGTTAGAAGCCGGGGAAAGCAAAACCGGCTATTTGCTTGAACTCTATGCCAAGGGCATTCAATACGCCCCCAGCAGCCAATTTCTAGAACGTTTGCATCAACGGAAACGCCCGCAAACCGATGAAATTTTCCCCTTATTTGCCATCCAGAATCCGACGGAAGACCTGCGCTACACTGAAATTGAAGTCGAAGAGATTTCGCGCCGGTTCAACCCCCACGCCCACATTTTGAAGCGCCGCGAAGCCACAAAAACCGCCTTTAACTCCCAAGAAACCCTCAAAAAATTAAGTGATTCTCACTACGCCCATTTCTCTTGTCATGGTAGTTTCAACGCACTTGATCCGCTGAATTCAGCTTTAGTTTTGGCTGGAGATTTAACCCAAATCCCTTTAGATCCCCCCCAACCTCCCTTACAAAATGAAGGGCAAGCACAAGACAATAAAAGCCGGTATCTCACTCTCCGCGATGGTCGTCGTTTTCGCACTGAGACTCAATGCCTAACCCTCAAGGAAATCTTCGCAACTCTCAATTTACCATTCTGCCGGCTTGTCAGCCTCTCAGCCTGCGAAACTGGATTAGTCAATCGAGTTCTCACCGATGAATATATCGGTTTAGCCAGTGGTTTCCTCTATGCCGGTGCCGGTAATGTTGTCAGCAGTTTATGGCCGGTTAGTGATTTCTCTACCGCTTTTCTGATGATTCGCTTTTATCAAGAATTGGGGGAAACCCCAAGCGTTGCTATTGCCCTCCAATCTGCTCAAAAATGGTTAAAAAATGTAAAGTCGGAAGATTTTTTAATCTGGTTGCAAAATGATGTAAAAATGGATGAAAATCAATGCGGTCAAATTGAACTAATCCTCCTGGACAAATTCTCCAACCTCGAACCTTTTGCCGAACCTCAATACTGGGCTGCTTTTTGTGCGATTGGTATATAAATAATGACTATTCCTCCCACCCAAATCCCCACAGATACCTGGGTAACTGCCACCTGGTCTGATTATCTCCAAACTGCGGATAGTCTCGACTGTGCGACCGCAAAAACTTATTATTACAAAGGCAGATTCCGAGTTGAAATGTCTCCCGTAACTAACGAACACGCCAGCGACCATAGTATTATCATCTTTGCGGTTTGCCTGTATGCCAGCCTAAAAGGAATTCCCCTAAATGGCAAAGATAACTGCACCTATCGCCACCCAAAAATTCAAGAATCCCAACCCGATTTCTCCTGCTATATCGGCAACAATGCCCAAGCAATTATTTGGGGAACAGGTATCATTAATTTAGAAAATTCTCCCCCACCCGATTTAGTGATTGAAATCGCCAGAAGCTCGATTTCTGACGACAAAGGCGAAAAACGTCTTCTTTACGAAGATTTAAAAGTCAAAGAATACTGGATAGTTGATGTCAACACCGCTGAAATTCTAGCCTTTGCCATCGATTCTCAAGGAAGCCATCGCATTAAAGAGTCCCAAGTCTTAGCCGGGTTAAAATTGTCTGTGCTAGAATCTGCTTTAAGTCAAACTCGCACCACTCCTCAAAGTCAAGTCTGTAGTTGGCTATTAACCCAATTTCAACAGTAACAACTTAGAAAAATGCAACCTTTATTTGATTCTCCCAAAAAAATTCTCGATTTCCTCACTTTGTTGGAAACTGAAGCAAAGGAAAACAGAGACCTATTTGATGCGAATGATTGGCAAGATTTGACTCAACTCGATCAAGCTTTAAATGCTGCTGATACACCGGATAAAATTGCCAAGGAAATTATAATCTGGTGTAACAGACATCCTAAAATCAAGAATGCTCTAAACACAAATAATTGGGAAAAACGTCGTTGCGATATGGTTGACCCTGCAAATCCAGATATTCCTTCTGCACCCCCGCATAGTGAAGCAGATATTATTCGGAACCGGGATAAAATCCAAAGAATAATTCAGGACAATCAAGGCAACAATTCTCAAAATAGTTCAGAAGATTAATCACAATGTCTAATGAGCCGGATACGATTTATTATGCCTTAAATGTTAGCTTGTTTGCCTTCACGCTGCAATCTGGCTCATATTTCGATTCGCCAGAATTAATTAACGAACCTCCCGAAAGTTTTAAAGAAAAATATGAAAAATTATTAAAAGATAATTTTAGTGCAAAGTTTGATTTTTCTAATTCATTCCCTGAACTTCGTCAAGATTTTCCAAACTCAGATAGCTACGACTTACTAAATAGCAAAAAAGAAGGTACAAGACGATACTTTTTGCTTTCAAGTCTAGACCAAAGCCAAAATCAAAGTCAGCCTAAACCGTTATATCGTCTCTTGGCATATCCTCAAAAACTTAGCGATACTTACGCCTTATTAATTAATATTTTTCGTCCGCAAGCTGAAGGTTTTGATCGCGTTCCCTTAAGTGAAGTTGGCAAATTCAACCCAAATCAATGCTTAACGCTGGCAAAAGATCCACATTTTATAGGACAAACTTTACTCATCACCGCCTATTTGCCTAAATCAAAACCAGCTAACGCCGAAGCATTAAGAACTGATGCCGAAAAATTATTAAAGCAATTACTGGGTGCTTGTCCTGAGTTTTATCAAGCTGATAAATTTTTAGATAGTTATATTTTAGAATTTAGCCGGCCAAAAACCTCGCAAACTCGCTATCTAGTCCTTTTTTATTTAACCGATTCCACTCCAAAAAAACTTAAAAAAATATATTGGGACTTACCCGAACTGTTTTTATACTATCATAAAATTACCAACGGGTTTCAACAGAGCCGGAAATATGCCGATGAAATTGATCAATTAATTAGAGAAAAAATTGAAAGTCAATCTAAATTGCCAGAATCTTTAAATTTGGATGTATTAAAAAATCAACTAAAAGAAATCTTAAAAGTTGTTCCTGAATACACTTTGCAACTTCGTCATCTTGAAGATACTTTAAACACCCTCAATATTCATGCTAGAAATTATCAACGCACGCTTAAACGTCTGCAAGATCAAGCAAACGATCCACTGCAAACTCAAACAAATTATAATCTTGACTTCTTTAGTCGATTTGCTGAACGAGAAAGCCAAACCTTTCAACTGCAAATTCAAGCCGATATAAACTATGCTAAACCGGGTTCTCAATTACTAGATCAAGCGATTGCTAGTATACGCGGCTTAGTAGAAATCGACCAAGCAGAAAGCGATCGCATTTCAGCGCAAGCAGAAAAAGAGCGTGATCGCAACCAAGCAGAGAGAGATCGCATTTCAGCGCAAGCAGAAAAAAAGCGTGATCGCGACTTGCAAAACCGCATTACCATCATCGGTGTAGGAATCGGCGTGGCTGGAGTTACGGCAACTGCAATTACTGACTATATAAAGGAGGCAGAGCCGCCGACAAAAATTCAGTTCTTTCCTTGGAACTCTTCTCCCCATCCAATTACCAAGTCTATTTCTATCAGTCTTCTTATTGGTGCGTTAGCCTCTGTAGGCACTTTTGTCTTAATCGATCTTGTGGAAAAGCTGTGGAGACTTATCAAACCTCCATCCTCAACAGAGTCGCCTGAAAGCAAGCAATCTACTTTGCCTAGTTGCTCAACTTCAGAAATGCCGGCTCCAACGCAACAAGCCCAAAAAGTAGGCGAAACACTGCCGGCAAATTCTGACAAAACTTAAGCTGGAATCGTTAATTCAGCAATAAAACAATAGAGAGCTTTATCAAGATAGCTCATCGTTAAGCGTGAGGCGATGCTTTGAGGTTTGTACTAAGAAATTATGCCTTATATTAAGCTACAATCATGGTGTAGCTGACACAAAAATGAACCCATGATTCTCGTTTTAGAGCGTGAGACACCTCCTCTTTGGGAAGATGAAACTGGAGCGATTCGAGTTGGAAATTCAAGGGTTTTGCTAGAGATTGTAATCCGAGCATTTCAAGATGGCGCATCCCCTGAGTCTATTGTTCATCGGTATTCAACTTTATCATTGTCTGATGTCTACAACACAATCGGTTACTATCTTCGGCATCAAAATTCTGTAGAAATGTACCTGAATCAAAGAGAGCAGTTAGCGGAGTCTGTACAGCAACGTTTGTCTAATATTCAACCTGATTTGAGTCAGATTCGTTCTCGCTTGTTATCGCAACAGCAATCTTAGCAGTGGTATGTTGAGATTGCTAAGCGATGAAAATTTTAATGGTGACATTGTTCGAGGACTGTTTCTGCGTCAACCTGACCTAGATCTAGTTCGGGTTCAGGATGTCGGTTTGCGGAAAGTAGACGATCAAGCGATTTTAGATTGGGCGGCAAACAATGAGCGCATTCTTCTAACCCATGATCGTGCAACTATGCCAGACTTTGCTTATGAACGTTTGGCTAGAGGAGAACAGATGGCGGGGTTATTTGTAGTAAATGACCGAATGCCGGTTCGACAAGTGATCGATGAGTTGTTACTGCTGATAGATTGTAGTGAGCAACCAGAATGGAAGGGAGTTGTATTGTACTTACCTTTGTGAAAGCTAAATTATAAGATGGTTGCGCCGGCATTACAATTCAAATGCAGCCGGCAGATAAAAGATCCGGGTGTAACTGCAAGCGTGATCAACCGGCACTCAACTCTGCGGTTAGATTCCTCTGCTTGGAAATTGATTTTGACACGCCGGCACAAAACCGGCTCGCTATTCCTTTAGACCAAGCTATTCTATATAACAGTAAAATCTGAGATGCTTAACGCAATCGTTAACAAATCTCTGATCCAAAATCGCTTATTCTAATTTATGGATTACAAAACAGCCCGTAACTTTATCCTCTCACAGGGAACCGCTCTGACCACTCAGAAAAATCCCGATGCGTTCCTGATGCTGCTCAAGGAAGGTAAGCCGCCGGTGCCAGGGCAAATGACTTCGATTTTGCTGGCTGTGAAAATCATCGGCGATGCTTTGCACGAAAATCCCGATCTTGACCGGCAACTCGTACTCGCCTTGTATTCAATCGCCGTTGAAAGTATACAGTTATTTGAAGCCGGCTACCGCGCGGGTGTGGAATGGCCACCGCTGTTAAAAGAAGACTTAAACCGGCTTGCCCTTGCTGTGAAAAATACCTTTGCCGGCATCCCGCAAGGCAAAGATGCGTTTGATTTATAACCGTTCAATGCGATCAAAATGTGAGGATATCTGTGATTAAAGGCACGACAAAACTTTTAGGGGTGATCGGTTCTCCCATTGAACATTCTCTGTCGCCGGTGATGCACAATGCCGCGATTGCCGAGTTGGGCGTGGATTATGTTTATCTGGCGATGCCGGTTAAACCGGCAGATTTAGAAGTCGCACTTGCCGGTTTTGCGGCGATCAATTTGCGAGGATTTAGCGTCACCATTCCTCACAAACAGGCAATTATGCCTTTGTTATCAGAAATATCCCCTATTGCCCAAGCCGTAGGCGCAGTCAACACCGTCTGGCACACCGGCACAAGTTGGGCCGGCACAAATACCGATGTTGAGGGTTTTGTCGCTCCCCTGAAAGCATACAATCGAGATTGGAGCCAGACAGTCGCCGTGATTTTAGGCGCAGGCGGTGCGGCGCGGGCAGTGGTTGCCGGCTGTGCAGAGTTAGGCATTCGAGAAATTCATGTGATCGGGCGTAACCGGCAGAAATTAGACGCGTTTCAGCAAAGTTGGGTGAATTCCGCTGTGCCGGTGCCGGCAATTCACACTTGGGAAGAAGTGCCGCAATTGATCTCTCAAGCAAATTTACTGGTGAATACCACGCCGGTGGGGATGCACCCGCAAGTTGATCAGATGCCGGTGAGTGCAGATGAAATGAAAAACTTAAATGCCGGTGCAATTGCCTACGACTTAATTTACACCCCAAACCCCACGCAATTCCTAAAAGTCGCAGCGGAAATGGGCGCAACTGCCATTGATGGACTGGAAATGCTGGTTCAACAAGGCGCAACCGCTTTGCAAATGTGGCTGCAGCAACCTGTGCCGGTGGATGTCATGCGCCAATCTTTAACGCAACACTTGGGATTAAAAGTCAAGAATTAAACTCAAGTTTTATCGTTGCCGGCTACTATCTAAAACCACATCTATCAGCGAAATACCCTCTAATTTGCTGCAACTCGCCCTCGATTCGCTTACAGCTTTGTATCAAAGGAGCCGGCAAATTCAACTAACGAACGAATTTTTAATTTTTAATTTTTCGGTTTTAACTGTAAGCTGAAGGTAAGAGTTGCTGCCAAAAAATTATTCAATTATTAGGGAGTTAAGGGAATGGTAAAGATGCGAATGCGACCCTTTGCTGTTGCCATTGTGTCCTGTCTCATCGGGATAGCCACTTGGTTGATAACGCCGCCGGCATGGGCGTTAACTCAAATTAAACTGACCGATATTTCCTACCATGATTGCCCAGCAGAAGTGGCAGAAGGAACCGTCACCAGCGGCGGAAACCCAATGGTTGCCAACTGCTTTATCGTCACCGGCAAAGCCAACAATACGACGGGTAAAACGGTTTACGATGCCGATATTTTCGGTCGCATCTTCGATGCCAATAACAACAACGTGATGCCCAACCGAACCCGCCTCGGCTCAATTGAAGAAATTCCTCCAGGCGCGAGTGATTTTGAACTAAGAATCTCTGTAGCAGCCAATCAGCCGACTCCCCTGAAACTGGAACAATTTAAAGCAGCAGGATTTGCCGGCAAAGTTCGCCGCTAATTCAAGCTGTGTTTAGCTGGTACACTATCGCAAGGTTTATCCCATAACTGGGTTCAAGAAAGCGTTA
Organism: Microcoleus sp. FACHB-68; assembly: GCF_014695715.1. Classification (NCBI taxonomy): domain Bacteria; kingdom Bacillati; phylum Cyanobacteriota; class Cyanophyceae; order Oscillatoriales; family Microcoleaceae; genus Microcoleus; species Microcoleus sp. FACHB-68. The sequence continues at coordinate 189,323 of NZ_JACJOT010000006.1, forward strand.
CCAGCTAAATCTCTAATAAGTTCGCTTCCAGATTTTTATGAAGTCGCACGGCAAGCTTTAAACAAGCCTTGAAACTAGAAAGCCGATGCCCCCTGCAAGGCAAATGCTCCCAAAAGAGAGGGAAGAATCGACTGGATAACTTGCAGCAAAATAATTGCAAGAATGGCGGAAAAGTCAATGCCACCTAGGGGGGGAATAATAGAGCGGAAGACGTTGAGATAGGGATCGGTTAACTGAGCAACAATTGAAAAGGGCGGGTCAAACCAGTTAACATTCGGAAACCAGCTCAAGAGAATCCGAATAAACAAAAGTACCAAATAAATGCTTAGAAAGGTACTCAGGGTATTAATCAGCAGTACGACGACAGAAGACATAGCGGTTAAAGCTTCCTTTGCTATTTCACAGGCTGTTTAACTTCACTTAGTTTAATCGATTTGGGCAAGCGTCAGCATTGTTCAAAGGCCGGCGCAGGTGGTGAGTGCCGGGAAAGGACGACTTGGCAGCCGGTCAACTATCTTTGGGTAGGGAACGCTCAATTTCCGATGCTGCCGGCGCTCCATTGACATTGTTCAGTTGCAGACGCACATCGTCAATTGCGTCGTTCAGTTGAGCAATCTTATCCTCTAAACTGCGACGCGCCACTTCAATCGTTTCTTCTTTGATCTGCCGAGTTCTGGCCCGAATTGCCTTAGCTTCTGGCCGGCTGGAACTGCGTAATCTCTCCTCTGATGGGGCGCTTTCCTCGGTTCGTCGAGATAAAAGCACTCCCAAAACCCCACCCACCAAGCCGCCTACTAAGGCTCCAGCGAAAAAGCCGCCGGCGAAACCATCTCGATTACTCATTGTTTATCTGCCGTAATTTTCTATAACCTTCAGCTTAACTGTTGGCTGCTCACCATGCCTACTAGGGATTAGTGCTGAGTGCTGAGTGCTGTGTGCTGAGTGGGGGAGAGGGAGTGCTGAGTGGGAGAGCGATAATCTGATGCCGACTTGAATGAAAGCACCGTGTTTATCGCCCCAGTTTCTCAAGTGCCAAAAGTCCGATCGCCGGCATCGCCTAAACCGGGCACAATAAACCCCTGAGCGTTCAGTCCTTCATCAATCGCGGCTGTGTAAACGTTTAAATTGGGGTAAGCGACACTCAGCTGTTGCAGTGCCGGTGGGGCTGTCACCACAGAAATAATCCGAATTAAGCTAGGATCAACGCCCCGCTGAGTTAATTCTGCCATCGTCGCCATCATCGTGCCGCCGGTTGCCAGCATCGGTTCACTAATTAGCACCCGCGTCTTCGGATCTAACCGCGCCGGCAACTTATTTAAATAACAGCTAACTTGCAGCGTCTCCTCATTCCGCACCATGCCGAGGTGATAAATCGCCGCTAAAGGCAGCACCATCTGTGCGCCTTCCAGTAGGGCTAACCCCGCCCGCAAGATTGGCACCACCACCACCGGCACCTCTGGATTCACCATCGTCGCCGGACAAGTTGCTAAAGGCGTCTGAATGGTAGTTTCTTCCGTTGGCAACCAATCTCGACTCGCTTCATAAGTCAGCCAGCGTCCCAGTTCTGTCATGGCGCTGCGAAACAAAGCCGGTGGCGTCAAAGCGTCACGAGCGACAGCCAGCCAGTGTTTGATTAAGGGATGGGGTGGAACATAGACCCGCATTTGAAGCGTCATAAGCAGGAAATTCGGATGAGTGGCAAGGGTTACAGACCTGCAATATCATACTCCCTTCTGGGTGCGCCGGCTTCATTGATGTGTCCGCCTTGGATTTCCAGCTTTTGAAAATAATTTTCAGTAAGTATTGACAATCTTTTTCAACAACAGCTATATTAGCTTTCAGTGTTCTCCTCTCTAAGAATCGGCAAGCGGGATCGGTAAGTCTGAACAGACAGATCCCGTGCTTTTTTTTTAGGGGCAGTAATTGCCGGTGTGGCAAGCGGTTAAGATACATTAAAGAAATGTTTCGTCACCCACAATTCCATGCCCGCAGCTTCTTTCCAACCCTCAAACCCCAACCTGCAAGCCTCGGTTTTTGATGCCATTGTTATCGGATCTGGCATTGGCGGATTAGTCACAGCAACCCAACTTGCGGCCAAGGGAGCCAAAGTGCTGGTGCTAGAAAGCTATCTGATACCGGGCGGGAGTGCCGGCTATTTTGAGCGCGAAGGCTATCGCTTTGATGTGGGTGCGTCGATGATTTTTGGCTTTGGCGAACGCGGCACTACAAATCTGCTCACGCGGGCGCTGAAAGCAGTTGATGTTAGTTTGGAAACCATTCCCGATCCGGTGCAGATTCACTATCATTTACCGGAGGGATTGGATCTGCAAGTTCACAAAGACTATGAGAAATTTTTGCAAGAGCTGATCCGTTATTTTCCCCACGAGCGGGAAGGGATTCGCAAATTTTACGATGAATGCTGGAAGGTTTTCAACTGCCTAAATGCGATGGAATTGCTGTCGCTGGAAGAATTAGGGTATTTGATGCGCGTGTTTTTCCAGCATCCTTTAGCGTGTCTGGGGTTGGTGAAGTATTTGCCGCAAAATGTTGGGGATATTGCTAAGCGCTACATTAGCGATCCCGCCTTGTTGAAGTTTATTGATATGGAGTGTTATTGCTGGTCTGTTGTGCCGGCAGATTTAACCCCAATGATTAATGCCGGCATGGTGTTTTCAGATCGGCATTATGGGGGAATTAATTACCCGAAAGGTGGGGTTGGCAAAATTGCGGAAAAACTCGTGGAAGGCTTGGAAAAGGCTGGCGGCAAGATTCAGTACCAAGCCAAAGTCAGTGAGATTATCACAGAAAAGGGGCGTGCAGTTGGCGTCAAGCTAGTCAACGGCGAAGTATATCGCGCTAAGCGAATAGTCTCGAATGCAACGCGCTGGGATACGTTTGAGAAGTTGTTGCCGGCAGATCAGATGCCGGCGGCTGAGAAGAGATGGCAAGAACGGTATAAGAAGTCTCCCAGCTTCCTAAGTTTGCATTTGGGAGTTGAGGCGAGTGTGCTGCCGGCGGATACCGATTGTCATCACATTGTCCTAGAAGATTGGGAGCGAATGGAAGATCCGGAAGGCACGATTTTCGTATCCATTCCCACCCTATTAGATCCAGATTTAGCCCCCAAAGGCTATCACATCATTCATACATTTACCCCCAATTGGATAGATGATTGGCAGGGATTATCTGCCGGCGAATATGAACAGAAAAAAGAGGAGGCCGGTTGGCGAATTGTTGATCGGCTAGAGAAAATTTTCCCCGGTTTAGATGCGGGATTAGATTACATGGAAGTCGGGACGGGACGAACTCACCGACGCTTTTTAGGACGTGAAGATGGCACCTATGGGCCGATTCCCCAGCGCAAGTTATTAGGGTTGCTAGGAATGCCATTTAACCGCACATCAATTCCGGGGTTGTATTGTGTTGGCGACAGTACATTTCCAGGGCAAGGTTTAAATGCGGTAGCTTTTTCCGGGTTTGCCTGTGCTCACCGAGTTGCGGTGGATTTGGGGTTGTAATTTGAACAAAAGATGAATGCAGATAGATAGGGGAAATCACTCTTTAAAATAGCAGCAGATTCCCCGTTGCCATCTCATCAAAAAAAGCTAAATTTTGGTCGAGGGATTCGAGAGCAATTCTAATATTTCTTGCGATTTGTTGTGCAAACCGCACTGGTACAGCATTGCCAATTTGCAGATGAATATCCCGCTTATTTCCTCCGATAAAAACCCAATCATCTGGAAAAGTCTGCAAACGTGCGTATTCTCGATGTGTGAATGACCTCAGACGCGAAGCTGAAACCCGCCAAAGCGTTACATCTGCTTCGGGATTTCTGACAAATTTTCCATTGAGTCTATCTTTGTGATGTCTCGCCGCCACAACATTTCCTTGCGCCCAGCCCCAAATTGTTGCCGTGTCAATTGCCGGAAATGGTGCATCAAATGAGCGAATGGGGTTGCCATCAGAGGCAGTTCTCGACAAACGCACCGGCACAATTTCCTCACCCGGAACAAATGGCTGGCCGGTTTCAATGTGAACTGCACTTTTGAAACCCCACTCAGGCTGATGATTTGGCAAATTAGTTACTCTAGATTGCGCCAGATCGTAGAGAAACTCTCTAATAGTTGTTTCTGAGTCTGGTCTTGGCAAAAAGTATCTTGAGGGGCGTCCTCCGAGAAATGCGACAAACACAAAGCGCCGGCGAGTTTGGGGTACTCCGTAATAGCAAACTTTGAAAATATCGGACAAAACTTCATAGCCTAGCTGCTCCAAGTCAGCAGCAACTTGCTGTGCAAAAGGTCGTCCGGTATCAGGAGTTTTCATTGTGCGAAGATTTAGCACATTTTCGATAACAATGACCCTTGGTTGGCAAATTTTTGCAATCCGAATTACTTCTTTATAAAGTAGGTTACGCGTATCATAGTTATTGCGATTGCCACCGAGAGAGAATCCCTGACAAGGAACGCCGGCAAGCAGCACATCAGGCTGTTGTTTAATTTGGGGATTGTAGGAACAGACATCCCCTGAAATAACGTTCCAGTGTGGTCGATTTTCCTTTAAGGTTTTAATACACCAAGGGTCAATATCGATGCCTTCTATAAGCTTAAAGCCCTCTAATTCAAAACCCAAATCTAGCCCACCGGCACCTGTGAAAAGGCTGAGGACAGAATAATTGCTGCTGTTTCTAACTTTCACGGATTCTTCAGACTCACTTGAGGGCCAAGAATACCCTTAGCTCGGTATGCAATAAAGGAATGAATTTGCCCAGCGCTGGGGTTATTGCCATATTGGGGCGTTAGCTGATTAGTAATCATATCAAATGAATAGCCAACGATTAGCTGATTAGTTTCCGTGCGAATCAAATGGCCAACGGGATCAAGCCTAGGCTCTGGGGAAGAATTCTCAGGAAGGATGAGGGTTATTTGCCGATCCGTGCCATGAAGAAGTCCATAAGGTGTTGGCGCGATATACATTTTTCGGTCACGAATCTTGATATCTCCATAACTTCCGAACCCTGTAAAACTCTTATTTTTATGAACGTACTCATGGGCTGCGTTGAGAAAGTCTCCATGACAGATTACCAAGTCAATCACTGGATACTCGTTTTCATTCACGGCTGATGGATATCGCCCAAAAACATAATAAATGGTTCGACCGTTATGGTAGCCGGTTGGAACTTGGCTGTTGCTATCATAATCGGCTTCTCTTCCTGGCCACCCCAGACCTTTAACCTCATATCCTTCAGGATTTTGAACTAAACTGAAATCAGGGTATGAGTTCCGACCTTTCTGATCATAGTGGATTTCCAACTCTTGCAGTCTTGCCTCAAACCAGTTTTGGAAATGAAACTCTTTATCTTGCCGGCTTGTTCGCTGAATTAACGCTCCTTGATTAATGGCATCGTGACAAGCCAGAAAAATATCTACGCACATATTGACAGAGGCTATCCCCTGTTCGATCATTGGAAAATCTCCATTTTTCATGATGATTTCTAAACTTTAGTATATCAAGGTTTAGATAAACTAAAAAATTTCGTTAATTATCAAGTTGTCTAAAACATCAAAAAATTAGAAGCCTTGATGCTTTTTAGTATTTAAATTATTAATAATACTTAAAAAATTAATATGTTTATATCTATCAAAATTTACATATTAAATTTTTATAATAATTTTATTTATGAATATTGAAATATTCAATTATTAAATAAGCCGGAATTTTTTAACTTCGCAATGCTTACTAATTAGATAAAATTACTATGTGTCAAGAAGTGAAAGTAGAAAATAAAAAAATAACATCATTTCTCTGCGCTTACTTTATAAGGTATTAATAAAAAAGAACAAATACAAACTAAACTCTCATGTCTCAAGCCCAAAAACTGCGTCAAATTCTCGAACAACCTGGCATTCTCACACTCCCTGGTATTTATGATTGTATTGGCGCTCAAATGGTCGAACAACTCGGCTTTGAGGTCGTGTTTACCAGTGGTTTCGGAATTGCCGGCTCAACCCTCGGACGCCCAGATTACGGCTTGCTCACCGGCACTGAAATGCTCTACAGCGTCGGACGCATTGCACAGTCAATTAGCATCCCTCTCGTTGCAGATATCGACACCGGCTATGGCAACCCCCTCAACGTCATCCGCACTGTTACCGATATCGTACAATTGGGAGTTGCCGGCATCCTTTTAGAAGACCAAGAATGGCCGAAAAAATGCGGTCACATGGAAGGAAAACGCGTAATTTCCGCAGAAGAACACGTCGAAAAAATTAAAGCAGCCGTTCATGCCAGAGGCGCTAGCGGCTTAGTCATTATCGGTCGAACGGATGCACGCGCACCATTAGGATTAGAAGAAGCGATTCGCAGAGGACGCGCTTATTACGAAGCCGGCGCAGATATTATTTTTATAGAAGCGCCGCAGTCAATTGAAGATTTAAAAGCAATTGCATCGGCTTTTCCCGATGTGCCGCTATTTGCCAATATGATAGAAGGGGGAAGAACACCCCTACTCACCGCCCAAGAATTGCAACTATTAGGCTATAAAATTGTAGTGTTTCCGCTTGCCGGCTTGTTTGCTGCAACAAAAGCAATGGCGAATTGTTTCCGCCATTTAAAAGAACACGGCACCACTGCCGGCTTCGAGGATTTAATGAACTTTCAAGAATTCGAGCAAATTATTGGCGTGCCCAAATATCGCCAATTAGAGCAACAGTTTAAGGTTTAAACATTTTGGTTGCGCCAGCATTAAATCGTGCCGGTGCTACACTAAAACAGGTTTCCAATTCCCCAAATTCCATAAATCTATCGTTTGGAGTCCAAAAAAACTATGGGACGTTATGTACTCAATCAATCGTTTGGAACGATAGAAGGATATTTTGGTAAGCCATTGGTTGATCGGGAAGTCATTGTCAATTATCCTATAAAAGGCTTGCAAAAATTCTTTCCAGACTTTCCAGCAGATGGAGAGTTTAGGATCGCATTTGTCAATGGAAAAGCCCAAAGAATTGAAGTGGCTCCAGAATTGCCGCCTAAGTTGTTATTTGAATATATCTTTGGATATCCAGCGCCGGTTGAAATCATTTTTGTAGAATGGATCATAACGGGCGGCCACCAAACTACTATCTGTTTAGGAGATGGGATAAGGGCTGAAATTATGTTAACCGGCGCAGGTGGAGTAGCCAACTATACCAATTTATACTATGATGAAGAGTTTGTCAGACCTTACGATGTTTTGCGCGGACAAACTATCGTCTATAACTCTCAATGGACAGATTATCTTGCTGCATCAGTCAAAGAAGCTGAATATCCTTGGCTTTCTCAGCGGCAAGTTACAGAAAAAGATTTAATCGATACAGATTGGGTCAAGCGGTATGTGATGAAAACTTCAATTTACGCCCGTAAAGGACTGATATTTTGCCATCCACTCGCTAAAGCAATCTTTACAAAACAACAATGGTATCGCCCAATTTATCGAACTCATGAGTTTGGCGCTCGATTAAACAATTTGCTGAATGCTGTAGAAAAATACAACTTTAATTTCCTTAGTCGCTAGGCAAATAAGCTAAGACATTCAAACCTTTTTTCAATGCAAAGAATCGCAACCGAAAAGGTTACTTAACCTTCCTTTGTGTTTTCAACCAAATTGTAATTTTTGCTGAGATTAACGCGCAAATTCTAAGCGATCGCCGGTTGTGACATCAAACCAGTGAATCGACTGTGGAGGTAACGTTAGTGAGATTACCTCTCCACCCCACTTTTGATCTGCCGGCAACAAAGTACGCAGCGTCATGGGTTCTGCTTGTTCAGTGCTGCCGGTGACGCGCACACTAATTAAATTGTGCATCCCTAAATTCTCCACCAAAAATACCTGACCTTGAATCGTCTGTTCCGCTGCCGGTTCAGCTAAGTGTACATTTTCCGGACGAATCCCTAAAACAATTTGTGATGGAACCGTTGGCAGTGCCGGCAGCGGAATTCTAAAATTGCCCAGTATTGCATCACGTCCCTGACAATTTAGCGTTAGTAAATTCATTTGGGGACTCCCAATAAAGCCGGCAACAAATTGATTTGCTGGATGTGAATAAATCCGTTGCGGCGCATCTAACTGCTGCACATTTCCATTAGAAAGTACCGCCACTTTCGTTGATAACGTCATCGCTTCTGTTTGGTCGTGCGTTACATAAACCACCGGCACAGATTGCGCGTCAAACAGTTGTTTCAAATCAGCCCGAACCCGTTCTCGCAGCAGCGCATCCAAATTACTTAACGGTTCATCTAGCAAAAACACATCGGGTTTGCGAACCAAAGCGCGTCCGAGGGCAACACGCTGCCGCTGTCCCCCAGACATTTGCCCTGGCTTACGATCCATCAACTCTTCCAGTCCCAGCTTTTTAGCAACTTCATCAACGCGCTGATGGATTTCTGTACGAGGTATTTTACGAAGTTTTAAACCGGATGCCATGTTTTCATAAACCGTCATGTGCGGATAAAGTGCATAACTTTGAAACACCATTGCAATGTTGCGATCGCCGGCACTTAAATGAGTGACATCGCGTTCGCCAATTGAGATTTTTCCTCGTGTAGGTTGTTCTAAGCCGGCAATTAATCGCAGGGTCGTTGATTTACCACATCCAGATGGGCCAAGTAGGGTGAGAAATTCATTGTCATCTACCGTTAAGCTGATATCTTTAACGGGAATAACTTTAGGCGTATAGGTTTTGTTGAGGTTTTTTAATTCAAGTTTTGACATGGTTTTTTTTGATGATTACAGGATTAGAGTATTTTTAAGCTGAAATTATCCTTTAACAGCACCGGCTGTTAAACCTTGTACAATTTTACGCTGGAAGAATAGGACTAGCAAAATGAGAGGAAATGTACCGAGAATTGTAGCAGCCGCTAGTGGGCCGTAGGGAATATCAAATACAGTCGATCCCCCGATTTGGGAAGCAGCTACAGGAATCGTTTTCATCGTTTCACGGGTGATGAAAGTAAGGGCAAAGAGAAATTCATTCCAGGCAAAGATAAAGGTTAAAATGCCGGTTGTTACCATTGCCGGCACCGTCATCGGTAAGACAATTTGGGTAAGCATTTGCCAAGTGTTGTAACCATCCACTTTAGCGGCATCTTCTAAATCACGCGGCAGTTGTTGAAAGAAACTACGCATAACCAGAATCGTTAAGGGCAAATTGATAGCAGTGTAGGGAATAACCAAGGCGAGGTAGTTATTTGCCAAGCCCGTTGCTTTGATGATTTCTAGCAATCCTAAAAATAGTAGAATGTAAGGAAATAGAGTCACAATTAGGATGCCGGCTAGAATAATTTTTTCACCCGGAATTTTCAATCTTGCCAAAGCGTAAGCTGCCGGTGCGCCAATTGCCAAAGAAAGCGCAGTAGAAATTATCGATACAAAAGCACTATTTAAAATATAGCGGAAAAAAGGACGACGAGTGAAGAGTTCAATATAGTGAGTGAGAGTGTATTGATTGGGACGGGGAAAGTAAATATTTGGAATCGCAGAAATCGCTTGATTTACCTTAATAGAAGTAAGTAACTGCCACAACACCGGCGCTAGGGTAAAAATTACAATTAACACAACAGCCACCCAAAGGATAACTTTTTGAATAGAAAACTTACTTTCCCTACTTGGCGAATCATTGCTCAAAGAATTAAGTGCCATAGCTGCTTCCTTTCATTTTAAGATAAAACTTTAAGAATCCTAGTAAATCTCTCAATCACCGCCCTAAAAACATCCGTACCATCTGTGTTTATCTGTGTGCATCTGTGGTTAAAAAATCCGAAAAATTAATCCGTGACTCATCGCGATTAAACCATCTGCGTTTATCTGCGTGCATCTGCGGTTAAAAAATTCTCCCCCTTCAATACATTAAAATCAATTAACCCCGGCAGCCTTAGCCCGTAACCTTGACAACACAAAACTCGCAATTGCCACCGCCGCAACCAATAATAAAAACGTCACAACAACCAAAGCCGCCCCATAGCCAAAATCCAAATAGCGCATCACCGTCGCATAAATGTAGAGTGACACAACTTCCGTCGCACCGGCAGGCCCGCCGCCGGTCATTACCGCAATCAAATCAAAAATACCAAATGCCTGCGCGAATCGAAATAACATCGCAATCAAAACTTGCGGCATTAGCAAAGGTAAAGTAATTTGCCGAAAACTCTGCCAAGGATTCGCCCCATCAATTGCATGAGCTTCATAAAGATCAGAAGAAATCGATTGCAACCCAGCAAGTAATAAAATACTAATAAATGGCGTCGTTTTCCACACATCCGCTGCGATCACCGCCATCATTGCCAGCGTCGGATCTCCTAACCAATTAATGCCTTCTTTAATCAATCCCAACCTGAGCAAAATATCGTTCCAAACCCCATATTGAGCATTAAAAATCCACGTCCAAGCTAAAGCCATAATTGCTGTTGGCAGCGCCCACGGTAAAATCGCAATGGTTCGCACGGCTGCGCGTCCACGAAACGATTGATTAAGGACTAAGGCGATACCCATTCCCAAAATCAATTCTAAGACAACAGTGGAAACGGTAAAGACTGTTGTATTCCAAAGACTTTGCCAAAACCGGCCATCCCCAGCCATCCGCCCGTAATTAGCAAAGCCGGCAAACACGGGTTCTAATTTTGTCCCCAAATTTTGCGCGAAAAAGCTTAACCAGAATGCTCTCCCAATTGGATAAGCAAATACAAAAAGTAACAGGAGTAATGCCGGTGCGACTAATATCCAGCCGGTTAGTTGTTCTCGTTGTTGAATTGTGTCTTGTTTCATTATTAAAATTGTATTTTTGCAGATACCTTTTTTTTGGCCACAGATAAACACAGATGAGTTAACTGTGGGGTTAATAGCAGGACGTGATGTTTTTGTCTTTTTTCTGGGTCTATTTTTAACGTCGAGTTACTAGCAACCGGCGCGTCTCATTTGCTGCGGCTTTCATTGCCCGTTCTGGAGTCATTCGATTTGTCAATGCTGCACTTAGATAACGCTGCAAAATATCGGATGCTTGGGAATATTGGGCGATGGGTGGGCGTAAAACTGATTGTTCTGTAACTTTTAAGAGTTGCGGATAGTGGCTGTATTTCGCAACAATTTGTGGATCGGTGAACAATGATCGCCGGCTGGGAACATAGCCGGTTCCGAGGATAAATTTGCGCTGAATTTCAGGCCGATTGAAAAATTGAATCACTCGCCAAGCTTCTTCTGGATGTTTCGAGGTTTTGGCAATTCCCATACCCCAACCGCCCTGGCAAGCGCCGCTGTTTTTACCTTGTGCGTGAACCATCGGCTTGATATTATATTTGCCGGCAATTGCCGAATCTTCTGCCAGTGACCAGACATAAGGCCAGTTGCGTAAAAACACCCCATTCCCACTTTGAAATAACTGGCGGGTTTCTTCTTCCCCGTAAGTCGTGACGCCACCGGGAGAAACGCCGGTTTCTATTGTACGTCGTAGAAATTTTACGGCTTCCACGGCTGCCGGTTTATCGAGTCCAACCTCCCCATTTTCCGGGTTTACCCAAAAGCCGCCGGCACCTTCAAGCACCTCTACAAACATCGCGGCTAGTCCTTCATATTGCCGCCCCTGCCAGAGGTAACCCCAGCGATTTCCTTCAGGTTTTTTCAATGCTTTGCTAATTTCAAGCAACTCGTTAAAGGTTTCTGGTGGCTTATATCCCCCCTGTTTCAGCAAGTCTGTGCGGTAATAAAGCATCCCGACATCAGAACGGAAGGGCATTCGATACAACCCGCCTTCATAGCGCCCGCCATTCACATCACCGGGTATAAAATTGGCTAATTCTTTATCAGAAACTTTGTCAGATAAATCCCTCAGCCAGCCGGCAGCAGCAAATTTTGGCACCCAAACGATGTCCATATAAACTAAATCGTAGGGCGAATCTCCTAATAGAAAAGCGGACGTGTAAAGGTCTTCAATTAAATTAGTCGCGTTTGGCCCTTCAATAATTTCTAACTCAATATCTGGGTTTTGCGCCTTGAAGTCTTGCATCAGCAATGTCTTCCACTGCGAGGCTTCCAGGGCGTTCAGCAACACTGTAACTCTCACTTGGGGTGTTTGAGTGAATGCCGGCATCCCCAATAGAAGTTTGAAACCTAACACAAACAGGAAGCCGAGCACAATGCACAAGCCGGTGAAGCCAAACTTATGCCGGAATTTTTGCCGTCTGCTGAGCTGCTTTGGGTTTTTCATGACACTATAAGAATTCAACAGGAGCGCATTACTTTTATCTCAAACGCTCATTTTAGAGATATCTTGCTTGGAGTGCCGGCTCGGACATTTTGCCGGCTCAAGTAACAAAATGCAAGATGGGTCTAACTTATTTAATATTTAAAGCGCTAAACAACAAATTTTCCTCAGTCGCGCCAAAAAAGTTTAGTTTTGTTTACACAACATTACGATATTGACTTTTTTCCAACAATGCCTTTGTTAAATTCTTGAAAAAATAGGGAATTCTCAAACAGGTAGCATTTACTATTGTTCAGCTTCTCTGATAGCCAAGGTAAAGCATCCAAACGAGCAGCTAGCTTTGATTCTAAAGAAGTAAAAATTTTCAAATCAACACTTATTGAGCTTTTTGTCAAGTCAGGATGAAACACAGCATCACCCAATTCAGTCACAAAATCAGCCGATTAATATGAAATACCGATTTTTCCGCTTTGTTTGTCTTTTCTTAGTGAGTCTTCTACTCGTTACAGCTTGCAATGGCACAAAAACCCTGACTTCTCATCGAGAGTCAGCGCCCCTACGAGTTACTTATATCCAATGGCCCGGATTTTTTCCGATGATCATTGCCCAAGAAAAAGGGTTTTTTACCCAACAGGGAGTGAAAGTCGAACCTGTCTATGTAGAAAACTATATAACGTCTTTGTCTGACTTCAGCGCCGGCAAATATGATGGAGTCACGACATCTATAGGAAGCCTGATGAGTATTATTGGGAAAACTCCAGATGCGCGGGTTGTTTTAGTAACCGATCAATCGGCAGGTGGTGACGCTGTGCTTGGGCAACCCAATATTCAAAACGTAGCCGACTTGAAGGGCAAACGGATCGGCACCAAAATAGGTGATTTTGGGGAATTGTTTGTCACCACAATGCTAGAGAAGTATGGTTTAACCACCGATGACGTTACTTTGGTTAATACGGAAGCGGAAGCGATTCCAGCACGCTTGCAAAGGGGTGACATTCAAGCCGGCCAAACCTGGAATCCTTATATATCTAAAGCAGTGAAAGCCGGCGCAAAGGTGCTATTCACCTCTAACGAAACGCCCGGTTTAATTCCCAGTGTTATTGTCTTTGACAATAAGGTATTAAGCAATCGCCCCAATGATATACAAGCATTTAGTCGAGCGTGGTTCCAAGCCATAGATTACTGGCAAAGTAATCCAGAAGAAAGCAACACACTAATTTCTAAAAAACTGAAGATAAAACTTGAAGAAGTTTCACTTGATGGCATCGACTTATTTAGCCGGCAAGACAACTTAAAAGCGATGACTCCAGGCACAACGACAGAGTCGCTGTACTATACCGCCAAATTATATGCCGATTTTTACATTCGCACAGGAGGACTGAGCGCTGCGCCCGACATTCAAAAAATTATCGATTCCTCTTTTGTGCAGCAGTTGAAATAGCTGATTCACTCGTAGGCCGGCTCTTATATCAACTGCGAAAAACATAACCCAACTTTTCTTAAAAAATAGCAGTTCACCATGAAATCTCGATTTTTCCGCTTTGTGTGTCTGTTCTTGCTTAGTATTGCCCTGATCACTGCCTGCAATGGAAAACCCTCTGTCACCTCCAAATCTGAGCCACCGCCCCTAACAGTCGCTTACAGTTTGTGGCCGGGGTATTTTCCGCTAGTAATTGCTCAAGAAAAAGGATTTTTCACTCAGCAAGGGGTGAAAGTCGAACTCGTTTATTCAGAAAATCATCTAGCACCCTTGGCTAATTTCAGTGCCGGCAACTATGATGGTATGGCAATAACACTCGGTAGCTTCATGAGCAGTATTGAGGAAATTACTGACTCCCATATTATTTTAATTACTGATCGCTCTACGGGCGCTGATGCTGTAGTGAGTCAGTCCAACATTCAAAGCGTGGCTGACTTAAAGGGCAAGCGAATTGGTGTTAAATTGGGCAATTTTGGAGAATTGTTTGTCACAAAAATGTTGGAAAAAAATGGTCTAAGTTCCAACGATGTAACACTGGTCAATCTAGAAGCCGAAACTATCGTACAAAACTTAAAAAACGGTAACATTCAAGCTGGGCAAACCTGGCAACCCTATGTGTTTCAAGCAGTCCAATCCGGAGCAAAAGTGCTATTCACCAGCAAGCAAACACCTGGTTTGATTCCAGATGTCGTTGTATTTCGCAGCAATGTGTTACGAGATCGCCCAGATGATGTGCGAGCATTTATCCGAGCCTGGTTTCAAGCCCAAGACTACTGGAAGGCAAATCCAGAGGAAACCAAAACGCTGATTGCAAAAACGCTCAATCTCAAACCAGAGGAAATTTCAACCGAGGGTATTGAGTTACAGGATTTGAAAAACAATCTCGCAGCGCTAACTCCAGGGTCTACCACAGACTCACTGTACTATACAGCCCAATTGTACGCCGATTTTTATACTCGCACTGGTGGGCTAAGCACCGCACCGGATCTTCAAAAACTAATTCTTCCCTCTTTTGTACAGCAGCTACAATAGTTTTAAACCTCCGATTCGAGAAAATTAATTCTAGCTTATCAGAGTTTTTTGTATTTGAATTTTTATGATTTTTTCAAATTCAAAATCATTTAAAATTTAAAAGCAAAGGCTCCCCTGTCAGTTCAAAAATAGACGATCCAGCATGAAATTTCAATTGATCCGCTTTGTGTCTTTGTTCTTGCTCAATATTTTGCTGCTCACCGCCGGCAAGGGAATGCGCTTTATAATCTCTAAATCTGAGCCTCCACGCAAAAGGCAATATTCATGCCGGTTACACATTGTATCTTGATTCCTTTATCCGGATAGACCAAATCAGTGCGATAGCCGAGCTTCAAAAACTCATTCATCTGTCTTTTATCCGGCAATTGCAATAAGTTCACCAAATCATGAAATCATTTAAAATTTCTTCCCTCCGTAGTAAGCTGATCTTTTCGTTTTTAGGTGTGGCGGTTCTTCCCTTACTGCTGCTCTCATTATTAAATTTACGAACCACACAAAAGGCGCTAACAAATAATGCTAATCAAACCCTCTTAGCAGCAGCTTCCCAAACTGCGTTAAGTCTTGATGCTTTTATCAGTTCTAATCTTGATGCTGTGCGGGTTGAGGCTCAGCTTCCGGCTCTAGCTAAATATTTAAGTTTACCGGACGATCAGAGACAAAATATAGCTGAAGAAGTTGAGGCGATCTTACGCTCCCTTAGCCGTAAAGATACCTTGAATATCTCGTCTTACGCGCTGATTGATCGCCAGGGCCGAAATGTTTTGGATACACACACACCGGATATCGATCAAGATAAATCTAATCGGGATTACTTTCAGCAGCCAGTCAAAACCGGCTTACCTTTCGTATCGCCTATTCGGTATTCTCCAACGACTAATTTGCCAAGTCTGTTTTTCAGTAGTCCCGTGCGGAATGCGTCTGGGCAAATACTTGGCGTGCTGCGTGTTCGTTATAATGCTGCGGTAATTCAACGATTGGTTACTCAAAATACTGACCTCGTGGGACGACTTGATTCCTATGCAATTGTGCTAGACGAAAATTACATCCGTTTAGCTCAAGGCTATGCACCAGAGTTAATGTTTAAATCACTGATGCCGCTACCGCCGGCTAAAGTGAAAGCCTTGCAAACAGAGGGACGGTTGCCCCAAGGTTCAACAGCAGATATATCAACCAACCTGCCGGCTTTTAAGCAAGGTTTAGA
Organism: Microcoleus sp. FACHB-68; assembly: GCF_014695715.1. Lineage (NCBI taxonomy): Bacteria > Bacillati > Cyanobacteriota > Cyanophyceae > Oscillatoriales > Microcoleaceae > Microcoleus > Microcoleus sp. FACHB-68. The sequence continues at coordinate 205,263 of NZ_JACJOT010000006.1, forward strand.
AAACGCTGCAAACACTCCTTTCTTTACAACACTCTTAAGCCCTAACAGTAATGACTTGAAAGCCGCAGCAGTTACAAAGTTAAAAACGCAACCGTGGTTTGTGGTTTTCGTTCAGTCTCAAGCGGCTTTTTTAGAGCCAGTGCAAGAGCAAGTCTATCAAACGCTGTTGCTGGCTTTAATTATTGGCGGAGTTGTTGTCTTTGCCGCTATCACAATCGGAGAATTGCTGGCTAAACCTCTAATTAATTTAACCGGCACCGTTACTCAATTCACTGCCGGCAATCTCAACGCTCGCACCTTTATCCGATCTAAAGATGAAGTTGGGATACTCGCTGCCAGTTTTAATACAATGGCCGAGCAGGTGGGTAAACTATTTAAAGGCTTAGAAGATCGCACCCGTGAACTGGAAATTAGCCAACACGTTACGGTTGCGGTGAGTGAACTTTCGCGCTCAATTCTTGAACCTGAACGGCTTTTGCGTGAAGCGATCACTCTGATGCAAAATCGATTTAAATTGCATTATGTGCGGATTTATTTGCTCGATCAAACGACAAATCAATTGATTGCACGGGCTGATTCTATCCCGCCGGGTAAAGGGGAGAAATTCGAGAGTAATAGCATCCCTCTCAACGCAAATGATAGCCTTGTCGCCCTTGTTGCCCGCACCCAAGAAACAATATGGGTGGATGATTTCAGCAGCGCCTCATCCTTAGAAGCCGGTTTGAAATCATCAAGAGCCGGTTCTGAGGTGACGGTGCCGCTGATCACTCGTGGCACGTTTCTAGGAGTGCTCGATATTCAAGACAGTCAGCCCCATCGCTTCAGTGAGACGGATCTAGAAACGTTTAATACTTTAGCAGGACAGATCGCCACGGCTTTAGAAAATGCCCGTTTATTTGATGAAATTCAAAAGGCTGAGGAGCGCTTCCGCAGCATCTTTGAAGATGCTCCTATCGGCATGGCAATTGTGAGTTTAGAGACCCATCAACTCTTGCAAGTGAATAAAGTGCTGTGTGAGATGTTGGGGTATACCGGCTCTGAACTAAATATGCGAACGTTTGAGGAAGTCACACACCCAGAAGACATCGAGCTAGATGTTTCTTTATTCAAGCAGATGATAGCCGGCCAACTCGCCATTTATCAAATTGAAAAACGCTACCTCAAGCCAAATCAAGAAATTGTTTGGGGGAATTTGACTGTCACCTTAATTCGTGATCGAAACGGTGCTGCTTGCTATGCTTTGGGTATGTTGGAGAACATTACAGAACGCAAGCAAGTCCAGGCAGCACTGCAACAATCAGAAAGCCAATATCGAGAAAAAGCTCAAGAGCTAGAACAAGCCATGCAAGAGTTGCAACAAACACAAACTCAATTAATTCAAACTGAAAAAATGTCAAGTCTCGGTCAAATGGTGGCTGGGGTGGCTCATGAAATTAACAATCCCGTTAACTTTATTTATGGTAATATTCAGCCTGCTAATGAATATTTGCAAGATGTACTGGATCTGCTGGATTTATACCAGCAGCATTACCCCAAGCCGGCTCCTGAAATTCAAGACCGGATAGAAGAAATTGATCTAGAATTTTTAATAGACGATTTTCAAAAAATTATGTCTTCCATGAAACTGGGGGCCGAGCGGATTCGTCAAATTGTGCTTTCTTTGAGAAACTTCTCTCGTCTGGATGAATCGGATATGAAACCTGTTGACATTCACGAGGGTCTAGAAAACACGTTATTAATTCTACAAAATCAACTCAAAGAGAAGCCTGGACATCCGGAAATTTTGGTGATTAAAGAGTATGAGGAATTGCCTCTTGTGGAGTGCTATGCCGGCCAGCTCAATCAAGTGTTTATGAATTTGCTTACGAATGCCATTGATGCAATCGATGATTACAACCAACAACGCTCTTTAGAAGAAATTAAAGAAAATCCCAGTACGATTGGAATTCGCACACAACTTTTAGAAGGCAACTATGTAGAAATCCGCATCATTAATAGTGGCCCTGGCATTCCAGAAGACATTCTGCAAAAAATATTCGATCCCTTCTTCACCACAAAAACCGTCGGTAAAGGTACGGGACTCGGTTTGGCAATTAGCTATCAAATAATTGTTGAAAAACACAACGGGAAACTTTACTGCAAATCCACTGCCGGTGAAGGCGCTGAGTTTGTAATTCAGATTCCTACTAAAGTTGAAAATAGGTTTAGTACCGGCTTGAGCGTCTCTTAAGATCAAACCTCTTGTACAAAATCGCCTGCCGGCAGACATCCGTTATCTGCTGATTCTCCCCATCTGCGTTTATCTCAGATACCCGCTAGCTGCCGGTTATTCCCATCTGCGTTTATCGGCGCTTATTAAATTCAAAAAATCAATGTATGTAAAAAGTCTATTCTGCCTCAGTCCTGATTGCAGCCTAAATTAAACCTATAAATCAGATTGATAACCCGAATTTAGATAAATTTGCAGCCTTGATAGTCTGCTTTATTTCCCTCTTTTGGCACTCTCAATTTCCCCCCACAGACTGAGGAACGTGCGATTAAAACAGCATTACTATCAAAAAAGTTCACACATAGTATTTATGAGCGCTAACGCAAAATTAAAGCCGATGAGTATGCCAGCAATTCAACTGACAGCAATTAACTACGATCAAGCAGAGCAGGAATTTATAGAACTGCTTGAAATGGAGAATTTAGATAAAAAAGTAGCCGCGAAGCCCTCTATCGTGAGTAATTTTGAAAAGGCACTCACGACAGCAATTAAAGCGGCTTATGGAGAATCGGCTGGCGATAATTCAGCACACCGCTTTTTGCACCGCGTACTTTATCGAATTAACCGGCTCAAACTATTTTGGTATGATGATTTGCGGCGCTATACTAACGAGCGATCAGCTTATTTGCAAACCGTGCGCGATCAAATTGAAGCCGCTTGGCAGCAGTGGGAACTCGCACAACTTGATGTGGCAACCCTTCAACAATTAAACGTCGCACAAGTTAAACAAGCATTATTAGATCGCGGCGATGCGGATCTCAACCCCCCCCTGTCTGAAGACAGCCGGTATCTGCGCGAACAAATGAGTGAAACCGGCTACCGGCGAGTGCTAGCAATTGGCTCATTTGATGGCTTAGTGGAAGGAAGCCGAATGTGCGCTATCCTAGGCGGTGCGGCAAATGAGGTGCAATCAACACTAACACGGGTGCTGATTGAAGAGTACGGCAACGGTCGCCTTTCCCGCAAACATTCTACCTATTTTGCCCAGATGTTAGAAGAGTTTGGGATGAATACCGAACCGGAATCTTACTTTGATTTGGTGCCTTGGGAAGTTCTTGCTTGCGCTAATCATAACTTCTTGCTAACCGACTGCAAACGTCATTTCCTACGCTACAACGGTGGACTAACTTATTTTGAAGTAGCCGGACCGGCAGCCTACAGAAATTATCTCGCAGCCGCGCAACGTTTGGAACTTTCAGCGGCAGCAATGGGTTATTGGGAACTCCACATCCGAGAAGATGAACGGCATGGACGTTGGATGTTGGATGATGTCGCTTTGCCACTGGCTGAAAAGTATCCCGAAAATGCTTGGGAACTCCTACTCGGATATGATCAAGAAAAATTGATGGGTGATCGTGCCGGTGCAGCAGTTGTACGTTCAGCGCGGGAAGCGGAACAGAAATAAAGATTGCAAAAAACCCGGTTTCTTGAAGCCGGGTTTTTAATTGCTGTCATATTAAGTTGATCGCTGCCACTCGACTTTTCTAGCCCCCCAGTTGTTTATAAAGATGTTATCACCTGACTCAGTTCACTCGATAAATCTGGGGTAGATTTATAACTTTGGGTGAATAAAACGCCGGCCAACAGATAAATGTTTTTGGTATAAAATGCCATACCTTTTTCACGCAACTCGGCTATCATGTTTTTCACCTTAGATTCAGAGCTGTAATAACCGAAAGGTAACGGGGTAACGGTAAAATCAGCCGTGCGGTATCCCTGAGAATTAGCAAATTCAATCAACCCTTGGGGATTGGAATAACTAGACAGCATCACTAAGACATTTTCATAGCCTAAAGTTAAAAGCTGTCTGGTAATTTTCGAGCCATCTGTCCCGCCGTGTAAAAGAGGTTGATAAATCTTGTCATCGATTGCCGGCAGATAGGGCGGATTTGAGATAAGATACTCGGCTTTTGGTCGCAAAGCATCAAAGAAAGAGGTATTGTGAATTATATATTTATCACTAAGCTCATATTCTTCTATATTAGATTTAGCGGTTTTATAAGCTAAAGGGTTAAGTTCAAATCCGTGGATTTTGCCATCAAAGCGAGTTCTCATTAATGAATTAATAATCGGAGTTCCATCTCCCGCCCCAAATTCAAGGATCACTTGATGATGAGCGCAATGATTTAAAACTAATGTATCTAAACAGTAAGAGTAAAAATTTGATTCTTCTGGGCAATGGAAGACATCTTTCAGGGGCTTTGAGGAGATGAGCATATACTTCTCAGGCAAACAACAATTAATTCTAATTTAATTTACAAAATTTATTGTGTCATCTGTCAGGAGTATTATGTCCGAAGATGTTGACAACAGCCTTAAAATATTTTATAAGTTAAACTCAACTAAATGATTTATGCTGCTAAACTTATTGACACAAAATCAGAGGCAATTGATTCAATTACCTCTGAGAAATCATTAGGTTTGTGATCAAAATACTTAAAATTTCTGGGATAGCCAATTTAATCGGGAGACTTGATGCGCTTTAACAAGGCGTAAAACGGTTCCCAGTTATCTTCAACGACAATTGGCTCCCAAATGGCTTCAATTTCTGGTCTAAGCAACACTTGTTCTGGATTGTGCTGCCGCAACCGGCCTTTCATTTCATCCAATTCTGCCGCCGAAGTTTGCTGCAACAGATGATAGTAAAACTGCCGCCAAGGATTTAAAACCTCTGCCGGCTCAGCTTCTTTAAAAATCAGGCTTGCATCATCCCGCCAATCTGGAGAAAACTGTTTCTTCAATTCAATAAAGAAATCGTGATAACCAACTTGAGTCTTGTGCAGCAATTGAATCGTTAACTTTAATAACTCTTCGGCCTCATCCACCGGCACCTCAGCAAATCCCAACTTATTTAGCATCAACTGCCGGTATTTCTGATGATAATACTCCTCAAACTTCGCCAAACCGGCTTCCATCGCTGCTGGATCTATCACCGCCTCTAACGGACGCTGAAGCATCTCTAAATTTAAACGACAGATCCCCGGTTGATTGCTGTAACTATAGCGCCCGTAATAATCAAAATAGGCCGCTGTAAAATTCGGATTGTAGGTGGGAATAAACGCATACGGCCCATAGTCAAAACTTTCGCCGGTGATTGACATATTATCCGTATTTAGCACCGCATGACAAAAACCGGCTGCCATCCACTGTGCCGTCAATTCTGCGACTCGCTGCACTAACTCTGCATAAAATAGCCCGTATTTTTCTTGTGCATCCGCATGATTATGAATCGCCGGATAATAGCACTCAATGACATGATTTAAAAGCTTTTCAATTAAATCTTTTCGCTTGAAATAGTGCAACCGTTCAAACGTACCGAAGCGAATATGTGATCGGCTAAAACGTACCATCACCGATGAACGAGTAGGAGACGGTTCATCTCCTCGCCATAGCTGTTCGCCGGTTTCTATCAAACACAGACAGCGTGAAGTTTTCACACCCATCCGGTGCAGCATCTCAGCCGCCAATACTTCGCGCACACCCCCTTTTAGGGTCAGCCGGCCATCCGCTGTTCTAGAATAAGGCGTTCTGCCACTGCCTTTGGTGCCAAAGTCGTAAAGTTCTCCATCCACACCGCGCACTTGACCATAGAGAAAACCACGCCCATCGCCCAATTGCGGGTTATACTCACCAAACTGATAGCCGTGGTAACGCAAAGCCATAAAAGGCCGCACACTCTCAAAGTGGCCAAATGCCTCAATAAAATGCTGATTTGTGACATTGATCGGATCTAAACCAAGTTGCGCCAGCACATCATTATTGCGAAAGCGCAAAATTTGCTGAGGGAACTCTGCCGCCTCCACAAAATCAAAATAATCCTCACCCAACGATTCCATCGCCGGTTCGTAATTGAGCGAGAGGAAAGGATTTGCAGTCTCTAAAGGAATTGGGTTTGTTGCTTGAGTCATTGGGGCAAAGCTTGGCAGGTTAATTTAATACTTTAGTTATTTAGAATAATCTTAATCAAAGCCGATCACTTTAAAAGCGTTAAAACTGTGAGCGTTTCCCACTAATTGATAGATTTTTTAACTGTAAATTCTGATAAGGCGGCAGCCCAAGGGTTAAGCTGTCTGCAAAATTTCCGTATTAACGCAACAAAAACTTAATGTGCTTCCAGTTTCGATGTTAACGAACCTTCATAACAGCGCGATCTGTCTTCAGGCTCAAACCGCAAATTACTCTAAAGAACGATGTTCCTATTCAGGAAACTGTGTTACTTGTCCTGGGAAAGTGTGTTAAATATTACAGGAAACTATTAAGGCCCATTTCCAAAGGGTGAGGAACAAGCAATCAAAGTGTGCAAAATTGTTTGTCAGCCAACTGTGTGACGTTACTTGCGATCAATTTTGTCGATATGCCGGCAAATAAGTCAATCAACGTGCCGACTTCAAATCTTCCCTTGGGGGGATTCGATCAAGCGGCTATGCGAATTAAATGTAAAGCAGCGTTATTGACTTTTTGCTCGGATACAATTTAGCCAGTTTTGTTGTAGGGAAAAAACGGATGAAAGTGGCTGTTTTCAGCACCAAATCCTATGATCGCACGTTTTTGGAAGCCGCCAACGTGGGTCACGGACATGAGCTGGTCTATTTTGAACCGCGCTTAAATTTGACAACAAGCATTTTAGCCGGCGAGTGTCAATCAGTTTGCGTCTTCGTTCACGACCAGTTGGACGCGCCAACGATTCAACAACTTGCTAAAGGGGGAATTCGTCTAATTGCCCTGCGCTGTACCGGCTTCAATAACGTGGATCTCGCGGCGGCTAACGAGTGCGGGATCACCGTGTTGCGCGTCCCAGCTTACTCACCCTATGCCGTTGCAGAACACGCCGTTGGGCTAATTCTAACCCTCAACCGCAAGATTCACCGCGCCTATAACCGTGTGCGAGAAGGAAACTTTTCCCTCGATGGTTTATTAGGCTTCGATCTACACGGGCGAACCGTTGGCATCGCCGGCACTGGTAAAATTGGCGAGATTGTTGCCAGGATTCTGCACGGCTTTGGCACAAAACTGCTGGGATATGATGTCACACCCAACCCAGAATGCGAAAAACTCGGAATGCGCTATGTTTCGCTGCCCGAATTATTTGCCGGTTCTGATATCATCACCCTGCACTGCCCGCTGATGCCAGAAACTTACCATCTGATCAACGCCGAAGCCATCAGCCAGATGAAAGCCGGTGTGATGATTGTCAACACCAGCCGGGGGGCGCTGATTGATACAGAAGCCGCCATTGAATCTCTTAAAGCCGGTAAAATCGGCTACCTCGCCTTAGATGTTTACGAACAAGAAGCCAACTTGTTCTTTGAAGATTTATCAAATCTCGTCATTCAGGACGACGTATTTCAACGCTTGCTGACATTTCCCAACGTCCTGATCACCGGGCATCAGGCATTTTTCACCGAAACTGCCTTAAAAAATATCGCCGACACCACCATCGCTAACATCACAGACTTTGAAGCAGCGCGTCCTTGCCCAAATGCGGTTTCAGTTGATCGGTTAAGACCCTAAGCAGAGAAAACTTTACCCTTATGCCTCAACTTATCTTGACGGAATCCACCGCTTCGGCTCATTATAGCGGTGCAACTGGCACAGATGTGCTTGAGACTCAGTTTAGGGAAATTGAGCCGACTTTGGGTTAAAAAACTACCTCAAAGCCGATTAAGTTCCAACCCTAACAAAGCTATCCTTCTTGTAGACGCCCTGCGGGAGTATTCCTGTAGCGTCAGGATAGGCAGTCTTAATCACACTGCTACTGTTCAACTGCTGGTAAGAGTCTACTATCATCCAGCACTGACTACATTGTTATTCCCACGGTATCCTTATGAATCCTGAAAACCAACAATACACCTCCGACGTAGTGACTGACACCGATCTGCCCAGAATCGAGGTAAAAGTCGAAGAAGCCGGTGTCCTCGCAACGGTTAACTCTTCAGATGGAAATGGAATGGGAGATCAGTGGCAGCAAATTAGAGATCAAGTTGTCCAAATTATCTCTGAACTGCCCAATTATGTGGCCGGCTTTTTTGCAGCCAACCAAAGACCGATTGTTAGCATTGGCTTAATCGTCGCCACTTTAGTCACAATCAAAGTGACCCTGGCTGTGCTCGATGCCATTAACGATATTCCGTTGCTGGCACCAACCTTTGAGTTAATTGGTCTTGGCTACACAGCTTGGTTTGTTAACCGCTTCTTGCTGCGTGCGGCAAATCGCCAAGAGTTATCTGAGGAAGTAAAAAACCTCAAAGATCAAGTCCTCGGTAGCAATTAGCCGAAGCCCTAAGAAACGATAAAAGGTAAAAGGGAGAAGAAAAAATTCTTTTGCCTTTTACCTTTTTCTTTGTGAATGCTTATTTCTGAAATGAATAATAAAGATAATTTAAAATTCAGCAATAAAGTTTTTTAAAAGTATTTTAATCAAATTATATTTGATACTTTTAATTCAGTTAAATAATTTTATTTTGTGCGATTCCTGTGAATGGCCGGCCTACTAATTTGTCTCTGCATCTTCCCATTCCTTTTGATTGCGGCTAAGGAAATAGCAGCTAAGGTTCAGCGCTAAAATGAATACCGGCTAGCCCTCTAAGCCGGCTTGACAGCCAGGAGTTGAGCATTGAGAAACTTGACAAATTCCTCTATCGTCGTCAGGTTATATATCTCAAATTCCTCGCTGATATCCACCCCAAAACAAGAGAAAAAATCGTCATACAAAGTCAGATGCCAGTCAAAGCAACACACAAGCGTGATCTGTAAGTCTCGCTCTAAATGATCCTTCGGTTGTACCCTGGACATTTTCACCCCAGAGTATTTTTCTAGATGAGTGTAAACAAAGGCAACCACCGGCTTAGAAACGCCATAAGTTTGCCAATAAAATTCAAACCACTCATCCAACGTCAGGGCAGGACGATGGCGTAATGCTGTATTGACCTGCTGCCTCAATTGAACATCTGGACTCAGGTCAGTATAGGTGCTGACACTGATAAAGAAATTTTTGAGCTTTCGCCACATCTGTAAGGAAAACCAATTGCATAAATTAAAACTTTTCTTTAGTATTCCCAGCTAAGCAATAAGCTATCAGCCAGCAGAAACCCAAAGATAAAAGTCCTTTATTTATGCTTGAGAGTTCGCCAACAGTGGCCAAGACTTCACTACTTAGCCGGCTTTTTAGGCGGTTTCTTTTCCGCCTGCCCGTCGATTACCAAGGCTTTATAAATCACATCTGCAATATCAGCACGGCTGGCATTTTGAGTGGGATTGAGAAGCTTGGCATTAGGATTTCTGAACACAAGGCCCATTTCAGTTGCCGCCGCTACCTTCGCCCGCGCATTTTTGGGAATTTTATCCGCGTCTTGATAAACCTTCAAAATTTTAGCGGGGTCAGATTTCGGCTTTAGCCCCAAGCCATTCGCCAAAGAAACCAAGACATCTACACGCGTCATCGGTTGGTAGGGCTTCAGCAGTGGCGGTTCCGCGCTCAAAAATCCGCTGCGTGTCGCTTGTTCAATCTTTGAGGCAGCCCAGTGATTAGAGGGCACATCCGTAAATTTAGCGGCAGGGCGAGTTGATTTGGCTTTGAATGTTTTGGAGACAATGGCAGCAAATTCAGCCCGCGTCACCGGCTTCGTGGGGCGATAGGTATTATCGACAAAGCCAGCAACAATCCCACGCTGGGCGATAGAGTTGACAAAAGGACGCGCCCAAAAGGCTTTTGGAACATCCCGAAAAATGTCCGAATCAACAGAAGCCATCACCGGCAGCGTTTTAACCGGCAGAGAACTCGACGGCGAGGCAGCCGATTTTTCAGGTTTTGCCCCCGGCTTCGGCTTTGCCGTTGGGGCTAACTTTTGGGGAGTAGGGATTGCCACTATGGCTGCCGGTACGGGAGTTGCCGGCACTGCAACAGGCTTAGGAGCCGGTGGTTCAGACAAGCTAGACTGACGCCCAGCCGGTTGTGGCACCTCTTCCGTCTCCCTGGTTGGATCGACTTGCAACTGCGGAGATGGGGACGGAGACTGAGTCGGAAATTGCTCAAAAAACTTGGGATCGTCTCGCATCAAAGACACCAAGAGAATGGTGCCAATGGTGGAAAAAGTCACAACAATCGCAATTAGCTCATCAAACCCTAGAGGATTATCTCGCGGAGACCGGGGATCGGAAGGAGGTAAATTGCTCATCGCAAACACTCACTTAGCTAATAACCTTACAATTCAGACTAGAGACTGTCGCTGAGGTGCGCCTCAGTATTCCTTAGACTTTAAGCGATCAACCGTCTCACGTCTAGGGATGAGGAGCATTGGGCTTTTGTTGTACTGAATTACCACAAGCCTTGGATCGTTTGTGGTAATTCACCACGTCTGTAGCTGTGCCGGTGCGATGGGGCATGGTTAATAAATCCTAGAAGAAGACTCACCCACTCGCCCCCTCGCCCCTATCCCTCACGACAGATCTGTTGCAGCGTAGCGGTGAAGTTTGGGTAGGAGATGGCTGCCGCCTCAGCACGATTGATGGTGGTGGTGCCGGCAGCATTAAGACCGGCAATTGCCAAACTCATCGCCACCCGGTGATCATCATGGCTGTCTACCTCAGCGCCGGTAAGGGGTGTGCCGCCGGTAATTTCCAACCCGTCGGGCAATTCTGTAACGCGAGCACCGAGTCGGTTAAGCTGATGCGCCATGACTGCCAGCCGGTCACTTTCTTTGACGCGCAACTCCGCCGCATCTCGAATCACGGTTGTGCCCTGAGCAAATGCCGCTGCTACGGCCAAAATTGGAATTTCATCAATTAAACGCGGAATCAGATCGCCGGCAATTTCACAGGCTTTGAGCTGCCGGTAACGCACTCGCAGATCGGCTACCGGCTCACCGGCAACTTCCCGCTGATTTTGCAACTCAATATCCGCCTCCATCATTGCCAACGCTTCCAGAATGCCGGTGCGCGTCGGGTTGACGCCGACATTTTCGATGACTAAATCTGAATCTGGCACAATCGAGCCGGCAACCAGCCAAAACGCTGCTGAACTAATATCTCCCGGCACAATCACAGGTTGACCATGCAGTTGAGCCGGCCCGGTAATCGTGACACTGTGGGTTTCGGGATCGATGCTTAGTTGTGCCCCAAATGCCCGTAGCATTCGCTCACTGTGATCGCGCGAGAGGGCCGGCTCTGTCACCGTTGTTTCGCCCTCTGTCATTAAGCCGGCGAGTAAGATACAAGATTTAACCTGAGCTGAAGCAATGGGCGAATGGTAGTGAATCGGTCGTAAATGCTGGCCTTGGATGGCCAAGGGTGCGAGGTTGCCATCTTGGCGTCCCCAAATTTGGGCACCCATCTGGCGCAGCGGCTTAACCACGCGAGACATTGGACGGGATCGCAAAGAAGCATCGCCCGTGACGGTAAAAAATTGACCGGGGTGGCCGGCTAATAAGCCCAACATTAAGCGAATCGTCGTACCAGAATTGCCGGCATCGAGTATATTAGCCGGTTCGAGTAGCCGGCCAATGCCGGCACCTTGCACCCGCACCCGCTCAGTGTTGAGTTCAGAAATCTCTGCCCCTAAAGCCCGGAAACAGCTCGCTGTACTGCGGGGATCTTCTCCCAAAAGCAGCCCCTCTACGGTGGTTTCTCCTTGCGCGATTGCACCTAACATTAAAGCGCGGTGAGAGATAGACTTATCCCCCGGCACCCGGATACTACCTTGGAGGGATAAACTGGCGTTCGCTTTTTGAATAAGCAACTGTTGGGATTCGGGGGTTTCCACGATCACGATAGAGGTTGCCATTGGGATAGACTGATGAAGGACGGCGCTAGTAATCCTACCGTTTTCTTAGCCCAACTGGGGCTTCTCTGTTATTAGTTGTTAGCCGGCAGCCCTCATCCCTCAGCCGTCAGCCCTAGGGACACGGCACGGCAGCGCCCCCAATCGCCGATCTCGAATTGCTAAAATCAAACCTCACAACTCATTCCTCACAACTCTTCACCTGCTATGCTGACGCATCATCGCAAACCCGTCTGCCTATCGGTGGTGTCCACAGACTTACCTTTTTGGTCTGTGGTGGAAACAGCCGCCACGCTTTATCAAAAAGATCGCGAGCGGTTTCATTTACTGTTAAGCGAACCCGTTATTTCTGACCGAGATCCTGTCACTGTAGCGCCAGAGGTTGCCACCTTGCCGGCAAAAACCTCGCGGTTGTTGTGGTTAGAAATCTCACCTTATCGAGTGATTATGACGATGCAGGGCAATGGTCAATTTAGTTATCGCCATCTCTGGGAACGTGGGATGTATGGAATCAGTCGCTACTGGCTCCAAAGCGACTCGTTAGGAGCCAATAGCCAAATGCGTCTGCGTAACTTCACCCGAAACTTGACATTAATCGGTAAACCTTTACCAGAACACGTTCGTTTAGAATACGAGCTATGGGCAGAAAAAGTGCAGCTCGGTCGCTACATTTTAAATTTGGATATCCATCACTAATTGCTCTTGCCGCCGCAGTAGCTGTTGATTTCCGTTGCTAGCACATCTGCTTTCTGAGCGGCTTGTTCTGCGGCTTTGCCGGCGGCTTCTACTTCTGTTTTGGCTTTTTGCACTTGTTGTACACCGGCTTGGGTAGGCTGCGCGGCGCTAGCAGTCCCCAAAGCTTTACCCGTGGTGCGAAATGCCTTGCCGAGATCCTGATAAATTTGGGAAAAGCGGCTCTGAAATCCTTTGAGTTTTTCGTCTTTTAACTTGACGGTTTCCAGTTCTTTGGTTATTTTATCGAGATCCTCCGCCAGCTTATTTGCAGCCGCCGCATCATTGCCTTTAAAGTTTGTTACCAGACCGTGCCCTTTGTTGATAGCCTCAATGAGTGTATTGCATTCGGCTACTTTGTTATTGCCGCAGCCAGCAACCAATACAACAACAGCAGCGCTAACAGAAATTAAGGAAGATTTAGACAGCAAGTGCATTAATGCGCTCCTAGCGAATTGGTGAATGAAACTGACGCTTTAGAATGAAGTACAGCAATTAGCAGCCCTGGTAAAGCCAAAATCATATCAACCAACCAAGCGCAAGTAAAGCCAGGGGAATGGGCGGGGATCAGGTAAAGACGAAGGGGAGAAAAGAACAGGGGAATCGGGAAATCGGAAAAGCTCCGTACTCGATGTATATAAATTTACAAACCTTGGGGTGCTCTGCAAATCGTTCAAGCTGACTATTAGTAATTAAATCGTTGAAATCGCTGACAGCTAAATTCTTCTCTCTCTAGTAGCAGATGCCAATCCACGGCAGATAGGTTATGCCAAAAGAGGGGATCGCCCCAGCCGGCAACGGTGTTCAAATCCAATTCGGGTGGGGCAAGGTGTGGGGGCATTTCTTCAATAACACTGCGGTGTAATTAACTCAAGGCTGTAGTTGGAGACTGTATAACATGACATTACCAAACCAACCGCTATCTTTTTGGCGCAAGACGACTGCCGAGACACATTTTCCCCAACTGATTACAGATATTTCAGTGGATGTGACAATTGTGGGTGCCGGCATCACCGGCTTAACAACGGCGCTTCTGCTTAAACGTGCCGGTTTGAAAGTGGCCGTTATTGAAGCCTTTAAAATTGGCCACGGCACCACCGGCTCAACGACTGCTCACCTCAGCGAAGTCCCGGATGCCGGTTATCAAACGCTGATTTCTAATTTCGGAAAAGAAAATACCCGCTTAGTCGCCCAATCTCGCCGCGCTGCCATTGAATTAATTGCCGGTTTTGTGGCACAAGGGCAAATCGCCTGCCACTTCCAGCGCGTTCCCGGATATCTCTACACCGAATCACGGGAAGAGATTGAGTATCTTCAAGAAGAAGTGCAAGCCGCCAATAACCTGGGTGTCACTGCCAGCTTAACCACAGACGTTCCCCTGCCGTTCCCACTCCACGCCGGCATCTTATTTCCCAATCAAGCTCAGTTCCACCCGATGGAATATCTCCACGCACTTGCCGGTGCCATTGAGGGCGATGGCTGCCACATTTTTGAGCGCACTCGCGTTACCGATATCACCGACGACGTGCCTTGCCGAGTTTACACCGACCGGGGCAGCGTCAAAGCGCAAAACGTGATTCTCGCCACCCACACTCCGATCCACGACTTGTTCCACCTGCCAGACTTGTTGTTAATGACGACTAAAATCGCCGCCTATCGCTCTTATGTACTGGGCGTGCGGTTGGTAGAAAAGCGTTTTGGCCCCACTTCCCCGATTCCTGTGGGACTCTTTTGGGACACGGCAGAACCCTATCATTACACCCGCACTCACACAGACAGTGCCGGCCAAATTTTGCTGGTTGGGGGTGAAGACCACAAAACCGGCCAGGATGTGGATACTGAGGCGTGCTTTCAGCGCTTAGAAGAGTATGTGCGCGGTCGCTATGAAGTCAGCTCGATTGATTGCAAATGGTCAGCCCAATTATACGAGCCGGTGGACGGGTTGCCGTTTATTGGGAAGCCGGGTGTTCACTCGCATCTGTATATTGCCACCGGCTATTCGGGCAATGGTATTACCTTCGGGACGGTTGCGGCGATGCTTTTAGCGGATCTGGTTCAAGGCAAACCGAATCCCTGGCGCGACGTGTATGATCCCAATCGGGTGCCGGTTGCCGGTGCGTCTCGGTTGATGACAGAAAATTTGAATGTGGCTACGCACTTAATTGCGGATCGGTTCAAGTCTGATGCCAGCCGGTTGTCGGAGGTGCGACCGAATGAGGGCAAAATTGTTGATGTCAACGGGGAGAAATTAGCCATTTACCGGGATGAAGCCGGCACGATTCATGCCCTTTCGCCGGTGTGCAGCCACGCCACCTGCATTGTGCATTGGAACAATACGGAAAAAAGCTGGGATTGTCCTTGCCACGGAGGCCGGTATAGTCCCACAGGCCAAGTGCTGAACGGCCCGCCGATCAATGGTTTGCAGCCTAAAAAAATCGCTCAAATTTAGCTGTTTTGTATTACAAAATACTGCGCTTAGAGGTTGTGCCGGCAGCCTTTGTGATCGCTTGATCGATTTGTTCTAAAGCCTCTCCGTCGGCACGCCGCCCTTAAGCTACCTTACCTAAGCGCATATGCAATAAAGGAAACGGTTTGCCGGTGCTATCCAACTCCGAGCGCCCTTCTACCTCGAACCCCATCCGCTTATAGAACTCTAGTGCCTCTTCATTCTGCTCGTTCACATCAACCTTTGTCGCACCGAGCTTCTTGACAGCATACTCTAGCAGTTGGCGTCCGATCCCCTGGCGCATCCACATTGGATGGATGAACAGCATCTCGACCTTGCCCTCCGCCACGCCAACGAAGCCGGCTACTTGACCGGCCTCATCACGCACGCAAACCAGATCCGCTATATGTGGAAGCTCATTACTTATCAGCGGCTTGAAGAACTGGATGTCAGCTTCGGAAAGGAACAGGTGTGTTTCGCGGACGGAGGCTTCCCACACTTCGACGACGCGCGGGAAGTCTTCCTGATTGACTGGAGAGATGCGTTCTTGCGGCATATTGCCCTTCACCTTACAGAAAAAAGCTGGGATTGTCCCTGCCACGGAGGCCGGTATAGCCCCACCGGCAAACCATTGAACGGCCCGCCGCTCAATGGTTTGCCGCCTAAAAAATCACTCAGTTTTAGCTATTTTGTATTATAAAATACTGCGATTGCAGATTGTGCCGGCAGCCTTTTCGATTTCCAATTGTAGAGATATCGCTTGACACTTAAAATCTTCCCAATCCTGTTGAGCAACGCTTCGATAGGCGCAACGTGCTGCCCCAACCCGTCAGCGAAGTAACCCAACGTTTCCAATCACCTGCCGCAGATAACATCGAACTTCAAACAGATAACGTCTCGCCGATCACGTGCATCGGGATTGTTATGCTGGATTAACTTTCAGATGTACTGGATTACAAAAAAAATACGAAAAGTATTAGAAATGCCCCTGGTCTAAAACATTTTCCATTGATGGACTTGTATCGTCAATTAGAGCTTGGATCTTATCGATCATCCTTTGAAATACATCAGGGTAGTACCTAGAAGAATCCAAAAAGTCTACATATTCCTGTCTATGAAGCTGTCTTTCCTCTGGTGTTCGATACTCTTGTCGAATATTAGAAGACAGGCGTTTAGTTTTTCGCACGATCAAAACATCATCAATTTGAGTTGAAATTATTGAAATTGGTGTCATATCAAGAAATTCGCAAATCAGAAAGTACAAAGATCCAGGAACAGCTATTTTTAAATCTCTACTTGTTGCCACTGCTTCTTGAAACATAGTCTTATCTAAATTTGTTTTGCATTCCGCACAAACATATCCAAGATGTGACTCAATCAACTTGTAATTTTTAAATTCTGGATCGAAGGATGACTTTAAATATAACCTTTTTCCAAGTATGAAATCCTGATCTTTAGTCCTGATGCTTGGTTCACCACCTTGACCAAGATTTCCTAGAGAGGATAGGAAACTAAGTCCAGAAAACGTATTTCTTGGACCCAACTCAAAAGAATCATCTATTCCCCGCAAACTACGGAAAACTACTTGCGGTAAAAATTCTTCCAAGATAGTATTATCTAGTTTTAGCTGACCCTTCTGCCTATACAAAAAGTTATCTGAGCTATCAAATATTAGGTCAAGTTCAATAAAACGTTTATATCGGTTAGTAGCTTTAACTAACTTTTCTACTGTATCTGCTTGACCACGCTCAATTGCTTCCAACTCAGCAATCCAGTTGTGGTACTTTATAACAGCTTCTTCTAGCCGCTCCTTATCAGCTTCAGGTAGCCGACGGTTACTGAGACATGCAGTTAATTTCGTGTAATGAGGACGAGAAAGTTCAGGCATAGATTGGACTGATTGTGAATACTGAGGGCTGGCTAATTGAGCAGACTGACGAGATTGATAAATATGCCATCTCTTATCTAAAATTGGTGTTCTTCCAATATCTTGAACTTTGTCAATTGCATCTTCTAAAGATTTTAAGTTTTTTGCGGAAACTAAGGAAAGACCACTTTTCAGTAAATCAAATGCCACTTCTCTCGCAATTTGCTCGGCTGTTTCCTTATTGCAATTATTATTTAAGTTAAAAAAGTTAATTAAATCTTCTCTAATAACTTTGCCAAACTTGTTTTTGAATTCCCTCTTTTGCCTCAAAGCTCTATGAAATAGATTTGCTCTTATTCCAATTTTCTCAATAATGTCAGCATTGTAAAAAGGTACTCCAAGAACATTAGATTCATGCCCCACAACAAACACGATCCGACCCCCATGTTTAGTTACTCTAGAAAGCTCCCTTAGAGTGTCAGCCATATCTAGGCAGTATTGTATTACCGTGTAAAAGCGATTTCCTCTATTTGCTCTGTTGGAGCCAATTTCTGACTTGGCTATCTTTAATAGATCCCATCCTAATAGCTCAGCAGATCTACGATAGTTTTGATGATAGTTAAATACGTTTATGTAAGGTGGAGATGTCACAACAAAATCTATCTGGTCGTTTTTCAAAGGAAGAGACCGAGCATCAGATAAACCTACTTTAATTTGCTTTTCAGAGTATGGAAGCTTTTCAATTACATTTGTTAAATCAGCAAATTTATTCTGTATAAACTCATTAGTAATTTTATTGTTTGCAACATCAAGAAGAATTATTAAAGCATCAAATATTTTTGTTCCTTCCTCATCTAATTCACTTCTAATGTTTCTTAGTTTTTCTGTTATATCTGGCACTTGGCTACCATTTTCAAAAATCCTAAAGGGAAATTCCCTATCAATTAGGTTCCTAATAATTTTGAGGACTTCTTTTTTTTTAGAACTGTTTATGAATTCATACGTTTTGCTAAGAATCCAGGCAGCCGGGTTAATTTCAAAACCATATGCCTCAAATGCTAGAGTGCCAGCCTCTAGCAAAACTGTTCCACTACCCGCAAAAGGTTCAAGAATAACTGAGTTAGATAGACAATATGAGTTTAATATAACCTCAATAAGCTGTGGCGAAAACTGACCACGCCAAGCAAATAAGTTAGATCTGGTCTTCTCAATAATGTCAAGCCTTTCTTGTGGAATGGGTTTGTCAAATTCCTTCAATTGCCAGCCTTCCTTATTTCTCAACCTATTCTCGTAAGACTCAGTGTAGTTTAACATTCTTCCTTGGACAGCTAAAGAAGTGCAAGGCCACTATCAACCTTTCAAGTTCATTGAACCTCTGGCTAATGCCGCCTTCTACGAACCCAGATAAAGAATTTTCGTATTTTTACTTATAAAATTAGGATCTCTAACCAGGGTTAATGGGTTGATGCCACATCAGGGGGTGAAGCACCATAACTTTTTTTAGACTGAAAGTTTTCGTATATCACCAGAAACCAGACTCATAGGCAGATAGCTTCTGTAGCTCAATCGGCTGGCTCAGCACAAACCTTCCGTATAGTACACTAACATAGGTAGATTGGCGAAAAATTTTCACATATCTTCAGATGTGTACCGCTAGATAAATGAATATCATCAGGAACATGGTCTATTATTTTGACTCAACTGCTGATGGAACCACGCTCTAAAAAGCATTTAGATTAAGTGCGAGACGCAATTCAGATCCAGCATTACGCCGACCGCACCGAAGACACCTAAGTGCAGTGGGTTAACCGCTATATTCTGTTTCATGACAACCGGCATCCCAGCTGAATGGGACATATCTAGCTGTGCAAGATCAGGTTGCTGGTTCTACTCAAAATTAGGCACTCACTGCGCTGGTGTTGTCTCCCAACATAAAAAGCTTTGGGTAATTTTTCAGCTTTTATCTGAATTTTTAGCTCAAGAATAACAAGAATTTTTGAGTTCTACTTCCCCCATTCATATTGCTGCCAAAGTTATGACTTTTCAGTTCATTTGTTCTTTTTCTAAATATTTTCAACCGGCATCCTCATTCAAATACGTTTTAATCATCCGGCACATCCTAAACTGTGTATCAATCTCGTAGCGATTAATACATCCGCCGTACATCAGCATTCAGCTATTTGCAGCGCAGATAAGTCAGTTATTAATGATTAATCCATTGATTTTCGATTACTAAGTCAAGCTCAGCATTATTGATACCGGCTAGAGAATGACTATCTTTGGTCGTAGAGAGGGATCTACAAAAAGAGCGATTGCTGATAGGTAAGGAAAGCTTTATTCCTAATGTAGAGATCAAAAAATTTCCAAGGGACAGTAATATGCCAGTCGAAGAAAAGCAACAGCCGCCACAGCATCAAGACCGGCAGCCAGGTCTTGAATCTGAGATGACGCCGCAACCCAAAGCCGATGATTCCAAATACAAAGGCAGCGGCAAATTACTCGGTAAAGTCGCACTGATCACCGGCGGCGATAGCGGTATTGGTCGCGCTGTGGCGATTATGTATGCCAAAGAAGGTGCAAAGGTCGCCATTGGCTACCTCAACGAGGACGAAGACGCACAAGAAACAAAACGCCTGGTGGAAGAACATAATACCGAGTGCCTCACCATTGCCGGCGACATTGGCGACGAAAAATTCTGCCAGCAAGCGGTGCAACAGACGATTGACACCTTTGGTAAACTCGATATTCTCGTCAACAACGCTGCTGAACAGCACCCGCAACAAAGTATTACGGACATCACTGCTGAGCAGTTAGAACGCACCTTCCGCACGAATATTTTCTCGATGTTTTACCTGACGAAGGCAGCGCTGCCACACCTCAAAGAAGGAAGCGCGATTATCAACACAACGTCAGTAACTGCTTATCAAGGAAACCCGCAACTGCTTGATTATTCTTCCACGAAAGGGGCAATTGTTGCCTTTACCCGCTCTCTGTCGCAATCGTTGGTAGAGAAAGGTATTCGCGTTAATGGCGTGGCTCCTGGCCCTATCTGGACGCCTCTCATTCCCTCTACTTTCTCAGAAGAAAAAGTTGAGAGTTTCGGTCAGCAAGTGCCGATGAAGCGAGCCGGTCAGCCAGAAGAAGTTGCGCCTAGCTACGTGTTTTTAGCCTCGGATGACTCTTCTTATATGTCGGGTCAGATTTTGCACCCCAACGGCGGCAAAGTTGTGAATGGCTAAATCGCTTAATGGCGGAGTGAAGAGTGAAGAGTGAACAGTCGTGAGTGATGAGCGGTTAGTGACAGGAAAAAACTAACCGCTTATCACTTTAAGTTTTTATTTTTCTGTGAGGCAATTCTGCGATTGTAGGTGCTTTTCTGGTATCTTAAATTCAGATAAATGTCAATATAGTAAGCTCGACGAGCCTGATAGGAAATTGAATGAATCAACAAGGAAATGTAGGCGGAACGCTGATAGCAGCCGGCATCCTGCTTGGCATGGGTGCAGCCGGCTTTTTTGATGGAATTGTGCTGCACGAAATCTTACAATGGCACCAAATGTTAACAAGTGTGATGCCGCCGACCAGTCTTTCTAATGTGAAAGAAAATATGGTGTGGGACGGCTTTTTTCATGCGGGGGTGTACCTGATTAACTGCGTGGGAATTTGGTTGCTGTGGCGTGCCGGCAAGCAGGGTGAGGTGCCGGCATCGTTTAGCACTTTCGGAGGTGCCTTGCTGATTGGTGCCGGTGGGTTTAATCTGATCGAAGGTTTAATCGACCACCAAATATTAGGCGTCCATCATGTCAAATCAGGGCCAAACCAACTCGCATGGGATTTGGGATTTCTGGTAATTAGTGCGCTGCTGGTTGCTGCCGGCTGGATTTTATTACAGCGCCGGCAGAGTGATGTCACGGCGTAAAGTGATTGTTAAAAAAGAAATAAAAAAGGGAGGCATTTAAAAGCCTCCTTTTTTTGGGTGTTGCCGGCACACATTCTTTAACTGTTCGTTAATAAGGTTTAAATTTTTTCTTGCTATTGCCGAACTCAATGTTCCTGTCGCTGAAGTCGCTCAGTCAGTTCAGCCAGCTTTTTTCTTTGTTGTTTAACTCGCTCAGCCAGTTCAGCGAGCTTTCTTCCTTGTTGTTTAACTCGCTCAGCTTGCTGCTGAATTGTCTCATCTAGTCGCTGGGTTTGTCGATCTTTGTACTCTTTGTCCATCTCACTAACTCGCTCTAACGCTCTGTAAATAGGCATAGAAAGCTGTCTTGAATGAACTTCTTTAAACAGTTGTAAAACCCCCACCACTTTAGTGGTGAGAGTTTTGTTTAAAGAGAGCCGCGAATTATGTCAACTAGCAACTCAACCATCGGTTAGCTTCTGATTACTTGCTAGAAGCTGCAAATTGGTCTTGAACCTGGCTTTTTGCTGTCTTGAACTCGGTAGCCATTTGCTTTTGCTGTTCGTCGCTGAAGTTGTCACGAATTAGCGGGAACATTTCAGTTTCTTCTTGACGAACGTGGTGCATCACTGCATCCATCAGCCGCTGAACATTGTTCTTGAAGTCCGGCGCAGAGGGGTTCAAAGACTTGATTTGTTCGAGCATCTGCTTCATTTCAGCTTGCTCGTTGTACAAGTCTTGCGTCTGTTGATAGTAAGAACGCACTGCGGGGTAGACAATTTGCTCTTCGGCTTCAGAGTGAGCGCTCAAATCCTTGTAAATTTGACCGAAATATTCTTGCAGCTTTTGAGGATCATCAGTCCCTTGAATTTGCATGAAGAGGGTGTTGACTTTGGTGTGATCCATGCGAATGAGATCGCGAATGCTCATCTCATCATCGGTGCGAGAAACAACGCTGCCGGCGACACCTGTAAAGGCGGCAACTGCGTCTTGAACTCGTGCCCAAATACCTTGATCCGGATCTTTGCCGGTTAGCTCACGAACACCCAGAATTTCTAAAATTCCTTTGAGTTGTTCTTGATGAGCGCGGTTTTCAAAGTTAACTGTATTTAAAGGAGTGATAGCGGCTTCAATGTCAGCGCCAACAACCTGAGCGGCTTTGTGAACTAACAGCCCTTTCATGGTTTGAGCGTGCTTGAGCAGTTCGTGCTGAGAGAACTTCTCATAAACAGTCAGCTCAGAACCTTCCATCAGTTTCTGAGTCTTCTCAATCAACTCTTGGGTTGTTTGTTTTGGCTCTGCTTTAACACCATACTGAACAATCACGGTGTCAAGAATGCCCAGATTTTTTTGATCATCTTCAAGCATATCCCGCACGCGCTGGGCAATATCTTGATCGCTACAAGCATTTAAAAGAGCTTGGTCGTTGGATATGATCAGGTTTTGCACCGCTTTCATATCTGCCAATTTAGTGGCAATTGCTTGACGCTTGGTGTCTTCAAGAGTCACTGGCATACTTGTTCTCCTCTTATTTGAACTTCCGTTATCGGATGCTTTTATTAGCTTATTGGAGTTGCCCAACTTTGCTCATCCTTCTGCCGGCAGATTTGACGAAACCCGAATTGTTATAAAAACTTAACGATTGACAGATTGCATTACAACTTTTGGGGGAAACTGCCTACCAAAGGAGACACTCGCTAACCTAAGAACGCTGATATCGCATCCCCGGTAATTGAGTTACCAAGCCCAACAATTCTAGTTGCAATAAAGCACTAGAAACCGATCCAGCCGCTAAGCCCGCTTCTTGCACAATTAAATCTAATGATGTTGGTTCCGCCGGCACAACTTGCAAGACTTTAGCGAGTTCTGGTTCCAACTGCGGCATCGGCACTTGCTCAAATAACGACAATTGTCCAGATACAGGATGTACTGCTTCTGTAGTGGCATCTATCGGTGGCATCGCGCCCAGCATTTCTAATAGATGACCTTCATTTAAAATCACTTGTGCGCCCTTACTCAACAACCCCAAACAACCTAGCGAGTTAGGATTATCGAGCGATCCCGGCAGTACATAAACATCACGACAAAAGTCGTTTGCCAAGTGTGCGGTAATTAAAGCACCCGATTTCGTTGGCGCTTCCATCACCAGCACTGCCCGACTCAAACCGGCAATAATTCGATTGCGCTGGGGAAAGTGGGCACGATCTGGCCCGATTCCGGCTGGATACTCACTTAAAACCGCTCCCTGCTTCAGAATTGCCTCGTACAGAAGCCGGTTACGCGGCGGATAGACGATATCAACGCCGGTGCCCAAAATCGCCAGAGTGCGCCCACCGGCATCCAAACAGCCTTGATGCGCTTCTGTATCGATGCCGGCTGCCAGTCCAGAAACAATCGTAAAGCCACTTTTTGCCAAAGCCGTACTGATTTTGCGCGTCCAGCGTTTGCCATATTCAGACGGTTCGCGGGTGCCCACAATCGCCACCATCGGTGTTTGTCCGAGATTCTCTTGGAGGTCAAATTGTCCCCGGCAGTACAGAACCGGCGGCGGGTTGGGCGTTTCTAGCAGCAGGCGGGGATAGTCGGGATCTGCCGGCGTCCAGAAACAGGGATTTTGTTGTTGGTGCTGTTGTAGCAATTTGTCTGGCTGGATTTGCGCTCGCCCTTGCACGACGCGTTCAACCGTATTTCGTCCAAATCCTTCCACTTGTCCCAACGCTGCCGGTGTGGCTTCCCAAGCGGTTGCCAGGGTGCCAAAGTGCTGTTGCAGGCGTCTGAGAAACACAGGACCCACACCGGCAACTTTTGACCAGGCTAGCCAGTATGCGCGTTCTTCCACTCATCCCCCATCTTGATTAAACGTCTGACGATTTCCACTCGGATTCGAGAATGCTCATCACGTAATAGCTCCAATATTTATCACCGGCTTTATAAGCATCTCGAAAATATCCTTCTTTCACAAACCCGACTTTTTCGTAACAAGAAACTCCTGCTATGTTAAAATCAAACACTCCAATAGAAATGCGGTGCAGCTTTAATTCTTCAAATCCGAATTGCAAAAGTTTTTTCACCATTTGAGTTCCAATTCCTTGTCCTCGTAGGGAAGCTTCACCCACTAAAACTCTGGAAACTGTGCCAGACCTATTTTGCAGATCAATTCTATCAAGTTCGATGTGACCCACGACTGCGAAGGTATGAGTATCTACCGCTTTAAATATTTTTTTAGTAGGTTTCTCTCCCTGGGACGTTTGAATATATTTTTCCAGTTGATTGTCATCTAATGGATAAGTGAAAGTTGAAGGTGCCCATTGCTGGATTAGATCCGCAGAGGTGATCCAACCTATTAATCGGGCGAAATCATCGCGCTCAAACGGTTGCAATTCAATTTTTATCATAGAATGCCGGTTAAACTGTCATTTAGTTAGATTGGCTTGTTAAAATTTTACGCTTTCCAATCGATAAAACGTGCATAAGCATAAGCAATACTTTCAGAGATTGTTGACCTAACTCCAGTGCTAGATTGCCACCAATTGTTAGCATCATAATCGAGGGGTTGGGCGGCAATGACTCCAACGCGAATTTCAGGCGCGAGGACTTGTTTAAAAATTAGCCAACTGCGGCGGGCGTGAGGGCCAAATGTGTATAAATTAATTGCTTTGACTTCTAAATCGGAAGTGGATAGCCATTGGCGCAGGGCAACCGCAGATGCTTGGGTTCGATGCTTGATGGCTGCCGGTGCCGGAACTGCAATTAAATTATCTGGCTCAAAGTTGAGGGCGATTAAAGTTGCGGCTGCAATTTCGGCAAAGGTTTTGTATTCTGCCAGATAGTAGCCTTTGGATAAAGGGCCGCCGGTTGTGATAAGTTTACGATAACCTCCCGTTTTAAATTCATCGATAGAGGCTTTGATGGCATAATCTGGCAGCCATCCTTCGACAACTAAGATATCAGCAGCAACCGGAGAATTGAGGGCAAGAAAGGGATGGAGATGATTAATTGTCAACACGAGTATACTGATCGTCCTGAGCCAGGTAATTTCCCATCCCAAAGCCCTCAAAATTTAATATTGTTGGCTAGAGATGGGCGATTTTGATTTGTGTGAACTGAGTGAAAATCAAGCCTCTACTGAGCGTTGTTGATGCAAATAATCAAAGACGCTTTTATCGCCGATGTCGGGGGGAATTGCTTGAAAGGCTTTGCGAAGTGCGAAGACTAAGAATAAAATTGCCCAACCGGCTAATAAAGTTTTCTCCACCGGCACCGGCAATACTCCAGCAAGATGCCCCAGCAGTAACACCGGCACTAAGGGTGTTAGCAGTTTGGTTTCAAAACGGTTAAAACAAAAGGCTTCTTTAAAGTAAATTCCGGTTAGTGCGGCAAAGGTGAAACCGGCACCCAGTAAGGTGACGGGATGGTTGTAAATTGTTAAAGCTAGCGCTTCGCTGTTTTGCACGGCGAAAAAGCCGGCTGTAACACTACCAATCAGCCAAAATATTTGCAGAAGCCGGTGTAAACTGGCGAGGTAGATATGAATGGTGACTAAGCTGACGCCGAGGGCGAGAGAGAAGCAGGCGTAGAGGGGTGTCAGGGCGTTTAGGGTTGCTGGCGAGTTGCCCAAAAGTAATACCAGCAGGCTGCCGGCGGCAAAACAGAGTGCTGCCACCATCAAGCCGGTGCGGTAGATGAGAACGCCGGTGCGGTCGCTTTGAGTAATGGTAAACTGGCCAAACTGGCCTTGATAGACTTCTGGTTCAGATTCCGTCAGTTGTGTCATGGTTTGTTCTTATCTATCAACTGCAAAGGGACTGCTCTCAGGCTACACTTTATTTATAAACCTGCGTCGGGTAAAAAGAAATGTCTAAATCTGATAAGAGCAAAAATCGCAGCCGGCTTACCCCTCCATCAGACGAGCAGAACGTTATTGAAATTGATGAAACTGTTGTTTGCAAAGTTTCAGAAAGAACGAAGAGAGCCGAAAATATTTTCCCTGATTTTTTAGGTAACTTTCCTGAAATAGCCGAAAAGGTTAAGCTGATTAAAGTGCTGAGTAATGGGGAATTTGAAGTTATTTTTGACAAAGAGTTAATCGATGAAGAGAATGGAGAGTTTAATAAAATAGAAGAATTTGAAAAAAGAATAGAGCTAATTTTTAAAAATAAAAACTTAGAAGTTAATGAAAAAAACTTGCTTCTTTATATGGAGTATCTCAAGAAAAATATTGAGCTTCCGTGCCATCTTACAGGAAGCGAAGACTTTGAGTGGGAAGAACAGTATGTGATTGGGGACGGTAATAAAAAAGAATATGAAAGGTTAAAGAAAACCAATCCGTCCTACACAGATACCTTTAAGTTTCTTAAATTCAACGGCTATATTAATGAAGCAGATGGTCTTTTGGTAGACGTTCAGCGCACAACAGATCGTAAAAAATTCACACTCCCCCTGTCATACCTGGAAGTAACGGAAGAAGGCTCTGTAAATTATCAACTTCTGGATGATTATATCATTTGGTTTGTTAATTATCGCTAAAAACCGGCAGCCCATAAAAACAGAAAATTTTCTGTAAAGAAACTTGATCTTAACTGGGATCTTTACAAAAACGTGCTATTTTCCCGCTTATCTGCATTTATCTCCATCTGCCGGCACGCTGCGCTATCATTTGCGGTTAAATAAAATTCCCATTTCAATACTTAAAATATTTATTAATATCAAACTTCAGAATTTGTCTTGACAACACGCACCGGCACTCCCAACAAATCTGACTGATTGAGTTGTTTTTGTAAGACAGAATCAGCACTACCACCGCTGACAGCAATTTCTACCCAACCATGACTGCCAATTAAAGCTAAAAGGGTTCCAGGTGGCGTGTCACTATAAGTTTGACCACTCGGTATTGTAAGGCTGCCGGCAACCGCAACCCAATCTTGTTTCTCAACATAACTGCCGGGAATATTAGTTGCTAAATTGCCAAAATGATCAATGTATTGAACAGTGCCGGCAACCTCAGTTTCAGTGGGAACACAGGCAGGAAGAGAAAGCTCAACGAGAGTTTTTGGATCTATGGTTTTGCCGAGATTTGTTAAAGGGATGCCGGTGGCGAGATGAGCACCTGCCGGCGCAAAAATATCCCGTCCATGAAACGTGCTGCTAGGTGCCGGTGTACGCCAATATTTAGGGTTAGTCAGTTCTACCGCTGCAATTGCAGAATTTTGACTCAGCACCCCACTGAATAACCCATTATCGGGTCCTACTAAGAAACCCCCAGGAAATTCTACCGCAATCGCTCGCCGCTGACTTCCAACGCCTGGATCAACGACTGCAACATGAATGCTGCCGGCGGGAAAATAAGGCACAGCATTCATTAGACAAAACCTGCCGGCGGCGATATTTTGCGGGGGTATTTGATGGGTTAGATCCACCACCGGCAGCGTCGGGTTAATTTGAGCGATCACCCCTTTCATCACTCCCACATAAACATCGCTCAAACCAAAATCGGTGAGAAGGGTAATAATTTTACTTTCAGGCATTTTGAATGGTTAACCCTATTATTTATCCGGGTTTATTTTCGCTCCCAAATCATCTCAATATTCTTGGATAAAGAGTAGGTGCGATCTTCGTTGGTATTGAAATCAAGTGCTTTCGGTGCTTCACTGACTTTAGGACGATCCAGAAGTAGCTGCCGGCATAGCTCATCTAAATCTCCATTTCTCTGTTCAATAATTAGCTGTGCCAGTTCTTCTAGTCTTTTAATATTACCATCACTCGCATCATCAAAATCGTCTTGAACGTTATTTAATGGAGCTTGAAAACGATAATACTGTTTCGCCCGAGCTTCCGGATTTGGCAGTAATTGTTCTAACTGACAGTCCACACATTCACTTTGACCATCAAGTGCCATATTAATGACTGGACGCACCCATTTAATTAGTCCCCAATCTTTTGCTTGCTCAAAATAAAATTGTCGTGTCAGTGCTCCTGTTCCCAGAGAAACTACTAAAATGTCATCAACAAACAATCTAGTTTTGTACTTTTCTCTGTAAAAAACAATCGCTTCTATGATTGCCATTGCGGTCGGATTATTGGCAAAAACTCCCCCATCAACTAAGGAATAAAAGCCGCAGCGAGTGGGATGAAGGGTATCAACTTTGTAAGGCTCGAAGTATGTTGGGGCAGCAGATGTTGCCATCGCGGCTTGTTTCATTGTAAATCCTTCGCATATCTTCCGGAAGTAATCGGCTCTTTTTTCGTTATGCCGGTTACTTGTAAAGAAAATAGGCATTCGCAGTTCAGTATCGTAACTGGTAACAAAAACTTCTGTTACCGCTTCTTCGATGGGGATATCTCCTAAAAATTCTGTTAAAACCGATTCTCTGCCACCAGACGAAAATTTTGGCCGGAATAGGTTTTTGAAATTAACAATTGGCGAAGACCAAAAATTTTTTAACACAAGTGACTGGAATTTTGCCATTTCGGCCAGTCTAGAGCGAGGCTTGGGAAAAATTCGCTTTCCTTCATGTTTATAGAGGCGAATTAAGTCCTCTGCTTGATATTGAGCTTCCGCAGGATTGGCTGGATTGGGTTTAGTAACACCCAACGCTAAAATTCCTCCCGTTGATGTGCCGGCAACTAAATCAAAGAGCTGTGAAATTCGCTTTCCTGTGCGTTTCTCAATCTCTGCTAAAATGAGTGCCGGCATGATGCCTCGAATGCCCCCGCCGTCAATCGACAAAACTTTGAATTTGAAAGGCATATTCCTCTTTTTGCTAACAAAATTAAGTCTTGCCAGATGCCTCTGTATGCTATCGGGTTGGGAAAGTCGCAGTAAAAGTCTTTAAACCCTTACGCACAAGCTACGCTAATCAAAACGCAGTCTTGGCTTTAAATAATTTCCCGACACCCCGAACCAGCGTTATGTACAGTTATAGCGCGTGCTTTGGCGCATGAAAACCCCCCAAACTTTTCTAGCCAAAAGACCGCTCTGATTCTGCCAAAAAAGCCGGTTTACCGGGGAAGCGCGGCAATGATCCACCGAAAACAAGCTTAGCCGCTTTTATTCTGTTTTAAGACCAAATTGAGCGGCGGTTTGGCAACCGGCTGCATTTTATCCGGTTGTTTTTTCCCCTGACTTTTGCTCGATTGTTTTTTCTTCCCTTCTTTTACCTGAATATCTAACACAATCTGAGCCACAAAAGCCGCATCCTTCAGCACCAGCTTATCTCCTTCACGGCACAAATCAAACTCCCAAAACTGGCCAGTAAAATTTCCCGACAAAAATCCCTCAACTGCCAACCTAAACGGCTGATATTTCTTTCTTAGTTCTTTCCCAGGCGGGATCAGATTGCCATAGAGGCGGACGGAAATTATACCTGTGTTGCGAGCTTGGTTAATAATTTCCCCCAAACCGAGAAATAGTCAATACCTTCACTGATATGTTCAAAGCTTTGCCCTGCTGCCGGCAATCGCAGGTTTGAGTTTCACCAGCCAGCCGGCATTCTCTTTTAAGCTTGCCGGCATTAAAGTGCCATCGGGTGCCAGCAGCGTTCCTCTTGTAATCTTTTTCGGCGGTAGAAATATGGGGTTTGACATTAGCAGTTTTCTCCGACTTAAACACCCAAATTTGATTTTAGATTTAAGCGCACACGCGCTGGCATCCCTAAAATTTCTTGAATCCGGGCAGACAAACTGAGTGGAGTGGCATCTTGATCGCTCACCAGCTTGGTTCGTTAAGATGTTTGAAGTGCAAAGGTGAGCGCTTTGCTTCTGGCGTGTGGCACCACTTCCCGCCGCCAAACCCGCTATCATAGGGCAGCAGTTCAGCCCAAATGCGCGAACGCCCATATCAAAACCGATGACACCCGAACCCGATTCTTCCAAACCCACCCAACCTCAATCAAATGTAACGCTGGAAAGTCTCAATGGTGCCGACGGCAAAGTTGCCGGTAAAGACGGTGCAGTTGTCACCACCGGCATCCCTGAAATGATCGTGCCGGCAAAATCTCCAATTCATCAAACCGCACAGCCAACGAATCGGATTTGGAAGGCCAATCCGAGTGTGATCCTCCTGGCTTCACTCGCCCTCATGGTTTTGGGCTTGGTTATCAATAACCCCTGGTTGGGGGTATCGGGCGGGATTATATCTCTGTTGCTATCACTGCTGATTATTTGGCCGTTTGCGGGCGAGGTATTCGATGACTTATTGCCGGCACCCTTACGCGGGCAATTTTTTGCAGCGTTGGGATTCCTGGCTGCTACGCTGGGCTTACTAAAATATTTGGGCTTCTATCTGCGCCTCACAAAATGGGCCAAGCAAATTCAGTGGGATGCCGTTGGATCGCTGGCAGAATGGTTCGGCGCATTGGGACAAATTTTCATTGCGATTTTAGCCGTCTATATCGCTTGGCAACAGTATGTAATTTCTCGTGATCTCACCCTCGAACAAAACCGCCTCACCAGTCAGCAAAATATCCTTACCCAGCAGCAGACAATTGATGCCTACTTCCAGGGCATTTCCGATTTAGCTTTGGATGACGAGGGATTGCTGGAAGATTGGCCCCAAGAGCGAGCATTTTCTGAAGGACGCACTGCCGCTATTCTTGCGAGTGTGGATGCTGCCGGTAAAGCTAAAGTTCTGCGGTTTTTGTCTCAGTCGAGGTTGCTGACGCCTTTAAAACGCGATCGTCATTTAGGCCGGCCTATTTTGAACGGTGAGGGCGGCTATGAGGAAGATCGTTCCTATGGTGTCCGTGTGATCGATCTCGGCGTGATGCTCGCTGGGGCAGACTTATCCGGCACTGATCTGCGCTGGACAGAATTGAGCGAAGCGAATATTATCAGGGCCAACCTAAGCCGGTGTGACCTAGTCAAAGCCAACCTCGCCCGCAGCATTTTGTACGAAGCGAATCTTTCCTATGCTGATATCAAAGGTGCGCGGCTATTTTATGGCAAAGCAGAAAACGCCTCCCCCCGCAGTCGTACCGAATATCCCGACTACAAAACAGGTCTCCACACTGGCGCTGTTATTGAAAATGCAGACTTCACCGGCGTTGAGCGACTAGACGACGCACAACGCTACTACTGCTGCGCCTGGGGCGGAGAGAAAACTAGAGCCACGATTCCAGGCGGTTGTGAGGGCATCCCCAATAAGTTAGGCCGGTGATTAAGAATCAGGCAATATAAATCAACCTAACATCGGCGAAGGCTTAAAAATTTCTTCCCCCATGCCCAATCCCCCATGCCCCATGCCCCATGCCCCATGCCCCATGCCCTCTCAGTTCTCACTCGGAAAGGTTCCCCGTTTCTTCCGGGCTTCCATTGCTTTTTCTAAGACATCTAGCAGCCCAGGCGCTTCTTCTTGTAGGGTGAGCAACAATCTTTCGCCCATATCTTCATCACCCGGATCGTGGCCGGTTTCCATCACCTGTTTCAAACGCGGCATTGCCACATCATCAACAATTTGAATTAAGCCACTTAAACAGCGATTAAATTGCCTTTCTGTTAACTGGGAATCCTCTAGGGGAAATTCAATGATTGCCCGAATTTCTCCATCCGATGGATCGTACTCCCATTGCAACATTTTTGTTTCCCACGAGATGCACAGCATGGTTTGCAAAATTGCATCTTTGTGAGGATGGTCTTGAATACCAGACAGCACTTGGGGGGCGAAGAGTTTAAAAAATTCTCCATCCTCATCGAGCTGGATCACGATTAAAAAATTCTCTATGTGGTCAGCATAAACTCCAGTAATAATCCGAGTATTTTTTTCATCTAGCTCATATTGCCAACCTCTTTCATCAAGATAAACAGCAATCTGTTCCAGCGTTGTAGCCATCAGAGCCTCCTGTGTTAAGAAAAAAAGTCTTTAGTAAATTCAAAATTTGGTAACAATTGGTAAATAATCGAAAGCAATTTTTATTTCATTTGATGACAAAAATTATAAATGTTTCAATCATAACAGAATCTCAAAAATTTTCGATTTAAGTTTAGTTAAGGAACTAGGTTTTTACTGTGGTAAATGCCTATTTTATCGAAGTCACCGGCACATTGAAGAAGGCAACTCAGAATTGACGATTCACTCGCTAATTGCTAAGGGTAATCGTTTGGCCTGTTTCCGCAGATCGACGAGCGGCATCAGCAACTTTAAGGGTGTAGGCGCTGGCTGCCGGCGTCACATAAAGAGGTGTTCCCTCGCTCAGGTGATCTAATACCATTGCGGTGTCTTTGGCAAACAGTCCCCGCCGGCTGCCCACTTCTATGGGGGTGGTTTCCTCTCCACGCACCAGGCGTCCCTCTTGACCATTAAAGATCAGTGTGCCCTGATCTCCGTGAACTTCTAACGTCCGTTCTGCCTGCCAGAAGGTTTCCCCTTTGCCATAAACGACTTCCGCGACAACGCCATTGGTAAAGCGCAACGAAGCAGCGCACAAACAGGCTGTGAAAAAACCGGCTTCCGATGCCGGGGGTGGGGCGTCCCAAAACCGGCTCTGACAGCTAACCGTCGCCACTTGGCCAAATAAATCCGTGAGCCGGTGCAGCCGCGACAGGGCACTGCTTAAGGGAAAACCAAATAGATCCCGTTGATACGTCCACTTGCGGGGGGCCGGCTGCTGGGGACTGATGGTGACATAGCGGGCATAGAAAGCTTGACCCACTGCCGGTAAGGATTCTACCAGCGCCTGATGTACGCCCCCAAGCAGTTCAATATGCTCGACGTGCAAAAGTTTGTTTTGTTGAGCCGCTAAAGCAATTAATTTTTCTGCCTCAACCGGATCGAGGGAAATCGGATATTCTACGACAACGTGCTTACCGGCACTCAGCGCTGCACGGGCAATCAAGTCATGATCTCGACTAATGTTGGAAATGATCACCAAATCCAGATCCTCGCGTTCCACCAGCTGACGCCAAGAAATCACCGCTTGAGCGCCGTAGGTTTGACTGAACGCCTCTGTCGTCTCTGGGGTGTGGCCGGCAACTGCCACAAGATGCGCCCGCGCCTCGCCTTGCAGGGTTTGCGCTCTTAGCTTTGCTGCATAGCCGGTTCCCACCAAACCGACCCTCACCGGCAGCCGCACGTCGGTATATAAAGGTGTCATAGGCGTTTGTGTGCTTGTGTTAAACGGTTGTGTCACCAGCGAGACTCTACGATTGGGAAATCATTGACGTTGTTGATACTACCTTAGTTTTAATGGCCGCTAACAGAGACACAATGCCGTACATATATTCCTAGGTATAAGCAATCAAGATGAAATTAGAAAAATTTATAATAAATTTTATTGAGACTACTTGGTCAATAAGTGTTCCAAGCTTGATTTTTTCCCGTAATATCAGAAACAGGCTGAACCTATACGCAAAGCTACGGGTTAATACAGAAGTAGCTTTTGCATAAAGGAAACTTATCACCCTAAGTCGATTTCTAGAGAGGAACGCTGCATGGCAACTTTCAAAGTCACATTGATCAACGAAGCGGAAGGGCTAAACACAACAATTGAAGTGCCCGACGACGAGTACATTTTGGATGCTGCTGAGGAACAAGGGATTGACCTGCCTTATTCTTGCCGCGCCGGAGCTTGCTCCACCTGTGCCGGTAAGATCACCTCAGGCACCGTAGACCAGTCTGACCAATCCTTCTTGGATGACGATCAAATTGAAGCCGGTTATGTCTTAACTTGCGTGGCATACCCCTCTTCTGACTGCACGATCCTAACTCACCAAGAAGAAGAACTGTACTAACTCAGTCTTCGATGCCTCGGCCCAGAGTTGGATGCGAAGTTCAACTCATCCCTCAGTTGTTAATTCAAGCCTTATCAGGCAGGAAGTTAAGCCCGGTTCTTAACACTCTCTTTCTCTAAACTGATGGAATCGTTAGTTTAGCGGCTGATTGAACTTCGTAGAAACTTAACCATCAGGGGGCGTCGTTAGGGCGTCCCTGATTTGTTTTCGGCCCAGATAATCACGACGTTTGTCACAAGTTTAGTCTGGGGAAAATAAAAAAAGGGCAAGTTGCCGGCTCACCCCCCTCCCTGAGAACCCAGAAATCGGCTTCTGGAGTAAAGTGGCCCTAGTTCACGCGCAATGTCAATTTCTCTTCACTCTTTTCTTTCAACGGGTCTTGCCACAAAATAATAGACTCGTTGATCAGCTGAATCTGGGTGCCAGGATAGTAAAAGCTAAGAATGCGATCGCTCGACCATCCCAACTTGGCCAGCTTATGGGAGCCGGTTTGACTCATGCCAACCCCATGCCCAAAACCCCCTCCAATAAAGGCATAGCCCTTAAGTATTTTCGTATTCTCTTGATAGATTGGTTCCACATAGAAGAGAGTGCTTAAAGGCGCGTAAAACGCATTGAGAATCTCGTCTTTTTCCAGCTCAATCACACCCGCGTCAGTGCTCACGGCCATTTTGAGAACACGACCGGCACTGGATCGCTGCAGCACCCGCAACTCCTGAATTGTTTGGAAGTTAACCAAGGGAGAGTTGCCGTCTTGCAGATAGCGCCTCAAGTCTTTGTTCATCTTGTCGAGACTGCTTTCCTCTCGCCACCGAAACAAGTCGCCTTCCTCGTTAAATCCTTTCTCAATATTGACAAAGCGCCGGAAGTTGTCTTCGGAAGCTAAACTTTGACTCGACAAGTCCCAAACGTTGCCCACCGAATCTAGCACCGGCAGCAAATAAGGTCGTTCTGGGCCATCCCACATATCGTTGAAAGGAGCCGTGACACCGCCGCTGGTTGAGGAATAAAGGGCATCAATTAACTCGTTTTGGTAAACCAGCACTTGCCCAGTGGTGGCTGCGATCGCGCGATCAGCATCGGGCCAAGTGTCGCCCAGTCCTTGGTAAACCTG
Organism: Microcoleus sp. FACHB-68; assembly: GCF_014695715.1. NCBI lineage: Bacteria > Bacillati > Cyanobacteriota > Cyanophyceae > Oscillatoriales > Microcoleaceae > Microcoleus > Microcoleus sp. FACHB-68. The sequence goes on from NZ_JACJOT010000006.1 coordinate 240,087, forward strand.
GCATTGGGTATTGGCGCACATCTGATAGTTATCAATGGCAAACCGGCGCAAGTTCCGCAGTACATACGTTCGCGCCAGAATCGTTTGGGCTTCAATTGCCGGATAGGGGGCTTCTTCGCCAATTTCATGAGGCACGACGCCTCGCAGATAGATTTCGAGGGGCACTTGGTTGACGAGTGTGTAAGTGCCATAGGCATTAGGCTGCAGCCGCAGACTGCCTCCGTACAGACGTTCTGTTTTTTCCGCTTTCCCTTTCTCGACTTGAATTAAGCCGGTGCCGGCGCTGATGTCTAGCTGAGACTGGCTATAGCGGGTGCCATTAACCACCCAACTGGCTTGGGGTGTCTGCTGTAATATTTTTGTCTCAAGATAGGCGCTGTTGTGGCCTTTCGCTTGCAGGCTTTCTAGGAGAAACCGGCGGATTAAGGGGCTGCTGTAGGCACCGCGTTTGGCCCACACCTGCCATTCGTCCGGTTGGCCAATTTCTACCTCCAGTCCTTTGGCTCGCCACGTATTAGCAGTGTCTTCCGCGCTTTCAAAGCTACGGTAGCTGCCGAGTACAACTCGCTCCTCTACCACCGGCTGCGGCAGGGGTTGCATCTGAATTTCTAGCTTGAGTTCTGTCGCTTCGAGAATTTGGGGCAAGCCATCTTGGTTAAAACGCAAGGTTAGGCGATCCCCAGGCTTTGCTTTCAGGGTCAGCCGGTCGCTTGGTTTTTCCCCAAATCGCTGTACTACCCCGACTTGAAGCTCTATGTCTTGGGAACTCTGCGCCCATACTGCGCTGCCGGTGAGTGAGGATAAGGTAAAAGATAATAGGTAAAAAGGCAAGAAAAAGCATTTTCTCTTTTGCTTTTGCACGAGCGCCTTTTTCCTGGGTTGATGCTGGGGTTGGTTGGGCAAACCCATCTGCTTCAAGGTGTCACTGTGTTGCTGCATGAGCTGTCTCCCAATCGTGGGCTGAACATATTATAATTTTTTTTATTAAAGTTTTTATTTAGTTTAATAATTACTATTTTTTAACCATTCATTGGTTAGATTAAGCTGTAATTAAAATATACTGTTACATTTCTCTGCTTTGCCGGAAGATTTTTAGTTGAAGTGGCACCGAGCGATTGATTTAAATGTTATGGTTATGAGTTTGCTAAAATTCAGGCCGACTTCGCTCTAGATGCCGGTGGTATGCTGTGCTACTTTTCTATAAAAAATAGAAATAATTTTAAAAGTGTAGTAATTTTATCAGTTTTGAAAAAGCATCGCTTGGGATCTCGCTTATCTCAAGACCCGCTGCCGGCCAATAAGGGCAGCGCCAAATAAAGTATGCGAGTTTAATCAATCTATCACACTAATGCACCCTAAGCTGTCGTTAAGGAAATTAAGGCTGACCAATTAATATGAAAGCTGCCCAATCTCTAGGATTAGGGTGTTGTTGGATTGTCTTTAACATTGCACTTCGCAACGCCTTTGCTTTGTCTCCATTTTGCTGCAATTGCTGATAAAATTCCTGCATTAAAAATGCTGTAGGCGCATCCGGCACTGTCCACAAGGAGACGACAGCGCTGGGAATGCCGGCACTAATTAAGGCACGAGATAAGCCAATAACTCCATCCCCCGTAATTCTGCCTCGTCCCGTATTACAGGCACTGAGAACAATTAATTCGGCTTTTAATTTTAAGTTAAGAATTTCACTAGCTGTTAGCAACCCATTATCTTTGCTATCAGGTGCTAAAGCGATCGCACTTTCTAAGCCTTGTGCCTCATCAAGTAATCCATGCGTGGCGAAATGGATAATTTGACTTTGCTGCATTTTTTCTACAACCAGTGCTTTGGTGGGAATAGAGCCGGTTAAAGCAGTTGTTTGTAATAATCGAGCAATTTCTAAAGCTTCTATTTCAGCATTGGGAAGTGGCGCTAATGGTTGCGCCGGCTGTCCTGGTGTGGTTGACACAACCGGCATTTTAGGATTTCCAACCACTAATGCTTGAGGTTGAGTTTGGGTTGGCAGTTGCTGTTTTTGTTTGTTGGTTAAGTCAAGAACTTGAATTGCCGGCGCTGTTAGAATCGTGTGTTTCTCAATTAAATAGTTGCCTTCACTATCTTGCAATGCAGCAAATGGCACTAAAAACAATTCGCCGTGAGGAATAAACACGACGTGATCTTCTGGGTTTGCCGGCAATAAATCTGCAATGGGTTCAATGAGAATTTGATGCAGTTTTTGTAATCGAGGATGAGACCCCCGAACCGATTCGACTTTTGAGATGACATCAGCAATAGGACGAGAAATTGTCACACCTTCTGCAAAAGAAGATTGAGTTAATTCCAGGCTTTGAGTGGCTTCACTAATTCCGACAACTTGCCACGGTTCCCAGTCGGGTGCATCATCTTTGAGCTTAACAAAATCACCCGGTAAAAATGTGAGGGTTTCACCTTCACCCCGACTCCGAACTCCTAGAGAAATTCTACTTTCAGGAACCAGTTCATTGAGGGTAAGATTTAAAGATTGAAGATCCTGCCGGCGAAAAGCAACTTCACCGCTAGGTTTAACCACCCAAATATAAAGTTCTGACTCTTGTACTTGCCGAGTTCCTTGCGTACCCACAACCTGCTTCATAATTGAGTAGGAAACCAACGTAGTATTTTGAGATCGGGCAATCTGCTGAATTTCCTTTATATTCGCCTGAGCGAATTCAGGTTCTATAGATTGAGAAGACAAACTCTTCGCCAGTAATTCTACAAAAGCCCGCGCCCGTCCCCTTTCTGTCATTTCGAGAGCGCTATTAATTTGATTGTTGTCCACCAAAATTTCTTGCAAGGTGCTGTAGGTAGTTTCTTGAGTTTCAAAAATCAGGACTTTGCTGAGGTCATCGCTGCCTAAATCTTGGCGTAAATATTCCCAAATTTCGACAGCAGCAATGAGATTTTTAATCGCTTCTTGAGGTCGCTTTGCTTGATTGAGAGCATCCCCTAAATTCGTTAAAACACGGGCTTCTGCATGGCGCTCCCCTAAGCTTCTAACAATCGCTAAACTCTGCTGATGATGGGAAATTGCTTGATCAAAATTTTCAATTGCATAATAAGCGATTCCTAGATTTTCTAATGCCAACGCTTCGCCACTTCTATCTTGTATTGCCTGAGCAAGCCCTAAACTTTGCTTTTGGTATTTTATGGCTTTGGTATAATCTGTAAGAGTGTAGTACATTCGCCCTAAATTGCTCAGGGCGCGTAATTCTCCTGGCTGGTCTTTGATCTGTTGAGTGAGTGCTAGACTTTGTTTTTGATACTCAATCGCTTGCGGATAATTTTTCTGGGCGTAGTAAGCAAGTCCTAGATTTCTTAAAATTTTTCCTTGTAATTCAAACGCGTTATTCGACGCAGCGAGTTTTAAAGTTTGTTGATAGTAAGTAATTGCTTTTTCATAATCTCCAATTGCCCCGAAAACGGCTCCCAAACCATTTAAGGCTTGCCCTTCCCCTAGAGAATCTTGGAGAGATTGTGTTAAGGCTAGTTGCTGCCGATGATAATCAATTGCTTGAGTGTAATTTCCCAAGGCGTAGGAAGCAACCCCAAGATTGTACAGCACATACTTTTCGGTAGAACGATCTCGCAATTGACGGGCGAGTTCTAAGTTTTTTTCGTAGCAGGCGATAGCTTGGTTATAGTTGTCTGGCGTGCGCTTTAGAGCCACTCCTTGGACTTCTCCCAGTAACTGCTCTTGCTTAAGACAAGTTCCTGCTTCTTGCGCCAAGATTGTCAAACGTGGTGCATTTTCATTGACTGGAGAATGATTTGTTTCGGTTCTAACAATGCCTTGCTGATTTGCCGGATTGATTAGCTGAGATGAGGAAATCTTGAGTTGAGTCCCACTTGGTGTATTCAAACTTTCAAGATTGGTTGTTCCAAGATTAGCAGTGTTAGGATTATTTTTTGGATTTATGGAATTGCCCAAGTTAGAAGTTACAGAATTATTTAATTGGGGGCTAGAAGCTCCTAAATTAGAATTTACAGGTTCAACACTGACAGGATTCGTAGTAACTTCGGTAGAAGCTCCTGAGTTGGAATGTACAGGTCTAACATTGACAGAGTTCGTAGTAACGGTGTTAGAAACTCCTTGTTGGTTTCTAGGGGTATTAATAACTGGTTTTGAGACTATGCTTTGTGTATGGTCAGGCTTAATGTTAACCGAATTAACTTCTGATTTTTGGGGAGTAATGAAGGGCCTATTAGATGAAGTGGACACAATCGGCTGCACATTCTGTGAATTGCTCTCTCCTAAGTTATTTACTACAGGTTTAGGAGGCTCAGAAACCGAAACAGCCGGCTTTATGTTTCCTGAATTAAGCGATTGCTGAGGATTTTCGGGTTTAATAATTCCTGAGTTAACTGTTACAGGGTTAATCACTTCTGGCTTAACTGTTCCGTTTTTAGAAGCACCGGCATTATTGGTTCCGGTATTATTTCCAGAATTGGGTGAGCCGGCACTGTTAGTTCCTGAGCTAGTTGTTCCGGTATTATTTCCAGAATGGGGTGAGCCGGCACCGTTAGTTCCTGAGCTAGTTGTTCCGGAATTAGTGCTACCAGAATTAGTCGAGTCGGCACTATTTGTTTCTGAGTTGGTTGTTCCAGAATTAGTCAAGTCGGCACTATTCGTTCCAGAATTATTAGTTCCGGTATTATTTCCAGAATTGGTCGAGTCGGCACTATTCGTTCCAGAATTATTAGTTCCGGTATTATTTCCAGAATTGGGTGAGCCAGCACTATTCGTTCCTAAGTTGGTTGTTCCAGAATTAGTGCTACCAGAATTAGTTGAGTCGGCACCATTCGTTCCTGAGTTAGTTGTTCGGGATTCTTGAATAGAAATATAAATAGGCGAGTCTGGTTGAGTAATTTGTGGTGCAGAAATTGCTATAAGACTGCCCGCTTCAGGGGCTGTTATGGCAAAATTGCCTTTAGTAGATGGTTCAAAAAATTTAGAAAAAACTATCATCGCATGCTTATAAATTGAGTTTAGCATTCCTCTAAAAACAATACCTTTTTCCATAAGACTAGGATTATCTACTTCTCCCCCTAGAAAGTTAATGATATCGATATTATTGGTATTTGATATAATGTTTCCAACAGTAGTGCTATCTCCGACGAGAGTAATATTTTCGCTTAACCCAAAGTTAGAAGCTGAGTTAATCGTTCCACCTGTGGTATTTATGTCGCCGCCTGTAATAGATATACCGCTGCCAGAGTTTGGAGGCCAAAGGCTCATAAGAAAAATATCGCCGCCTCCAGAAATAATATCACCCGTGAAAATGTCTCCCCCTTTAATGTAAGAAGGTGAATTAAATTTACCTCTAATAAGAAGGGTTACATTTCCTCCGGGTGCAGTCTCAGAACTTGAATTTAAAGTTCCTGCTCGTGTATCAATATTTCCAGTGGTTGATGATGTCCCGTCATTCTGCATTATAACTAAGTTAATATTTCCACCGTTGGAGATAATATTCCCGGGGGTGAGGTCAGAATTCGCAACCAAGCTAATTGGATGACTGCTGCTAGTGCTGGATGTTGAGTCAAGAGTGCCGGCGCTAGTATTTATTTCACCCTGTTTACTGACTCCAACAATTTCTCCACCGGCAACACGAGGAGCAACTCCATTATTTCCTAGGTTAATGTTATGAGTTGCAAAAAGGCCGATTTTGCCGTTGTTTCCATTGACACTGGTCGCATTTAAATCAGCAATTGTTATGCCACCGCTAACCGCATTAAAGAATATCTCTCCTGCATTACCACTCACGGAGGAAGTGTTCACTGTACCAGTGCGAGAATCAATATTACCGATTGAGCTGTAAAGCTGTATTTTAGCTCCGTTACCTGTTAAACTAGAGGTATTTAAGTTTCCGGTTATCAGATCAGTTTTAACTTGTATATTAATCGTGCCGCTATTAATAATTCCTGAAGTATTAAAGGTGCCGCGACGGGTGTCTACCGCGTTTTCTGTGCTCCTCAAACTAAGATTACCGCCCGTTACACCGGCTGTCGTAATACTGCCGGCATCAATACCACCCCCAGCATAAAGCGTCACCTCGCCACCACTCCCATTGATACTAGAGGTATTCAGGCTGGCAGTAATAATGCTCGGTGCTGTCATGGGTGCCGGCATTGGTGGCAGCGTTGGTGCCGGTATTGGTGTCAGGTTGGGTTCAGGTAAAAGTGGCGTCAATCCAGGAGTAATTCCAGAAATCAATCCAGGAGTGAATCCTAGTGTTGCGGTAGGTGTGGGTGACGGTGCAGGTGCGGGTGCCAGTGTTGATGTCGGCGCAGGTGTGGGTGTAGGTGCCGGCGTTGGCGTTGCTGCGGATGCCGACGTCAAATCAGACACATACATGACAATATCCCCGCCATCTCCGCTCACAGACGAAGTATCGACTGTGCCGGCACGGGTGTCAATGGTTCCACTTTGGCTGAATACCGTTATTTTTCCGCCATTGCCGTCGCTACTAGAAGCATTCAGTGAGCCGGTTGTGATGCCGGTTTGTCCCCAAAGCGTTATCTCTCCGCTATCACCACCGGCAACCGTTGAGTCTAGTGTGCCGGTGGTTGTAATTTGGCCTTCTTTACTATAAAGAAAAATTCCTCCTCCATTAGAAGTTATGCCGGCTGTTTGAATATTATCTAATGCCTCTAAAAATACCAGTCCACCAATACTATCGGCATCAATAACAATCTTGCCAACTTCAATTTTTCCGTCTAAGACATCGCTTGTGGAGGAGTTAAAAATAGTTCCTGCTTCTGTTTGGGAGTTACCAGGCGTTAGGGTCGCCGAATTTGATAAAGTAGTCTGACCAGCTTTTAACACTAGCAGCGGTTCACTAGAAATCTGTGGAGCAATGCCATTAATTGTAATATTGCCTGTTGAGATACTGCGTTTCGCTTCAATCCATAAAGAAGGGCCGATATAATCTCCAAACGTGACATCCCCCTCAGAAAAAATAACTGGACCTAAAAGACTTCTAAAATGATTAGGATTGCCTAAAAAGTCACGAATCGAAAAACTGCCGCCGACTTTAGAATGAGTATCTATCGAAACTACGCCATTACTAACAAAACTTAAATTCCCCCCGCTTGTTAAAGGATGGTTAGGGTGGTTAAGTGCCAAAATATCAATACTTTCTCTTCCTTCAATCAACAGATTGTTTCCAGCTTTGGCAACAAAAGGATTTGCAGGACTATCTCGAATGCGTACTGTATTTTCTGCTTGCAGTGTCAAGTTTTCGGCTGTCTGCAATTGACTTTCAATTAAAGTTAGGTTGTTGTGAGCCGATAAAGTAGCATTTTGAGCAGATACTTGTGAATTCGGCCAACGCGCCACTACAACATCGCCATTTTCTACCTGCAAACCTGAACCCGTCAGTTGAACAGTGCCATCAGAATTAACTGTTAATCCTGTGGCATGACTGCCGCCATAACCTGTTAACAACGTTGGCAAATTAGCAATGGGGAATGTCCAGCTTCCTTCCGAGGTTGTGGCGGGTTGAATTTCTAAATTTAACACCATGCCGGTTTGACTAAGGCGCACCCGATGTTCCCCCGGCACGGCGGTTAGAACAATCTCACCTCCCGGCGCAGAAAGTTGGCCGGTATTGACGACGGTTCCCCCCATTAATGTTAAATTTTGTCCTTGATTAACGCTAAGATTTCCTGAATTAATGACTGCGCCTGGTTGCAGCGTTGAAAAGTTAAACGCAGTAGGAGAACCGATGAGAAGTGGGTAGTTATTTGTCCCGATGGCATTGAATCTATTAGAACCAAATTCGATATTTGTCGCGGTTGTAGCACTGAAGGATGCGGGGACATTTAAGCTGGCACTCGGGCCAAATATGATGCCGGCTGGGTTCATCAAAAATAAGTTAGAATTTCCCCCCGTTACTTGAATTAATCCGTTAATAAAAGAGGCATCACCTCCGACAACTCTGCCTAAAATATTGAGAATTTCAGGATTCGAGTTAAAGTTGGCGATTTGACCGGCATCTAATCCAAATTTCTCAAAACTGTGAAATAAATTTGCTCCATCACCAGAACGTTGTCCCCCATTGATTTCAAGGCGGTTGCCATTGGGGGTGACGACTGTGCCGGTGCCATCGTTTGCCGATTGGATCGGTTGTGAGGATGCCGGCACAAAGGAGTAAAATGCTATAAATAAACCGAGAGCTAACGGGTTAAGAGATTTTATGGCTGAATTCATCAGACTTTTCCTCAAATAGCTTCAATCATTTGCTAAGGGTAACAAGCTTGCTGGGGCTAATCTTTAAGTAAATATCACCCGCACAATTCAGTTAAGAAGAACTGCCAAAAGTCTAAATTTTGGCTAATGAGTGTAACATAGACTTTCAACTTTGGGTGTTCAGTATTTTTGCAAAAAAAAATCAAAAGCTCGAATAAAAATGAATTGAGCTTTAATCCCCTGTACAACAAGAAACCACCGGCACTGAAAGCATTTTCTCTAAACGTACTGTTGGATGCTGTAATAAATCTGTCCAAGCTGTGGCGATTTCAGGATTATTGGATTGAGCGCGATGCAGTGTGGCTAGCTCAGTCACCATCTCATACCAAAAACCCTTAGTCCCATATAAATTAGCCCGTTCTAGGGGTGAAGCCTTCTCTAATTGACTTTGAACCTCTGGTGGTAAAGTATCACGCACAATTACCCCATTCACAGATAGAAAATCCGCCTGATTTTCTGAATTACAGAAGAAAAAGAACCGCCAACGATATTTTTTACCGATTTCTAGCGGCGGTGCTGTTTCTGGAAGACGATAATTGATGATTCCTGGCCCATTATTCGCTTGAAATGTGGTTTTATAAACCTGCTCTTTACTAATTTCATCCTCTAATATAAATTCGATTGACCCTGATGGATAGGGAGTATATAGCCAAAATGTCGGATTCTCTGCGGTTGTTTTTCCGAAATTAGTCGCCGGGATTAAAGCGGAAAAAGAGCCGGTAGGTGCGGGACAACCAGGGCGACTGCCGGCATCTTCGCGCCTGCCTGGTGCGCCATCACTGGGAGGTCTGAAAGTAGAGGTTTGTGCTAATGAACGAACGCTGAGGGTGCTTAGTAGCCATAGAAACGCACAGGTTAGAGTTAATAACTGATATTGCAGATTTTTGAGATTCATTTTGTTATTTTAGTGTTTAAAATCGTTGGTTAAAAGTCGTGCTTGCCATATAATAATTCCTGACGTAGCCAGAATCGCAACAAGTGATGGAACAACCGGCACCCAAAAACCTTGGATTAACAAACCTAAACAAACTCCGCATAATACCCCCATTGTTACTACTACAGCAATAACCCGATAACGAAGGTGGTTTATTTGACAAATAGCAACGCCTGCGCTTATCGCCCATCCCCCAATCCAGAAAGCTTCGGCCCACTGATTCCAAACAGTTAAAAGCGGTCGCTGATCCAAAACAGCACTAAGAATTTGGCTCACCATTTGGGCTTGAATCAGAACTCCTGGTGTTCTTTCATAGTGGTTTTTGCCGGCACTATACGGACTGGAAAAATTATCAACGGCAGTCGGCGCTGTGACTCCAATTAAAATAATTTTATTCTTGAATAAATGAGGATCAACTTGATTTTTCAATATTTCTGAAATTCCCACTATTGTTGATATATTTTTTCGATAATTAAGTAAAATTTGAAATCCGCCATTGTCTAATTTTTTATAAGCGCCTGTATTTACTTCCAAATCTTGAAAAATTACTTTGCCAAGCTTAACTTTTTCTCTTGAAAGAGCTTGCGGTTTTATGCCTTCCGCTGCGAGATAATCCAGAGCAACTCTTGTGCTTAACGCATAATTGGTAACACAAGGATCATCTTGATAAGGCTGCATAAACATTAAATGTCGGCGTAAAATTCCGTCTAAATCCTCCACAACATCGGTAAAACCCAAACGAGATTCCGGAAGTTTAGGTGGCGGTTTAATACCTGGTTTCTTGGGATTGTTTGCTTCGCCGGCACTACATACCGCAATCAACCGATTATTATATTGAAACTGCCGGCTTAACTGCGCGTGACCCGGTTCTAGAAGACTATTCCGAAAGATATCTAAAGCAATTATTCGGGGTTGATATGCGTCTAATTTCTCAATAACCTGTGCAATGGTAGCATCAGGCAGCGGAAACCCATATTGGTTTATATCATTCTCAGTTGCTTCAACCACTAGCAAACGCGAATCTATTCCTTCGTCAGGACGTAATCGCATTAATTGGTCAAACGCTTTAAGTTCCAAGGTTTGGAATAACCCCAAGCCTCTCATTCCCATGACTAAAATTGTCACAAAAATGCCAGCCAAAAAGACAGGTTTATACTGATTTATCGATAGAATTTTGGTTAATTTTCGCTTTCGATTATTGTCTTGGCTTAACTGCTTCTGTAAAATCTGGTAAACCCGAATTGGATTAGGAATATTTTTTAACTGCCGTTCTCCTAAGTCAGACACTTCCAGAGACAAGCTATTTTTAACGACTTCATAAACCGTCTGAGATATTAAAATTCCACCGGGTTCTGCTTCCGCTTGCAGTCGCGCCGCAATGTTAACACCATTACCCATAACATTGCTATCATTGAAAAGAACATCTCCCAAATGAATGCCAATGCGATGCAATAGCTTTTCTGCCGGCGGTAAACTGGCAGTATTTAAAAGAGTTGTTTGAATTTCAATCGCACAGGTGGTTGCTTGAGTGGCGCTGGAAAAATACATTAACAAACCATCACCTGTTGATTTGAGAACTTTTCCCTCAAAGCGATTACACAATTCAGTCATCAATGCGAGATCGCAGTTCAATAAAGTGAGGGTTTCTTCTTCATTGGTTGCCATTCGCGTACTAAAACGAACCGCATCTGTAAAGATAATAGCTGCTAAGGTGCGCTGTTTTTTTACAGAGTAAGGTGAAGATAGATTAATTTTAGGAAAATTAGCTGATGGTAAGCTTGGTAAATCACTTTCTGAGTTTCCTAATAACTGATTCCAAGTAGGCGGGATTTCAGCCGGCTGCTGACAAATCACCGGCAGCCAACTTGCACAAGGAAATTCACGCTCAAAATCATCATGCAAACGCTGCCGCGCTTCTCGCACTGCTAAATACAACGACTGTCCGCCGGCAAATGCCTTTAAGAAATGTTTTAAAAATTCTTGAGCAATTTGGTCAGGAATTAACTCCCGCATCACAATCATTTGCGGAATATGCAAGTCGCCGAGTTGTCTTGCCAGTCCCAACCCATCACAAGAGTTAAAAATTGCCAGTTTTAAGCCGCCTTCAATTGCTTTTTGCAACCCATACCAAAGTTCTGGAATCGTTAAACTATCCGTTGGATTAATATAAATTCGTCCGGTTTCTCCTTGCGTTTCGCTATGGCCGGCGAAAAAAATAATATCCCAACACTCTCCCCAAAGTTGCTCGTTAATTTCCTGATGTTCGGGTTCAACCAAAAACGTTAAATTAACATTGCGTAAATTCTTTAATAATTGCAGATCTTTCTCAATATCAATTCCCTCTTTATGACCTAAAATAGCTAAAACACTAACACAGGCTTTAGTTTTAATCTCACCTGTGAATTTTTGGGTTGATTTTGATTCTAGAGGACTCAGTGCAACTTCTGCTTTAGGATAACGTTCAAAAAAATCCCATTTATGCCAAGGTAATTTCTGGATATTTGAATCTTCGCTGCAAATTAAAAACCGGATTGTTTCATCTCGGCTGAGTTCTTCTCGCAGCCTGTTATCAATTTCACGAAATCCTTCTTCTTTTAGCCAACTTTTTAGGTGATTTCTCAAGAGTTTTGCTGAGTCAATACAGTCAGCGAGCCGTTTATTAATCGAGCCTTTATGAATAATTTTCTTGGTTTTAATTCTCGTATAATTCCCTAAATTTCGGTAATTTTCTTGCCAGTGAAAGTGCAAGTCACGAGCCAGGTTAGGGTTAGGCGGTAATCCTCCTTTAATTTTGATTGGAAATTGTGAGGTTTCGCCATCAGATCCTATTTCCAAAGTGACTCGGAATCCTTGACTTTCTAAGTTGCCATCTAGTTCTAAAACCACTAACTTACTCATGGATGATTCTCGCTTCCTCAGATCGCAAACAGTTCAGTGACAATCGCTTTTCCTAAAACAAGCTTGACGCTAAAACGCTCTCCGGGTTCGCAGCTAAACTGAAACTCTAAACTTTCGCTGCTTCCGGCCTCTGCTTGCATCACCGGCTTTTCGGTTTCATCTAAAATAATAAGCTGCAAGTTTTGCGGTAACTCGATTTGACTTTCGGCTGGAAGCACTTCAACGGAAACATCAATTTCTGAATCGTCAGTATGTGTTAATCTGACAAATAAAACAATTCGTTCGCCGGCTTGTTCTAGTTTTAACAACTTTCCTCTTTCAACACTTTCTTTTTGCCGTCGCCTAAAATTAAATTCTAGTTGAGGTTCAGGCGAAGCCAGCAAAGTTTCTAAAGTTTCCCAGTCGGCTTCTATAATATTTTGAAACCATTGGTTTAACTGAGTGGGTTGTTTAATGGAAGCCGGTTGCTGCAATTGATTGAGATACAGAATAAATTCATCCAAGGATTGTAGCTCGTTGAGGGGTAAATCCTTAGTCGTTATTTCTTCAACAAATCCTAAAACTGTTGCTTCCCGCAAAGATTCATGCAATTGCACACAGACAAAGCCTATCCTATCTGACCAAACTTCTTCTGGAATGCTAACAACTCCTGCATTCGGTAACACAGGTCTGCATTCGAGCTTACCATAATTTGGGATAATTAAATCTCCGACATCCATTAGCGTACTCATCGCGGGATTGTAGCTGTCACTGTGTTCCCAATCAGTTTCAAACCCATGCCATTGAAGGTACAGTTGCACAGCGCATACAGCAAGACTGTTGAGATAAACTTGTTTGGCTTTACCTGCATTAGATTGGCGACGGCGTAATTGTTCTGCGCGAGAATGCGCCGCTAGTCCTAGCGGTACGGTATAAGTGAAAAATTCAGTGGTGGGGTACATAAGCACTCTGATTACCTGTGAGTTGACATTGGTTTTGGTTTGACTTTCATGAGTTACTCTGGCAGTAGGGATAAATTTTATGCAAATTTAAGGTTATTTACAAAAGCTTTACATTGTTGGGTAATCTGTGAAGTTACTGTAAAGGTCAGAACTTACAGACAGATAAACACCGATGAGGTTTCTAATGTTTTCATAAATTTTATAGAACTCAGTCTGGTGGTAGGTCTTTCTGAAATTGAGGGCGAAATTTACTACAACATCGCTGAAAAAAGCCGCTCAAAACAGATACTTTTATACCTAAGCTGCTCGATATTTCTTCCCAGCTTTGTCCTGAAAGGCGGGCTAATGCGATAGTTTTGAAACTGGCATCGGGTCTGCTTCTAATGTATTTTTTTTCAAAAATTTTCCCCGGATCACTTTCGATATACTGACGAGTTTCTTCTACTAACGAAGTCGAAGCCGGCTGGGCTATATTTTCTAAATCTGCAATTGAGGGAAGTTCCTCAACGATAGGATTGCTAAATTCTCGTCGGCACTCTATCACCAATTTGTCTAGGCGAAAATTAACCCAGGTCATAAATTTTTGAGTTTGGCCCCGTTCTGGATCGTAATTGTCAATATTTTTACAGACATAAGCTAGGGTTCTAATCACCGCTTCTTCATAAAGTAGCTCGTAAAAGTCTGGAGAAAACTTTTCCCGATGGGGGCGACAAAGCTTTCCAGATAAGCGAATCGCTTCGACTAACTCGCCAAGCAGATGCCGGCGCAAAGCCGAATTTGAAGGCTGTTTTTGAATTTCTATTGCTAATTGTTTGAGTTGCTCGTCTTGCAAACCCGCTTTTAAAGCTTGATGAAGTAAATGATTTCCCCAAACTTTGAGAGGCGTGCGTTGAAGATTATATTTAGTAATTTCTTGAGAGACATCAGAGAAAAGTTGAGTTCTAAGCTGTTCATAAATTTCTTTCTGCACCTCAGAGAGAGAATAACCGCTCAGTGGACGGCAGATAGTACGCCCTCGCAAGATTTCTTCAACCAGCTGGGTTAAAGCGTCTTGTCCTTGCTGAGTTCGCTGAGTTCGAGGATTGTAACTGCCGGCATTGATAAATCGCGGTTCCAGTTGCTCATTCATGATCCATAAAAGTGTGAGTGGTAGGCAACTCGTTAATCGCTATAGGAGCGTTTGCTGCTGATTATGACTCATTCGTACTTATATGCCATTACGGATTTTGTTACAAAAATTAATTTTAAGAATTTTGCATAAAACCCCCTTCCCTCACCTGAGTAAGGGACAGAAAGAGGCAGTTGACTCAGGTGAAACACCGCCTGTAGTGAAGAGATTGCAAAAAATACAAGCGTCGCTGGCTACTTCTCGGTGAACTCAACAACGCTAATTAGGAGTAATTGATATGGCTACAATCATTGGGACATTTTCAATTGGAATTTCATCTGGAACACTGCCAGCTATATCTTCGTGATCATGAAAGCGTTTGTCGTGCAGTTTTCCTTCTCTTGCTTTGCTCAAAATCAGCACTCGTTTGGGATCATCGACGGCTGCAAGATGTTTGCGGGTATGGTGTTTCTTCTTGCCAGAGTCGTTGGCTTGTTGAGCTTCAGGGTCTTGAGGTCGTGTAATGGGGCGTTCTGTCCCATCGATCATCACCCGCTTGGCGTTCGGAAAGCGCTCTAAAAATGCTTCAATTCATGCGCTTGAGAGCGGTGCATCTCGAAAATAATGTCTGCCCAGTCAAAGGTTGGGTAACACTTGAAGTAGAAGAAAATGAAGAACAACTTCTCTTGGGTGTTCAGCAGGCGAGCTTTCCGTCCTCCACCCACCGCTCGTTGACGAGGTTGAGTCTGGCGCGTTTGTTCATACACAGGACTAAAGGTCGTCAGCAGTGCATCAAACGCTTTGCGATTCAATTCAGTCAGTGCCCGCAGTAATCAGTATTGTTTCAGCACCCGTTGAATGTCTAGCATCGTCTCATCTCTTCACTGTCCTCTATTCTCGCTTATTTCCCGAAAACTCTAATAGTCAATGTAGTCGGCAATTTTCAATTGCTATGCAATGGGATGCTGAAGGCTCGGCTCGTAGGGCTATCTGCTAACGCGGGGACACAAATTTAGTCTGCCGGCACGAACTTTAATCACCTGCGCCGCCGTGTAAATCTGTGTCGATGCGAATTTGAGTTGCCGTTTTTACAAAGGTGAAATGCTCCCGATGAGGCGTGCTTCCACCGGCTACGCGATATCGATTGAACACCTAGAAACAATGACAGCAATGAACAGCACAACCAGTCTTATTTTTGTTGACTCAACGGTTGAAAACTATCAAGATTTTATTCCAATCACTGAAGCGGGAGCAGAAGTTTTTACCCTCGACCCCACACAAGATGCAATTGCTCAAATTACAGAAGTTTTAGCAAATCGCACGAATGTTGCCAACCTTCACATTATCTTGGATGGCAGTTTAGAGCTAGGTAACACCACTTTAGATGTCGGTGCCTTAGAAAGCCCGCAAGTCATGACTTATTTGCAACAATGGGGCGCATCCCTAAGTGCAGATGCAAATATTCTTTTGTATGGGCGGAATGTCGCAGTCAATGAGCTTGTTGTGCAAAGGTTGAGTTTATTGACGGGTGCTGATGTTGCGGTTTCCGCCGGCATGACAGCTAATGCGACAGATCACAACAGGGGAGACTTTGATTTAAATAAGCGTTCTGGCTGGTTAGGAGCAGCTCCATTAGCCTCACAGAATGGGGAAACTCACTTGGCAACCTGTAACTGTGCCGGTTGCAGCTTGTTCATTAATAAAGAACGACTCGCACCGGCACCTGTCATTGGGCCAACCGTCCCCCTAGCCTCCCTCCCGTTACTCAGCAGCAATCCGGCTGCCACCGCAAAGATATTTCTGGACTTCGACGGACACACCACTTCTGGAACATCATGGAATACCAGCTTCAATGGCAACGCGGATATTATCACCCCTGCCTACAGTATCGATAGTGATCTAAATACTTTTTCGACCACAGAAACCGCCAGTATTGAAGAAATTTGGAAGCGAGTTGCAGAAGACTACGCACCCTTTGATGTGGATGTAACCACTGTTGATCCCGGCAATTTAAACGGGCCAAATAATATTCGCGTAGCGATTGGCGGGGCTTGGGATGATTGGTTTGAAGAATCAGAAGGTGCCGGCGGTGTTGCCTATGTGAATTCCTGGCAGTGGAACGGGGACACGCCGGTTTTCGTATTCGAGGAGAATTTAGGAAATGGCTTCGCGAAATACACGGCTGAAGCGATTTCTCACGAAGCAGGACACGCCTTCGGTTTGGATCATCAGAGTAGCTACGATGCCGGTGGCAACAAAACCGATGAATACAATTCAGGATCAGGCACCGGGGCAACCGGCTGGGCACCGATTATGGGTGCCAGTTATTACCAAAATCTTACGAGCTGGCACAACGGACAAAGCAGCCAAGGATCGAACATTTACCAGGATGATGCGGCTATCATCGCTTCAGCCATTAACGGCATCGGTTACCGAACCGACGACCACGGCAATACGAATGCCTTGGCGACGATCTTAGGTGGTAGCACGACCCTCAGCGCCTCCGGCATCATTAGCGCCCCCACTGACACGGATGTTTTATCGTTTACCACGGGTCATGGAAGTATTAGTTGGAATGTCAATCCGGCTGAATTTGGGCCTAATCTGGATGTGCTAGCCGAATTGCGAGATAGCAATGGCAATCTTATTACTTCCAGCAACCCAGTGGATGCCCTTTCTGCTAGCATCAACACCTCAGTTGCTGCGGGGACTTATTACCTGCACGTCAAGAGCAACGACTTGTATGGACGCATTGGTCAGTACACTGTTACCGGCACCACGGTTGCGGGTTCTACACCCACGCTTTTGATTGATGATGTTTCGGTTTTAGAAGGGGACAGTGGCACCACTGAGGCGACGTTTACTGTGACGCTTTCTGAGGCAAGTAGTCAAACTGTGACGGTAGACTACGCAACGGCAGATGATACGGCAATTGCCGGCACAGACTACACCGCCACCAATGGCACTCTGACTTTCGCTGCCGGTGAAACGAGCAAAACGATTACAGTCTCTGTGCAGGGTGATACAACAACAGAATCCGATGAAAGTTTCTTTGTGAACCTCACCAATGCTACAAATGCTCCAATCGGTAACAGTCAAGGCATCGGAACCATCCAAAATGATGACACCAGTTCAATCACCAACCTATTAACAGAAGATTTTTCTGATAACACGGGCGGTTGGACGCTGGGGAGTGAATGGCAAATTGGTTCCGCTACCACCTCAAGTGGACAGCAGTATGGAAACCCAGATCCAGGTGTTGACAATACAGCGACGGCAGACAATGGGATAGCCGGTGTTGTTATCGGTGGCAATGCTTCTCAATCTCTCCACGATTTCTATTACTTAACCAGCCCGGTGGTTAACACCAATGTGGCGGGAAATATTTCTCTAGAATTTGCCCGGTGGTTGAACAGCGATTATGCGCCTTATATGCAGAACTCCGTTGAGGTGTTTGATGGCAGCAATTGGGTGCCCATTTGGCAAAGTGGGGCTGATCCTGGGGTTCAGGACAGCAGTTGGAATCAGCAATTGTTTGATATTACTGCTTATAAAAATGCCAACACTCAGGTTCGTTTTGGTTTCCAAGTCGGCAGCAATGGTGTTTACAGCGTCAGTTCTTGGAATCTTGATGATGTCAAAATTGTTAGTGATTCCTCGAATTCAAGTTTTGCTGTGAGCATTGATGATGTTTCACTTGTCGGCACAGATGGAGATGACACGCTGATCGGAGGTGCCGGCAATGATACCCTTGATGGCGGTGCAGGTAATGATACCCTCACGGGAAGTGCCGGCCAAGATTGGTTCCTCTACAGCACCGGCAGTGCCTTTACTGCGGCATCGGTAGGCGTTGATCAAATTGACGATTTTGCCACAGGCGCTGCCGGTGATCGTATCGTTTTGAGCAAGCAAACATTTGCTAAACTCACAAGTGAGGTGGGATCTGGGTTTAGCGTTATCTCTGAGTTTGCCGCTGTTACCACAGATGCCGACGCTGCAACCAGCGAAGGGTTGATTGTTTATAACAGCAGCAATGGTAAATTGTTCTATAACGAGAACGGCAGTGCAGCTAACTTTGGCACAGGTGATCAATTTGCCACGTTAGCCGGCACTTTTACCTTAGCCCCAGAAGATTTGATGCTAATCGCTTAAAGATAGCGATGAAAATTCATCAAGTTTAGCCTTTCCAGGCTAATTACAGTGGAGCAATTTTTTTATAGGTTGCTCCACTGTAACCCATATTCTGCACCCTGAAGTGGCACAGTGGGTATGACTACGGAACCATACAGTTTGCAGCACTTAGCTCCTTCACGGATTCTCAATAAGCGTAAGCTATTAAGACTTGTTGAGAGAGGGTTCCGGGGAATAAAAAAAGCCCGTAACACTAGCAGAGTTTGGGTTTTAAGGATTTGGGTGACTGAGTATGACAGTTATGGGTGGGGAATGTGGGCTTTAGAGCTGATTTATAAAGAAAATATAAAAAACTCCGAGAGTGGACTAAAGTAAATTTTAGGCTAGAAACAGTTGAATGTTTAGCTCTGAGAATGAGTCAATTACCTAAAATTGCCAATCCTTTAAGAAAACCGTATCCCAGTGACTTGAGTGACGGGGAGTGGGAGATATTGAAGCCACTATTGCCGAAGCCCAAAGGCTTTGGACATCCAGTGGAAGTAAATTTCCGAATTAGGTAAAGAAGAACAGTGCACCGTTGCCATAGCAGATTCTCAATCCGTGAAGACAACGGAAAAAAAGGGGAGGTCTATGGCTATGACGGTGGCAAGAAGGTTAAAGGACGTAAGCGCCATATCGTCGTAGATTCCCAAGGACTTTTGCTGGGACTGCTGATCAGCGAAGCTAATGCTTCAGAACGATTAGGGGCGATTGTGGTTCTTGATGAAGCCCAAGAGAAGTTGTCCAGATTGGAGGTGCTTTGGGTAGATCAAGGGTATTCGGGCCAGAATTTTGCTAAGGCCGTGAAGCAGGTCTGTGGGGACAATGTGAGGGTGGAAGTGATTGAGCGAACTCAAAAGGCTTTCGAGCGCTTACCGAAACGATGGATTGTGGAACGTACTTTTGGTTGGCTGAATCGATTTCGACGCTTGAGTAAAGATTATGAGTTGTATTCAGAGATTAGCGAAGCAATGATTTATAGTTCCTTGATTCGTCTGATGGTCAAGCGATTAGTCACTTAAGGTTTTCTTTATAAATCAGCTCTTAACAAAATTTAAAGCAAGCAGAGTATTAAAAAAGGGCGCGATCTTTAGCAAATCGCGCCCCTCAATCGTTCATCTCAAATTAAAAACTTAATTCTCGTCCTCTTCCGGTGCACCCATCAACACCTTTAGCGAGTCCAGCCCTTTCTTAACACGACGGGAAACTGTAACTGCACTGATCCCCATGCGATCTGCGGTTTCTTTTTGTGTTAAGTCATACAGAAAGACAAATTCTAAAATCTTGCGAGTCCGTTCCTCTAGGGTAGAAAGGGCTTGCTGCAAGCGAATTACGTCTTCTTGTGCCAGTTGGAAACTGCGATAGTTGTTATCTGGAACAAGGTCTGCGAGAGAAGTAGAGCCTTCATCCTCATCCTGCATGGGTGCATCCAAGCTGAGTGGCGCACGATTGCGATTAGCCAGCTTGACTTCCTGCCATTCTGTGACTGAAATTTCTAGGGCTGCGGCAACTTCCGCATCGGTGGGGTGCCGGTTTAGCTTGACTTGTAGATTCTGCATTACCCCAGATGCTTGACTTTGCAGCGTCAGCCACTGCCGGGGAATTCGCACTGAAGGGCTTTTATCGCGCAGATAATGTTGAATTTCACCTCGGATGTATGGGATCGCAAAGGAACTAAATGCGTGTCCTTTGGACATCTCAAAGCGCTCTATTGCCCGAATTAATCCGATGCTGCCGACTTGCAACAAGTCTTCATAACTTTCTGTGCACTGGTTAAGCCAGTGGTGCACTTCTTTCCTGACCAGTCCAAAATTAAGTTTAACGAGCTGATTCCGGAGTTGCGGTGAGGGAGAAGTTTGGTACTCACGTAATAGTTCCAAGCTCTCGCTTTTGAGTTCATTGGTTACTATGTTAGCCATGCCGAATTTTGGGTTGGTAGAGCACTTTAAGAGATGAATCTAATTTAGTTTGATAGAAAACGGCTGAAACTGCTGTGATACAAGACACATCTAATAAAAACAGAAGCTTTGTGGCCGGCTCTTCTCTGTGAAGCTAAACTTAAATAAATATAATCTGGCTGTAGTTGCCAGCTTTATATAAGATGTTTGGGCTGCAATCTGTGCTTATTCGATTGCGTGGGTTATTCACCACAACCTAATATATTACCCAGATTGCGTCGATTACAACCGTATATATACTAGATTGAATTTTGCTGACGCCTGCTGGTTCATTAGCACTGGGCCGAAACGAGATGCCACAGAGGTTCCCTTCTCACCTCTGCGGCCAAGGAACTAAGCGTGTTTACGAAGCAGGTTGAACCCGACCGTAAAACAGGCCACGAATCCTTACATCTAGAGCTTCTTTAGCTCCTAAATCTGTATCTGAGGGCTGTTCGCTTTCAAAGATTCCAGCAATTTCACCCGTGTAATTGTCAACTTTAGAGACTTGAAGGGAAATTCTGCCTTTGCCGACTTCAGCACGTTTGACGTTGACTTGACGTAAGTCTTCGTTATCCCCACCGGCAGGAAGGGCCACAGCATTGTCGTAGCCGGTAGCTTCGCCGCGACCTTTGGGATCGAGGAAGCCGGCACTCCGATAGGAGGGGACTCTGAATTTTCCTTGGAAGTCTGTGGAAGTGTTAATGCCTTCCAAACCGGGTTGGCTTTTCGCGACCAGATTTTTAACCGTAAAGAAGAAAGGGACTCTTTCGCCACCAGGCATCTGAACTGTGACGGCTTGAAAGTCTATTCCATCCTCTTCTACAAAGGTCAGGGAACCATCTTGTGCCGGCTTCAGTTTGCCTTGGATCTGGGTAAGAGTGGATGTGTACCGAGTCAGCATTTTGCCCGGAATAAATTTTGCCTCTTGCCGCTTATTGCCAGATTCTTCCTTCACAAAAAAGGTTGTTGGCTGTAAGCAAAGATCGGTCAAAACATAGGACTTGCTCGAATCAATGGGAATGGAACCGCGAGAAGTTTCTTCGAGTTTGGGACAGTTATTAGCCAGTCCCGTTCCTCTGATTTGGTCGTAGGTGAGCGGAACGCTACTTGCCGTTGCCGGCCCATCACTACAAGCAGTTAATACACTCAGGCAAATAGCCAAGAGTGCCACGACGAATGCACGATAATACCTCATGGTCAACCTCAATCTCTAAGCTCAATCTCCAATGAAAAAAATCACTCCTGCAGCAATGTCATGTCAGGCTCTAGTCATTTAAGCGAAAGCACAGACTGCCTTTGACGCCCTGAGGAAGGGAGCATCAGCCGTCAAAAACACCCGTGCTATGCTGTGGGATCGTCGGCCTCCCTAGTGATTTTGAGCCTTACATCTGACGCTGAGGGCGTAGAGAATTGCTGCTTTTAAGGAGGCCACGTACAGCATCTAAAAGGATGGATTGCTTGACGGCAATTTTTCCGGCTTCAAAAGCAATGGCCGTAAAGCCGATAGCCTGTAAGCTTTCTCAGAGCGCCAATCTGGACAATCTTACCAAAATTAGGATCGCTCTGAACCGATAGAGTGCGCGATGATCCCCGGATCTTTAATTGAGGGACTGTAGCGAGCGTTAAAAGGTAGAGTTTGAGAGTCCTGAAAACGGTTCCTCAGCCAGCCTGCTAAACGGGTGCCGGCAGAGGAAAAACCACTCGCAACCGCCTCTACGGGCGGGCAGTAGTTCGCTCATTGCCATTTCCATCACCGGCAACCCGATAGTGATCGTTGTATTTTTGTTGATCGAAGTGATAAACCGTGCGGATCGGGTAAGGGATGTTAAATTCAGCCCGATCACAGGCGTCTTTGAGGGCGATGATCACATGGGTTTGGGTGCGCCGCACTTGAGCTTTTTCGGGAAATGTCCAGTAGCGCACCATAAAGTCAATCGAACTCTCACCAAAAGCAACGATATCGATTTCTACAGGGGGTTTTGATAAGACACCTTCAACTTCTTTGACGGTTGACAAGAGGGTTTCAACGGCTTGGGGGAGTGGGGTATTGTAGTCTAATCCGATGGCTAAGTCAGTTCTGCGGTGGGGGAATGCGGTGAGTACCTGTACCGAATTTGTAAATACAGATGCGTTAGGTACAACTACTCGTTCTCCTTGATAGGTGCGAATCTGGGTGGAACGAATGGAAATTTCTTCGACTGTGCCTTCAAAGCCTTCGACAATGATTTGATCGCCTATCTTAAAAGGTTCTTGTAACAGCAGGAGGATGCCGGCTAAAAAGTTTTTGAAGATATCTTGGAAGGCGAAACCAAAGGCAACGGAACTCAAACCCAATAAGCCGATGATGTCGCCGAGGCGCAAGGATGGAAATGCAACGACACAGGCAACAAGGATACCGACAACCCAGGTAGTAACATAACTGACTTGAATCAGCAGCAACCGCAACGAAGGGCTTTTAATCGCACGATGAACCGTTGCTGAGACAATGCGCTTAGTGAAATTGGCGGCGTAGCGGGTGATTAAGAGGATAATCAGCGCCACTAATAATCCCGGCAATATCTTTATTGATTGACCAAACAGCTCTAATAAGCTCTTATTAATTTGTCTAAGCAGATCCGTCATGGTGAGAGCGTATTTATTGGCAGCATCTGTACCATTCTAGCTGCCGGCTGCAATTTGGCAGGTGTGACACTCCCGCTATGGGAGAGTGGGGGGGAAATTTTTTCACGTTTCCCATATCCCATAGCTGAGGATTTCGCTATTGCGGGAAATTTAAAACATCTCTCTTCCAAAGCCTGTAATAATGCAGCGTTGTTCTCAAAACGTGTTCTACCCGTGACATTTTTTTAACCGGCTGCTGGATGTTACTGCCATTGTCGTCTGGGATTTGTAGCGGTGGCTTATCCATCCAATAGCCCATCCCTGCCGGCACTAATTTAGAACCCAAGACTGCACAATCTGATTTGGTGAAGTAATGGCTAACTATGCTTTTTCGAGTTAATTTGGGATTATTAATTGCCGTTCCACCATGCAAAAGTTGAGAGTGCCAAATAAAAACATCTCCTTTTTTGGGCAGGAAGATTTCTTCTTTTAAACCCCATTCCTTGATCTTATTCTGCACGTATTCTTGCCAAGAGGAAAATTCTTCATTGACAACATGGGCGCTGCCGGTGGAAAATCGATAAATCGGGATTTTATGGCTGCCTGGAACATAGCATAAGGGACCCGCATCGGGATGGCAATCTTCTAAAGCAATCCACGTTGCCGTGAGATGACAATCACTCAGCGGTGTCATGTAAAGCGAATCAACATGAAGAAATTGCTGGGTGCCATAATCCAAGCTTAAGCTGTTACATAACACCGGCGCATCGGGTAAAAGTCCGTCTAAAATTTCTACTAATTGCTCATTTAAGCTGAGGCTGCGGACTTCCTCATAATTTAAATAAAGGTCATTGACTTTGCAGCGGTGCTTCTTTTCTTTTTTAGAAAGAGCGCTCATGTAACACCGGCGATTAGTATCTATATCATCTACTACAACGTTATTGGGAGATTCTTTCCACAGGCGTTTGTGAAGTTGATTGACTCGATCTACCTCGGCATGGGAAAAGAATGCCGGTAAAACTAGATAGCCGTTTTCATCCCAAAATTGTTGCTGTTCCCGCGTTAACATTGACATTCTCTAAACGATTGGTTATTTTGGATAACTGGCTGCCCCTATCAATTTATTCCTGTAATTTCAGAGTGAGGGGCTTTTAATGAGTGTGTTTCAACCACAATTTTTACTCCAGCCAGTTTCAGATATTTTATATCCACAGACTGAACTCACGGAAGTTTTTTCTCCCTCTACTGTTGTTATTGTAGACAGAAACTCAACTTGAGGGATAAACACTCAGGTTGAATTTGGGATAACTATCGGCAAGCTCATTAGCATTGAAATTTTATCCTCAAAGTTTTGGGACAATGATGGATAAGATTTTACAATTTCTATAATTTCAAGGCTTTGCTTCTTACTGGAGAGTAAAAGTTTTACTTCTGCTGACGCTATCTCCGCCAATTTTGTCACGAACTGTTATTTCTATCGTATACTCACCTGGGTCTAATTTTTCAGTGGTTGTTGCGTCAACAAAACCTACCGGAGACTTAGCGATATCATTGGGTAAAGCGATATGTCCTTGATCACCCAAGACACTTTCTTGTGCTCCGATCACTTCTCCTTGAGAATCTTTGACTTGAATATCTAGATCAAAACGGTTTTTCCCGTCATCGCCTTTTTCAAATTTACCAACATTCACTAAAACCAGATTGACTTGATCGCCTTTTTGGAAAACTCCGTTTTCAATCGGTTCTAACTTGCCGGTGCTTTCATCTTGCTTGGCTAAAATTGCGGCTTCTACTGCTAATTCTGCGCCGGCAGCGGATTCGGCAGATGGGGAAGATTCAGCGGATGAAGAAGATTCCGCGCTTGGAGAAGATTCCGCACTTGGAGAAGATTCCGCACTTGGAGAAGATTCGGCAGATAGTGAATCTTCAGCACCTGGAGAAACTTCGGCAGATGGAGAAGATTCGGCACTTGGAGAAGATTCGGCAGATGGTGAAGATGTGACTGCCGGCAAAGGTTCAGCGGATGTGGCAGCCGGCAACGATTCAGACTTAGCAATTGATGTAGGTTCGACTGTCGGTAAAGATTCGGCTGCCGGTTGTGATTTGTCTGCACAACCATTTAATAAAATTATTAAACTGCTTAAAACAATAGAGGCTGAGGCCAAAGTCAATTGTTTACGCATTTTTAGCTTTTAATTCCTTTGCCTTAAATAAAGCTTTGTATTTTCAAGAAAGCTAGAGTAGCAGTTTTGTTAAGAAATGTCAAGGGCGGGGCAATTGGGAAATTGGACTCTAAAAATACCCAAGACAATTACCCTCGCGGACAAAAACAGATGGAAATGACACAATAAAAGTCTTTCCCTAACACAAAGCGCATTCTAGCAGTAATAAAATCTATAATTTAGTTTGTGTGCTAGGAAACAGATTTCCCCCTCTATAGCCGCGCTTACAGTCTTTTAGCGCCAAACTCCTTACAGATTATCCCCGCTTTCCATGACTACCCTTCCCCGCCGGTATCACATCACAACCTTCGGCTGCCAAATGAACAAAGCCGACTCCGAGCGCATGGCTGGCATCCTTGAAGATATGGGCTTTGCGTGGTCAGAAGACCCCAACGATGCAGATTTGATTCTATACAATACCTGTACAATTCGGGATAACGCCGAGCAAAAAGTTTATTCCTATTTAGGCAGACAAGCTCACCGCAAGCGCCAGCAGCCAAACCTCACCCTCGTCGTCGCCGGCTGCGTTGCTCAGCAAGAAGGGGAAGCGCTGCTGCGAAGAGTGCCAGAACTTGACTTGGTGATGGGACCCCAACACGCCAACCGGCTGGGAGACTTACTCGAACAAGTGTTCGCCGGCAATCAGGTGGCGGCAGTTGAGCCGGTTCACATCATGGAAGACATCACCAAACCGCGCCGCGACAGTAATGTTACCGCGTGGGTGAATGTGATTTACGGCTGTAACGAACGCTGCACCTACTGTGTCGTTCCAAATGTGCGGGGCGTTGAGCAATCGCGCACACCGGAAGCAATTCGTGCGGAGATGGAAGAATTAGGCCGGCAGGGTTATAAAGAAGTGACACTGCTCGGTCAAAATATTGATGCTTACGGACGCGATTTACCAGGCACAACCGCAGAAGGCCGGCATCAGCACACCCTCACAGATTTACTGCATTACGTTCAAGATGTGCCAGGAATTGAACGCATCCGCTTTGCCACCAGCCATCCCCGCTATTTTACAGAACGCCTGATCCGCGCCTGTTCTGAGTTGCCAAAAGTGTGCGAACATTTCCACATTCCTTTCCAGTCAGGAGATAATGACATCCTCAAGGCAATGTCGCGGGGTTACACCCACGAGAAATACCGCCGAATCATCGACACAATCCGTCAATATATGCCTGATGCTTCTATCACTGCGGATGCGATTGTTGGCTTCCCAGGAGAAACAGAAGCACAGTTTGAAAAAACACTCAAACTGGTGGAAGATATTGGGTTTGATTTGGTGAATACGGCTGCCTATTCGCCGCGTCCAGGTACACCGGCTGCCTTGTGGGATAATCAGCTCAGTGAAGAAGTAAAAGCCGATCGCTTACAACGTCTAAATCACCTGGTTTCTATCAAAGCCGGTGAACGATCTGAACGTTATTTAGGGCGCGTTGAGGAAGTGTTGGTGGAGGAGCAAAACACCAAAGATCCCAGCCAATTGATGGGACGCACAAGCGGCAACCGGCTCACATTCTTCCCTGGCAATATTGCTGAATTGAAAGGTCAGTTGGTGAAAGTCAAAATTACCGAATTTCGTGCGTTTAGTTTGACGGGTGAACTTGATTTAGGCAATTGAAGCAGGGAAACCCATTTGTGCAAATAGGGCTGTAGGCGCGTTACCAGCGTGCTTACAGCCCTATTTTGCTAATCAATCTGGAGTCATTCTGGGCAAAATGGTGACGATCCGTGAGCCAGTTGAATTGATTCACAAACTCTTGTACAATCCTGAATCACCTTCTGGGGTGAATGGATTTGTCCCAGCTTATCTCCCTGAGGGGCAGTGGGAGTGAGTGCCGGCGAACAGAACCCGCAAGCTTGAAGATATCAAAGTTTATCTGCGAAATTTAGCCCTGTAATTGGTAATGAGGAATGGTAATAAGTCATTAGGATGAGCAACTAATCACCCATCATTGTTACCGATTACTCATAAGCAAAAGACAAAGGACAAAGGATAATTAACAAATGACAAAATTGCGAGTCGGACTGTTATTTGGTGGACGCTCTGGAGAACATGAAGTTTCGATTAGTTCAGCACGAGCAATTGCCCGCGCCTTAAGCGATGAGCAAAACACCGGCAAGTATGAATTGCTGCCGGTTTATATCCAAAAAGATGGGATTTGGCACGCCGGCGATGTGGCGCAACAAGTTTTAACGGCGGGAAAACCCCTAGAATTAGAAACCCAAAATTCTCCCCTGCCACTTCCAGCAGCCGACTCCCAGGACTTGATTCCTAGCACTTCCCAACAGCTCAACCGTTGGCAATCTCCGCCGCAAGTGGCGGATGTGGACGTTTGGTTTCCAATTTTGCACGGCCCCAATGGTGAAGATGGTACGGTGCAAGGATTGCTGAAATTAATGCAAGTCCCGTTTGTGGGATCTGGGGTTTTAGGTTCGGCAATGGGGATGGATAAAATTGCCATGAAAATGGCGTTTGGTCATGCCGGCTTGCCCCAGGTAAAATATATGGCAATTAACCGTTCGCAAATCTTCTCTAATCCTTGCGTTTTTCCCAAACTTTGCGATGAAATTGAGCAAAACCTCGGTTATCCTTGTTTTGTCAAACCGGCAAATTTAGGCTCCTCTGTAGGTATTTCTAAAGTGCGTTCCCGCGAACAGTTAGAAGCGGCTTTGGATAGTGCCGCAAGCTATGATCGGCGGATCATTGTCGAAGCCGGTGTTGTCGCAAGAGAAGTGGAATGCGCGGTATTGGGAAATGATCACCCGAAAGCATCTGTTGTGGGCGAGATTACTTATCAAAGTGATTTCTATGATTACGAAACCAAATATACCGAGGGAGTTGCCGGTTTAGCAATTCCCACATCCCTGCCAGAGGCAGTCACCCAACAAATTCAAGAAATGGCCATTCAAGCATTTTTGGCCGTCGATGGTGCCGGTTTGGCACGGGTGGATTTCTTCTATGTTGAATCCACTGGCGAAGTATTAATTAACGAAATCAATACGATGCCAGGGTTTACCGCCACCAGTATGTACCCCCAACTTTGGGCAGCTACCGGCATCCCGTTTCCAGAATTAGTCGAACGACTGATCCAACTGGCGCTAGAAACTAGATAGGGGAATGGGGGATTGGGCATTGGGCATGGGGTATAGAGGGGATGTATTTCTTTCCCCTCTCTCTTTCTCCCACTCTCCCACTCAGGACTCAGGACTTAGCACTCCCCTTCTCCCACTCTCCCTTTCTCCTCTTCTCCCACTCAGGACTCAGGACTCAGGACTCAGCACTCAATCTTCCTCCTTCAATTGCAAAAGCGCTTGCCAGTCCTTAATTGCAGCTTCTGACCACATCCAGTTCTTAGCAAGGGCGTCTTGTTGAAAGTTCACCGGATCTTGAGACATGACATAGTTTCGGGTTTTGATCGCTTTGCTCAATACCGTCCCGCGTTGCTGTGGGGGCAGGTTTTTGGCCGATTTCATCAGGATCAAGGCTGAACCGGCATAAGCAGTGAGACTATCGCGACTCGCGGATGAATCCGGGGTTGGGGTGGTGGTTGCCCCTTGTGGGTTGCCACCGGCTACCAGTTTAGTCGCCGTCCCTGAATTTGCTTGTTGCAATTTCAAAACCTGTCCCCAACTTTGGCCGGCTCGATTCAAATTGCCTTCCGCGTAGTAGGCAAAGCCCAAAGCAGTTTGGGAAAGTGAGGAGTTGGGTTGCTGTCTCACAGAGGCTTCCCAGCGCCGACGCGCATCATCAATGCTGTAATCTTTGTTGCCGGCTTGGACAAACTGCCAGATCAACCTGCCGTAAAGAAAGTTAATCCTCGGTTCATCCTGTTGTTTATTCGGCAGTGCGGCGAGAGCAGCCTTTGCCTGTGGTAGTGCGCCCCGATCTAACAGTGCTTCGACAGCTTGCTGTCCCTCTACCAAGTTGCCCTTATTGAACTGTTCAACTGCATTCGCAACGACTTGCGGGGTGCTGGCTTTCTTCAGTTCGCTAGGATTCAAATTCTCAGTGGGTGGCGGTGAAATGGTTGCCGGCGCGAAGTCTGCCACCGGCTGTTTGGACTGAAAAATTTGATCTCGAAAAGACCATAAACCCACAAGCGTCAGCAAGCTAATACCCACAAAGCCGATCGCTAGCTTTGAGATTGAGTTATGCAGCCTAAAGGGTGATTTGGGAACGCTGACTTGAGCCTGAGGAGAGTTCTCTGTCTCTGGCTGCCGCTGATTTTGCGGTTCCGGCTGACGCTGCCGGTCGTTGATAGGGGTTGCCGGCAATTGCCGCTTTTTCGACACGGGTGCCGATTGGTAGCTTTCTCGGAAGTCTTCCTCGTCATTTGGCGGAATCTGCCGTTCTGCTGTGGCTGAATCTGAGATATCTAGCTTGCGAAATAACTCAGCCACGAACGCTGAAGCTTCTTCTTCATCAGGCAAATCGTCATAGCCTAACTCGTCGGCTGAAACGTCTTCATCGCCGTAATCCTCGTATCCCAGGTCATCAAAGGTATCTTCGACCTCTGCATCGTCATAGTCGCCATACAAGTCGAAATCATCTGCATCCTGTGGATTGAAGGGGATCGGCGATCTTGCCTGCCGAGCTGCCGGTAAACTCAGATCCTCATCAGGCATTGACAAAGAGCTGTTTACATGATAGCGAGAAGATAAATACCCATCAAATTCATGATGCAGATACAAAATGGGTAAAGCCCAGTAAAGCTGGTTAGACCCGTAAGCCGAAATCAGTCCCTGCCGTGCCCGACTCAGGCTCAAATCCACTGCAAAGCCAGAGGAAAGGTTACGGTAAAACAGCCTTGCTAGGGTTAGGGCGACATCATCGGGAATCCGTTCCGCCATTGCCAGCACAGCAGGTATTCCGCGCTTGACGAGGGCTTCTGCTAGGTTGCGCTCTCCGGTGTCGTCTGTTGGGTGTGAGGTGGCAGCGTGGGCACCTCGGCAGGAATTGAACACGGCCAACTGGATGCCATTGTTGGCCAGCAATCCGGCTAAATCATAACCGTTTAAGGTTTCAGTTAAGCCGGTGGTGCGGCTGACGAGATACAGTTCGCCCCCTGAAGCGCCTAAATTACTGTGGCCGGCATAGTGAAACACCTGATATTTGCTTTGTTCGAGCGCTTGTGTCAGGGAAGCGCGATCCGGCTGATCCAGGATCGTCAGTTGCATCGCCGGGCCGGCAGCACTTGAGAACGAGCGACTTTGCAGTTCTTTTTTTAAATGATCCGCTTCCCGCTTGAGTTCCAGACTTTGTTGGTCTGTGGGGGCGGCGAGCACCATTAAAATTTTTAAAGTCGTGGCATTGCGCTCTTTGTCGTGTCCCTCTAGGGGAGGCTGGCTTACCCCTTTAATCGGGGGTTGATAGCGGGAAAAGACCACATCCGTGCCGGTGGCAATTGGGCGGTTGCCGGCATGAAGCACTTCCCAAGGAAGACGGGGAAGGGTGTTGCCTTTAAGTCCCAAGCGCAAGCGCAGCACTTCTCGCCGGTGCTGAGCAATCCCTTGAGCCGTCATCCAGCTGTCGCGCAAGGTGCCTTGAAATAAGTAATTGTACAGGTGCCGGCCTAGGGCCACTAAGTTAACCGCTCGTGCCGCCTCACCCGGATCTGCTTCTAAATCTTCCTGTTGTCCAGGATAGTAACTTTGTTCGCGTTTTTTCGGTGTTTTGGTTCCCTGAATGTTTGCCAGTGCCTCTCCATTTGCCAGGGTTGCATTTTCCTGCAACAAACCTAGCAATGGGTCATTCATCAAGTGACGAGCTTGGGCCAACCACTCGTCCACCGGCCAAGTGACCTGCTCTTCAGCTAAGGGCACGCCAGGGATTACCCGTTCTGTCCGCACCAGATATTCATTTCCCCCTACTGGGGTAACAGAAATATGAAATTCTAATTCCTGAGTCACAGCGTCAGTGTACTCCTGCTCCAGTCCTCAATCATGGGCTGAAGATTAAAGTTGAAACATCGCACGTATTTGACACTCCAGTGAGAGTTTTAACGTGTTTTAACTTTAACCTTCAACTGTTCTGTTGGCCTTTACGCTCAATATGCTCGTTCCTTCATAGAAGGTAACTTAGCATTCGTAGCTTCAGCCACAGCCACCCCAAACGCTTAACAAATCCCAAAAATGTTAAGGCGCTTGTTCTAGCAATGGCCATGCCGGAACTAACTGATGAGACTATCTGCCAAGCAAAAAAGTTACCGCTTAGGCTCAACTTTTCAGCTATTACTAATACGCCTCAGTTTTATCCGGATCGCTATGGCTAACCTCAGAACAGTACAATAGATGCACCCTGATTAATAGCCTCGGCCATACAAAGCTGGGGCTTTTTTGTTTAAAGAAATTTCCCAACTCTGCCTTAACAATTTTACCTCCAAGCGATCAAAATTGTTTCAATCCTCAGATTCAAGTTGTTACCGGCAGCCCTGTTGTTTTCAGATATTGCGTTCGTGCCGCTAAAGATTTTCCGGATGTCTCTATCAAACCCAAGAACAATGAATTGGTAGATGCACCCTGATAAACTTTCCCAGCCTCATCAAGGTTGGGATTTTTTTTTATTAATCAACACAGCCAAATCAATTTGCTCGGCAGATGTACTTTCCCAGATTTATAAACTCAAAACAACGACCTTATTAACTGTTTTTTGGTTGAGCAAACTCGTTATATCTAGCAGCAAAAACGAGATTTAAAACTTCGTTGGCAAGTTGATTCCCATTGCTACACCCGACTTGCATTCCCCAACGAATTAGAAGATTCCCTGTTTAAAAAAGTCAGCGGCTGTAAAGAATTTAGTAGATTTAGCAACCCGGTTGCTTCAATTTATCCTGATGATTGGCACAAACTGAAGAACATTAGATTGGTAGATGCACCCTGATGAACGTCCCCGGCTAATCGAGTCCGGGGATTTTTTTTACCGGCTTTCAGCTTAAACACAATTAGCGATTGTAGAGACGCGGGTTAATGCGCCTCTACTGCTTATCGAGTCAGCCGCTAATTCATCACTTCAAAGCTGCTTACCTCTAGCACCGGGCCAATCATCGCCAAAGTCATCACGTCTTCTCTCACCTTACCCTTGACTTTAACTTTTTGCCCAGCTTTTAGCAGATCGTTAGGTGCGCCTTGGTGGATTTCGTAGGAATCGCCTTTTTCCGTCACCAGCGCCCAGGCACCTGGACCCATGCCCTTGCGTTCAACTGTACCTTCTACGGTTAGGCTCATGTTGTTGCTCCTTCTGTTTTAACGGCTAAACGGGCGAGTCCGTAGCAAAGTAAAGCATTAACAATTAGGAAACTGCGGGCACCAACACCGGCACCCAATCCCCAAACTGCCGGTGAAACCACCGCACTCACGGCTAAACAACTCGCCACCCCAAGTGTCGTACCAATTGCCAGCCATTTCCACTGGGGATGACCCAGCAACAGCACCACGAGAACCGCTGGAATCAGCACACTGGCAAAAATGGGATTCAGCATACTGCTGCCTTGAACGGCACTTCCTAGTTCCGGAAGCGAACTGCCCATCACCCGGAATGGCCACTGCGGCAGGTCAAAGATGTACAAACCGCGCAGGAAGAATAGCCCAGAACTGCCGGCAACTAGCCCGCTTCCCAGACTCCAACTCCAGCTGAAGGGGAAGTAACTGCGTAAAAACCAAGCTAACAAGTAGGAACCCAATACCATCGCCACCTTGGGCAACAGCGCCACAGCACCGCCATCCAACCAGAAGCGAGGGTTGAGATAACCATTATCACGCAGCCAGCGGAAGAAGTCGCGGAAGGTGATTTGCCCCTGAGTCGCTAGCTGAACCGCACTGGCAGCATCTAATTGACCGGCACCAAAATGGTTGAGGGGATCTTCTTGGACAACCCGCGCTGATTGCAGCAGGACGTTTGTGATTTCACTGGGATCTTCAACCCCAATCGCTTTGACTAATGCGGCAACACCGGCAACGTGCGGAGATGCCATGCTGGTGCCTTGATATGCCGCAAAGATGGGTGCGCCGCTTTGCGGATCGATGGTGTTTTGCAGAATCCCACCAAGTTCACCTTCTTTGGTATCTCCACCGGGGGCGGAGATATCTACGCCTGCTCCAAAATTCGAGTAAAAGGCTTTATTGCCGGTGGCATCAAGGGCGGCGACGCCAATCACGTTGGGATAACGGGCAGGATAGCCGGCTGAGTTATCGCCTGAGTTGCCGGCGGCTGCAACGATAACCACGCCTTTTTGGTGGGCGTAGTCGATGGCTTCTTGCAGCAATTGGCTCTCACCAGGGCCACCCAAGCTCATGTTGATCACGTCTGCGCCGTTGTCGGCGGCAAATTTAATTGCTTCGGCAATATCGCTGATGGTGCCGCCACCGCCGCCACTAAGGACTTTCAGCGGCATGAGGCTGGCTTCGTAAGCGATGCCGGCGACGCCAAAGCTGTTATTGGTGGATTGGGCGATGGTGCCGGCAACGTGGGTTCCGTGGCCGTTATCATCGTCTGCTGCGACTTTATCGTTGACGAAGTCGTAGCCAGGAACGAATTTGGTATCTGCCAAATCCGGGACGGCGCTGATGCCGGTGTCAATCACGGCAACGGTGACGCCACTGCCTTTACTTTCCTCCCACGCCCGTTCCATGTTAATGCTGCGGAGATTCCACTGCTTGCTATAGAAGGGGTCGTTTGGCCCTTTTAAGGTGGGGTATGCCTCACCAGGACGGTTGTTTGCGCCGGCTACCCATGAGGCAACATTCGTCTGTTCTGGCAGCCCGTAGACATAATTCGGCTCAATAAATTCTGTAGACTTAGCCAGTTCAGACTTTCTCAGGGTTTTCAGTAATTGCCGGTCGCCCTTAATAATGTAAACATTGTCTGCGGCTGAATATTCGCTATTCAGGCGGGGTGCAGCGTTATACTTTTGCGAAATTGTCTCCAGTTGGCTATCTATCTGAGCGGCTGGGATATCTTCGCGGAAATCCAGCACAATGCTATCAAATGTACCTTGGGTAGCTAAACCCTTGAAGTTAAATAAGGCCCAGCCTATCCCGATTACAAATAGGCACAGAAGGAAAAATTTTCTCATAGAAAACCCTCTAATTTAAGCGCCGGTCTGCTGACTAAGATAACTCAAGCTTATCTCTTTGGCAGGGGATATTGCGGGATGGTTACAGTTTGTCAATGATGGGAAATGGGGCATGGGTCAAGGCTTCGCCAACAAGAACGGTAGGGGCAAGGCTTCGCCAACAAGAACGGTAGGGGCATGGGATTAGTGGCTAAGGGTAAAGTTTGAAGTGTAAAGTGTGTGTTTAGGGGATAGCAGTGAGTGGCTAATAGCTAGAAAAACACGCTTTCCGATTCGGTTTGAAAACACACCCTAGCCCCTAGCCTCTAGCTGTTAGTGGCTAGTCACTAGAAAAACACGCTTTCCCAGTCCCTAATCCCTAATCCCTAATTTCTTCCCCGCTTATGGAACGAGGTTTAATGTGGTTGCCCCTGTTGGGCGTTTTTCTCTGGTTGGGTTGGGCCGGCTGGAACGAATATCAAAAAGTTGAAGCCTATCGCATTTGGGCGAAGCCGTTTCAGCGCTCTAAATATGATATTTATGCAGTTCTGGGCCAAACCGATACTGATCTGACTTGGGGCAAACCCACGCGCCAAGGGCCGATGAATTTGCAAACGTTTTCTCTTAAAAATGTCCGCTCGCTCCAGCTGCTGGTGGACGGTCAACCAAGCGATTTGGACGCACCACCGGCTAAAGGAAAATCTGCCTCTCTAGAATTTTTGCTAGCAGATTCAGCGCTGCCGGTGCGTGTCCCTTTTACAGAAGTTTCTCTGGCGGCTGAGTGGGGAAAGCATTTACGGCAGGAATTGCTGCATTGGCAACTGGAAGGTTCAGCCTGAGTGCGGTTGGCTGATGGCAAACATTTAAGTTGCATATAAATATGCAGGTCTTTGTTGCTATCATCGCTTGCTGTCTTAAACAATGAAAATTTAAACCTGCCAGAGGATGCAGGTTTAACGCACAATAGCGACTTACTCAGGCTGTTTGGAAGCGATGAAAAGTTAAATAATAATGTATTGAGAATAGCGACTTCTCAATTTTTATTTCGGGGGCCGCCGCTTTCGCAGAAACTCCGGCAGATCCAAGTCACCACCCACTTGTTTTTGCGGTTCTGGTGCAGCAGTAGCGGGCGGGGGTGGGGTTGCCGGCCTTGCAGGGGTTCTCGTCGGCTGTACAGCGACTCGTGCTGGGGGAATGCTGGCTTGGGGTTCGCCGCTAAATCCAGTGGCGATGACGGTTATTCTAATCTCGCCTTGCAGTCGCTCATCAATCACCGCTCCAAAAATAATATTGGCATTGGGATCAACGGCTTCATAAATAATATCGGCTGCGGCGCTGACTTCGTGCAGAGTGAGATCGGTGCCGCCGGTGATGTTAAAGACAACACCTTTTGCCCCTTCTATTGAAGATTCGAGTAAGGGGGAGGAAATGGCTGCCATTGCGGCTTCACCGGCTCTCGATTTGCCAGATCCAATCCCAATGCCCATCAAGGCTGAGCCGGCATCTGCCATAACAGCGCGAACATCGGCAAAGTCTACGTTCACCAAGCCGGGAATGGTGATGATATCAGAGATGCCCTGCACCCCTTGACGTAGAATATCATCGGCAGAGCGAAAGGCTTGTTGCACGGGCGTATCGGGTGCAATCACCTCTAGCAGCTTGTTGTTCGGAATGACGATCAGGGTATCAACGCGACTTTGCAGGGCGGTAATTCCTTCTTCGGCTTGGCTGGTGCGACGTCGTCCCTCGAAGGTAAACGGGCGAGTTACAACACCAACGGTAAGGGCACCCACTTCTTTGGCCACTTCCGCAACGATGGGGGCTGCGCCGGTGCCGGTGCCGCCTCCCATGCCGGCTGTAATAAATACTAAATCTGAGTGCGCTAGCGCATTGGCGATTTCGTCACGAGATTCTTCTGCGGCTTTTTGGCCAATCGCCGGGTTCCCACCGGCACCGAGTCCACGCGTCAGCTTTTGCCCGATTTGTAAGCGTCTGGCTGCGTCCGAGTGAGTCAGAGCTTGGGCATCGGTGTTAACCGTCCAAAATTCCACCCCAGACACATCACTGGCAATCATCCGGTTAATGGCGTTGCCACCGCCGCCGCCGACGCCGATCACTTTAATTCTAGCTATGCTGCTGGGCACAATATCGCTACCCCTAGATTCTTCCCCAGCCATGCTTTTTGCATCCCTAGTTTGACTCACATATAATCCAGCGTTGCCGAAAGGATTTGAGTTGTCCACTGCCGGCGGAA
Source organism: Microcoleus sp. FACHB-68 (assembly GCF_014695715.1). Taxonomy (NCBI): domain Bacteria; kingdom Bacillati; phylum Cyanobacteriota; class Cyanophyceae; order Oscillatoriales; family Microcoleaceae; genus Microcoleus; species Microcoleus sp. FACHB-68. The sequence continues at coordinate 276,474 of NZ_JACJOT010000006.1, forward strand.
CACCTGCTTGTCCTTGAGAATGCGGGCTTTCATGCTCTTGCCCTATTTTACTATTAAGTGTCATTGGAATTTAGAACGGTAAATAAACAACTCTTCAACTTTAGGCAATTCTAGTCAACTATAGAATATGTTGCGCTTGCAACCAACAATAGCAATGGGTTGCTCAGTGTTGGGAATAATTTGGTGCAACAAACCAAGCCATTAAATCAGATTTTTGCCCGATCTCCTCACTCAGGGGGCTTTCGTTTGCTCCGGCACGTTAGCCTGTTGCATTTTAATCGCAGGAGATTGGGGATTTTTTAGGTTGATATAGGCGATTTGGCTGTAACGCGGGTGTTTGGGTAATTGACGCATTTTATCGAGGGCGCTTAGTTGCGCGGCAAACTTGGAACTGTAGGGACCCAAATGAACCGTACCCAGCTCGGTTTTCAAGATTAAATTCGCGGGATCTTGCCAATCAATTTCAGACACCTTGACGGGAGAGCGCGAGAGTTCTTGATACAATGAGGGCCACTCATTTCGGTACACGTCAGGGTTGCCAATCACTTTCAAAGTTGGCAGCGGCAGCGTGCGATCAAGAGATGTGTAGCTTTTTAAAGGCGTCCACCAGCCACTTTTATCCAGTACGCCTAAATTCGAGACTTCTTCTGCCTTTGTTGGGGCTGCCGGCGCTGGCTTTGGGGCAACTGCGGGGGCGTCTGTTGTTTCCTGCACGGCTTTGGCATTGGCGACGGCATCACCGACAGCTGCAAGTTGAGAAAGCGCTACCGGGTAGCGTTCCTTGACTCGCACCGTCAAGCCGGCAGGCAGTAGATGCCGGGTCACTGTGGCTTGGGCGATAGGGGGGGCGGACTCTAGTTTTTCCGCGATGGCTTGGGGTTGCAGACGCATCAGCGATTGCGGATAATCGAGGGGCAGCAGCGACCGGACTGTTTGAGCAGAGAGGAATTGATTGCCTTCGATCTCCACCTGTTCCGGTTTATAAATGACCCAACCCGGTCGGGTTGATACCCAAATTAAGCCGCCGGCTAAACAGCTCACCGCCACAGTTTGCCAGCACCTTTGAAAAAATTTTACACGTCTTGATCGCCGCAACTCTCTACGACGCCGGCCTAATTGTGACTGAGAGACTGATGCAAAGCTAGCCATCTTCTACCTCTCAGTTGCTTAGATCGCAGCGCTTGCTTGCGCCTAATTTACTATTCATCGCGATTTAGTTTTTTATTGACTATCTTTTTATGTGCTGCGCCTGTAATTTTCTTGTCTTTTTTCATATCTTTTCAAGAATTTCTAAAATCATCACCTGTTTTTTAAAGAGTTTGATCTGCTAACTAGAGAGACTACTGGCAGATAAAATCTCCGTCAAGCCTCTACCTGTAAATATATTTGCGCTGTCGATGCCGGCACACCCCTGGAGTTCACTAGCTCACCAGATATCCGCTGTCTGATCGGGTTCTAAAGAAAGTTGAAACTCGGTTAAATCATGATGTCTAGCAATTTGCTATAACAATTGGCATAGTAGCACGACAATGTCAAGAGTGGTTACACTAATTTCCGCAAGTACGGAGGCAACGACAGCCCTAAAAGGTGAATAAGTTCAAAGCAGTGCAGCCTCTAATCCACCTTTGACAGCGGGGATCAACCGCAATCAATCAATGCAGCGGTGAAGAACCCAGCCGGCTCATCCGGCTTTGGGGTGTAAAATTTTTACCAACCTCAAAACCCGCAAACCCGCTTCAGTACCATCACACTCATCATTGTGGCGCTCTGAATTAGAGGCAAGAGGGGGTAGAGACATCCTGGGCGAGGGTGAAGATGCAGCCTATACTTTGATTTACCAAAACAGCGCACGGATGAGAGTAAGTTTTGATGAGCCAGGATTTTCTGGATTTGCGAAGATTTTATGCAGCCTGTAACCCCTCTAAAACCCTCGATCTGAAAAATCAGGAAGATCGTAAATACTACATTGATTTTTCCTCGGTGCGAGGGGGCAACATCATTCGAGAACTCAGCAGAACCATCACCCTGCTAGCCGGTGATGACCCAACTTGCCAGTTGTTTACCGGACACATCGGTTGTGGCAAGTCTACCGAACTGTTACGGCTCAAAGACGAGCTAGAGCAGAAAAACTTCCATGTCGTTTATTTCGAGTCTTCTCAAGACTTAGACATGGCGGACGTGGATATCAGCGATATCTTGCTGGCGATTGCCCGTCAAGTTAGTGAAAGCTTGGAAAAGATTAAGGTCGATGTGCAGCCTCAAGGCTTCAAAGCTCTACTCAAAGGAGCGGCAGACTTTTTGCAAACGCCCATCGAGCTGAGCGGTGAGGCGGCAATTCCGGGAGTTGGCAGCATCAGTGCCGGCGAAGGGGAATTGGGATTTTCTCTCCCAGGAGGCATTGGCAAAATTACCGCCAAAGCCAAAGATAGCCCCAAACTGCGCTCGGAGTTGAGGCAATATTTAGAACCGCGCACCAATAGTATCCTCAACGCCATTAATAACGAGCTGCTTGGGCCGGCCACCGAGCAACTCAAACGCCAAGGCAAACAAGGACTGGTGGTGATTGTCGATAACCTCGACCGCGTGGACAGTTTTCTCAAACCCACAGGTCGCACCCAGCCAGAACATCTTTTTGTTGATCGGGGTGAACCGCTGCGAAAACTCAATTGCCATTTGGTTTACACCATTCCTCTGGCTTTAATTTTCTCTAATGACTTGGGAAGGCTAACCAGTCGATTTGGGGTAAAACCAAAGGTACTGCCTCTCGTGCCGATGCGGTGCCGCGATAGCAGTGATTTTGACACAGGAATGTCTCTGCTGCGACAGATGGTTCTGAGCCGAGCGTTTCCCGATGTGCCGGCAGAGCAACGGATTGAGTTAATCTCACAGGTGTTTGACAGTCCCGAAACGTTAGATCGGGTATGCCGGGTTAGCGGAGGTCATGTGCGTAACTTGCTGGCTCTGCTGTTTAGTTGCCTGCAGCAAGAAGATCCCCCTTTCTCGCGTACCTGTGTCGAAAATGTGATTAAAGAATACCGTGATGATTTAATTGCAGCGATTACGGATGAGGAGTGGGAGTTGCTTTTTCAAGCGGTGCAACAGCAAAGTGTCATCGGAGAGGAACACTACCAAATGATGTTACGCAGTATGTTTTTGTTTGAGTACCGTGATGATATCGGGCGCTGGTACTGGATTAATCCGGCTCTGGCAGAGGCAGAGAAGTTTAAGTCTTGGCAAAGACAGATGCAGTAGAGTTCTGGTAAAAGTCTTGTTTTAACCACAGATGTGGGCGGTAGCCTGCCGGCAGCGATAAACAGAGCAGTCAACTGCTGAGGTTCGATTGCCAGAGGTTTGCTCATTCAGTGCCGGCCAGAGTTAGCAGGTGGGCGAATACACGCGCTCGTGCGATCCTTTAAGAATATAAGCCAAGCATTCGTGATGGGTATGTTCGCAGGATCGCACGGAGTGTATCCTTTTACCATTACGCAAAATTACTTAGTCCTGGGTATTATCTAAATCAAGACTCAGGACTTAGTGATATTTTGTGTTCACCTTTACACACTCATCGTTCTGTCTTTCCGACTGAACCCAAGACGCACAACAATATGGCTGACCCGCACCCGCCCGATAGCGAAGCGTGGCCCGAAAGTGTCACAGATATAGCCGGTTACAACGAGCAATCGTTGAGAACACTGGTGCGGGCGCTCCATCTTTCTCCAAAAGGAGAATTTTCGCTGATTTTGGTGCGCTGCAATGAGGCGAGTTTGCGAGAGCGAATGAGACATCGGCTGCGAGAATTGTCTCACTTGCCCATTCGGGAGTTAGTGCTGCCGGCATCTGTAAAAACCCTTTTCACAAGTATCAAAACAGAATTGGGGGATGAACAGCCACAAGCATTAATGATATTTGGGTTGGAGTCGGTGAGCGCTTTGGATGAAGTTCTGACTTCTGCCAATCTGGTGCGCCCAGAGTTTCGTAAAAGCTTTCCGTTTCCCCTGGTGTTGTGGGTTAACGATGAAATTTGGCCAAAGTTAATGCGGTTGGTGCCCGATCTCACGAATTGGTCAGCCCCATCGATTAAGTTTAGTAGCCCTCCCGATTCATGAACTTGGCCTAAATTGGTTGATTAATCGAGACGATCTTTCACTCTTTCACTCCATTGGCCGGCGCTGCGGGCAAGCGGACAATAAACACGCTACCTTTGCCCACCTCAGAGATCACCTCAATGGTGCCTTGATGAGCTTCCACAATCTGGCGAGACAGGTGCAGCCCCAAGCCGCTACCTCCACGTTTGTGGGTGGCTTGGCGGAAGCGTTCAAATAATTTCACTTGGTCGTCCATCGCGATCCCAACGCCGGTGTCTTGTACCTCAACCGTCACCAACCGAGGTTCAGATTTGGCTATAGGTTTAGCAACCAGGCGGACATCAATTGACCCAGTATCGGTGTATTGAATCGCATTTGCGATTAAGTTCGTAAAAAGCCGGTGTAGTTCCAGGCGATCGCCCATGACAGCACCGTCTCCGCCAGGGGTCTTTTCTCCATTTCCCTCTAGGTGTAAATTCAAACTCAGACCTTTAGAACCGGCTAAATGAGTTAGTTCTTGAGCGACTTCCCCGATCAGTTCCTTCAGATTAACTGGAAAAAAGTTCAGATTTTTACGACCGGCTTCATAGCGATAAACTTCCAGCAACATATTCACCATACTCAGCAAATTGTGGTTGCTGCGAGCCATCGTAGAAAACACTTCCGCACATTGGGGCGTGATTTCTCCCAAAGCTCCTTGCTGGAGTAAATTCAGCATTTGATTGGCTGCCACCAAGGGGGTTCGCAAGTCGTGGGTGAGTCGGGAAACAAAATCTTCTCGCTGGCGGGCGATCTGATCGCGCTCATCAACGCTATGCTTAAGCCGCAGTAATGATCGCACTCGCGCTAGTAGTTCATCGAGTTCCACCGGCTTGCGAATAAAATCATCCGCCCCCATGTCTAAGCCTTGCACGAGACTGGATTGGTCGTAGGCGGTGATCAGCAAGATCGGTATAAATGGTAACTTCTGATTCTGACGGACGCGCCTAGTGACTTCGTAGCCATCCATTCCCGGCATCATCACATCTAGCAGCACTAAATCTGGGGGAGACTGTTCAATAATGGCTAAGGCAGAACTGCCATTCTCGGCGGTAACAATGTCGTATCCCTCTTCTTCCAGAATTGTTTGAACTAGCAAGACATTATCGGGAGAGTCATCTACAACGAGAATACAGTCGGTTTTATTTTGAGAGGAACTAGACAAATAATTCATGAAATGCAGGGTTGGCAATAGAAGTTATCATATCGGCGTCGTTGTAATATATTGCCATTTAGTGGTTCGGTTGCCCTCATTCTTGAGAATGATTTGTACCGACAACGGTTGAAAAAAGCAGCAGCCGGCTTGACTGAAGATGGCTTTGCAAGAAAAGATTGGAAGAAGAAGCCTTCCCCCAATCTGGAGCCACAAGTTTGAGGACGGTAATGTGCTGCTTTTTACACGCTTGCCGCCGGCTGCAATTTCTTAGCCAAGGACTGCGCCGGTTGTTGGTTTGGCCGGCTTGAGGGTTTCTGAGCCATAGCGCTGGTGGTAAAATGCTGCAACCCGTTGTTCATACTGAGCGAGATCCACTTCAATTGTTCGGAACAGTGCGACGGTTATGGGATCAGTCAGCATCATGTAAAGCTTATACAAATCAACCACGCCGGTTTGGATATCGCCGAGGGTGCGACGCAGCAGATCCAGTTCGTCGCTGCCTTTTAAGGCGGCATTTAGCTTCGCCAAAGGTTCAGCGGCTTTTGCCTGCAAGGAGGGTTTTTCTCCAAAGGCATCGAGTCGCGCTTCTAGCAGTTGGATGTGATGGCGTTTATTGTGAATCATCTCCTGCAGCAGTGCAGAAAAGCCGGTGTCGGAAGTTTTGCTAAGGTATTGCTCAAATGCTTCGTGGGAGTAACGTTCACCTGCTAGCGCGGTGTTGATAGCGCTGACAATTTCGCCCTTGGTTGAGCCGCCCCAAGCATCCGCCAGTTTCCACCATTCGGCACCGGCGTCAGTTTCTGCCGGCAGCGCGGCTTCCTTGCCACCATAACCCAGCCGGCTGAGAATTGCGGTGGTGAAAATGGCTAAATCTCCAGGCAGTCGGGAGGTGATCAAGTTACCATCTACGACTAACGGCTCATCGATGTATTTCGCGCCGGCATTTTCTATATCCTTACGAATGGAGATAAAGCCGGTGGCGGTTCTGCCCTTGAGCAAGTCGCCTTCAATTAAAACTTGGGGACCATGACAAACCGCAGCCACCACTTTCCCCTGCGCCATTGCTTGCTGCACAAACCGCACGGTATTGGGATTTTTCCGCATAAAATCGGGTGCCATCCCGCCGGGAATAATCACCGCATCGAAATCTTCGGGGCGAGCTTCTGTTGTGGTGCCATCGGGTTTTATCGCAACTTTTCCCTGCTTGCCTTTGTAGGCTTCATTCATACGAGAACCGAGCACAACCGTCTCGAATCCCGCCATCTGCATCGCTTTATAAGGAATTTGAAATTCTGCATCCTCAACCGCGTTTTCAATGAGGATAGCAACGCGTTTTGTGTTCGCTTTATTGTTGGGTGTCATGAGTTTTCCGCTTACTGTTGTTTTCGCTTTTACACTGAGCTGATATTAGCCATCTCAGCAGTTAGCACTGGAGAAATTCCTGTAGCTGTTAGGTGACAGATGGGAAACTCTCCCCTTCTCTTTGACCTGATCATCTCCAAGCTAACTTCCTTAAAAATCTGTTTTTTCTACCCGATTGAATTTCGGATTTTTTATCAAATCTTTCTTTCTTTTAGCGTAGGTCTGTTTTCCCTTGATTCTCTTCATTCAAAAGAAATAGATCGGTTTCATTCTAAAGGGATAGATCGGCTTTGGTTATTTGAACTTAAGCTGAAAGAGGATAAGGAGTGAGAAGTATGGCAAACAAAGCTGATCAAGAAGCAAGAGATACCGCCAGCGATTCTGATTTCGAGGCCGTGCCCCATCAAAATACGTCGGCTGAAACCGGCATTCCTAAAGTGCCTGGACTCGAACAAGGCCGGCGCATGATGCGCGAGGAATTGAACAATTACACATCCGCTTCCCCAAAACTTTCTGGGGGAGATGTTGATGCTGCGTGGGAACAGGCTGATGCGGTGGGTGAGGAAGGCGTAGGGGGAACAGTTGCTACGCCGGATCAAAATATTGTCGATGAGTTGGGTGCGGCTGTTGGGCTGGAAATGGACGATCGCGCATTTCTGAGAACCACAGAAATTCTTGAGGAGCGTGATGACAGCCGGTGGGAGTTAGATCCAACGTCGTCTGAAGATTATTCAGAACGCCGCGAGTAAGCGTTTGAGCAGATAAAAAGCAACCAGCCGGTGCAGATTAAATTTTGTTAAAAACCCCTTTTCTACTCCCATTTAATGGGTGGGTTTGTGTGAGGGGTTTTGTTTAATTTTTTTGAAATCGTTGCCAGGAGTGGTGAAATGTCAAACGAACCGTCTGATCGGAAAAGTGAGCCTGAAGAAAAAAAAGTTTCTGCGGAAGATATGGTAAATCCAGCAGAGGATCTGATCTATGCCGGTGGCTACACGACAGATCCCAGAGAAACTATCAACAATCCGGCTGTTGCACCTCAAATGCTTAATAATTCTGGGGATTTGAGGGGAGATTTAATCGAGGATGAGTAACGGTTAAACCGGCTTGCTATAAACTGCCGGCTATTAAAATTTGCTGGCAAGTTTTTAAGAGTTGCTCATCACAGTCAGCTCAAACATTCAAGGGGTAAGCGCTCGGCACTTACCCCTTTATCAACTATTTGTTTTGCTAAAATAATGACGTCAGCGTGTCTAAAGAGCACCGGAGGTCGTTAGCGCCAAAATCGCCGCCGTTCCCAGCAAATGACCCGCGCTCGTTGAAGCTAAAAACGCTCCGACACTGGGGTTGTTGAAAGCAGAGGGAAATGGCAAAACCATTTTAGGGCCAACTTTTGGATACTTAATTACGCGGGGAAGAACCACCAATGCCAAAATATTGCAAATCCCCATTACTATGAGCTTAGAAGTTCCCGGTGCTGCTGTGTCGGTAATGGTTGATTGTACGACTGCGAGTAAGTCCATCAAAATTTCTTGTCCTCCATTGAATGACTATTGAACATTTAGCATATACATAAAAAGGGCAGTCAAAATGCCCTTCTAAGTAAAATAATAGCGACTTATACCAATCTGTCTATCTACCCACAGACTCAAACCGCTCACAAGCCTAAAGGAAGATCCCCACGGTCAAAAATTGTGCGGGTTTCTTTTATATTTTGGATGCATGGATATTAAAGTTAAAAATTCTATGAATAATAGGAGCTGATATCATCCATCTATTGCAACCCTATCTCAACTTTATATAAATTAACACAAAGTTCGCCCTTGATTGCATCGGCTTGTTTATGCTTTTAAATAAAATCACCTTGTCTGGGGATTGCTGCAAGGGTCATCCTTGTGTAGTTGCTTTCAAGTTTCGTCACGCCTCAAGCAGCTCAATGGCTCAAGAAATGCTAATGTAAACTTTTCCCCAACCGAGACGCGAGAATTATTTAAACTTCCCCGTACACAATAAATTTTATGAAGTTTTTACCATTTTTGGCAACTTTTGTGCTGTCATTCGCCTGTTCTGAAATAGTAAAAGTGCCGGTAAATGCTCAAGAAATCTTGCTTCAAGCTAAAGTTGATGTCGCGCAGCCGGTAAATGAATTAGATAGATTAGAACAGCAAACCCAACAACTTTATGAAACAAGCCGGTTTGCAGAAGCAAGCGCATTGTTACAGCGATTGCAAGCTAATTACGCAACAGTTGGGGATAAATTAGGTGAGGCGAGGGCGTTAAGAAATCTAGCTTTAGTTTATCATGCAACTGGCGAACGTTCAAAAGCAAATGAAGCGATCACGCAAAGTTTTCAACACCTCCAAGAATTGGAAGAAACACGAGGAAAGACAAAACTTTTAGCTCAAATTTTAGAGGTTAAAGGGCAGTTGCAACTGTCTGCCGGCAAATTGGAAGAAGCGCTAGACACTTGGAAAAAAGCTGCCAATACTTATAAAGAAGTTGGCGATATAAGCGGAGTTACTAAAACTCGAATTAACCAAGCTCAAACGCTGCAAACACTGGGATTATACCGGCAGGCGATTAAAACTTTGACTGAAGTTAGAGAAATTCTTCTAGTGCAAGCAGATTTGCCGGTTAAAGCAAAAGGATTGCAAAGCTTGGGTGATGCGCTACGGGTTGTGGGAGATTTGAATCAATCTGAAGAAGTTTTGCAGCAAAGTTTAGCAATTGCTGAAAGATTGCAAGTAAGGGAAGCGACTGCCGGCACACTTCTTAGCTTAGGAAATACAGCGAGAGTCCAAGGAAAATCCGAAGAGTCTTTAGAGTTTTATCAACAAGCTGTTACAGCATCTCCTTTAGTGGAGATTCAAGTTGAGGCGCAACTGAATCAACTGAGCTTATTAATAGAAGAAAATCGAAGCGCAGACGCTCAAGGTTTAATCACAGAAATTCAATCAAAAATTGTTAAATTGCCCCCCAGCCGCCCAACAATTTACGCTCAAATTAATCTGGCGAGAAGTTTGATAAAAATGGGAAACGCTACAGCCGAAGAAACACGAAACGCGGCTGAAATATTAGCCAATGCTGTGCAGCAAGCTCAAAACCTGGAAGACAAAAGAGCAGAGGCATACGCCTTGGGAAATTTGGGGAGGGTGTACGAAGAAAACCGGCAATGGGAAGAAGGGAAAAAGCTAACAGAAAAAGCGTTACTTTTAGCGCAATCAATTAATGCTTCTGATATTACTTATCAGTGGCATTGGCAGTTGGGAAGAATTTTAAAAGAGCAAGGAAATCGAGAAGACGCAATCACAGCTTATAGCCAGTCTGTCAGTACGCTTCAGTCTTTACGCAATGATTTAGTCGCGGTTAATTCAGATGTTCAGTTTTCTTTTAGAGAAGGTGTTGAACCTGTTTACCGCGAGTTAGTGGGACTGCTATTGCAACCGGCAGCCAATGTAGAGCAATCTGCTTTAATTCAAGCCAGACAAGTAATTGAATCGCTACAGCTAGCTGAGTTAGATAATTTCTTTCGAGATGCTTGTTTAGATGTAAAGCCGATTCAAATTGACCAAGTAGATTCTAATGCAGCAGTTTTTTATACGATTATTCTGAAGGATCGATTAGAAGTTATTCTGGCTTTACCCGGTCAACCACTGAAACATTATACCACAGAATTAACCCAAGAAACCGTAGAATCAACCCTTAAGGAATTGCGTGAAGCTATCACAAATCCTCGGCGGCAACTTTCCATAAAACACTTTTTAACGCCTTCGCAGAAAGTGTATGACTGGTTAATTCGTCCCATTGAAGCTGACTTAGCAAATAGTGGAGTAAATACCCTGGTATTTGTTTTAGATGGAGGATTTAGAAATATTCCCATCGCCGCTCTTTATGATGGTGAGCAATATTTGGTTCAAAAGTATAGTGTGGCGTTAACTCCCGGCTTGCAATTGCTAGAGGCAAAACCTTTGGCGCGGGAAAACTTGAATATTCTGGCTGCCGGTTTGACGGAAGCGCGTCAAGGCTTTTCTTCACTTCCTCATGTTGAATCGGAATTAGATCAGATTAAAGTAGAAGCATCTACTCAAATTCTTTTAAATGAATCTTTTAGTAAGTTTAATTTTGAAAAAAATGTTCAATCAATTCCGTTTTCTGTGATTCACTTAGCCACTCATGGCGAATTCAGTTCGCAAGCGAAAGATACATTTATTCTCACCTGGGATGGGCAAATTAATGCGAAAGAATTAGATAGTCTTCTTCGTAGCGAAACCGGGCAAAATAAGCCGATTGAATTGCTGGTTTTAAGTGCTTGTAAAACTGCGGCGGGAGATAATCGGGCGGCTTTAGGGTTGGCGGGTGTGGCGGTGAGAGCCGGCGCACGGAGTACAGTAGCGTCTTTGTGGTATGTCAGTGATGAGGCAACTGCTGTTTTGATGACTGAATTTTACCAGGAGTTAGCGAATAGCAAAGTAACGAAAGCTGAAGCTTTGCGCCGCGCTCAAGAAGCAGTTTTGTTAAACGAGGAATTGTCTCACCCGTATTTTTGGGCGGCTTTTGTCATGGTGGGAAATTGGTTGTAGTTGTGAATAGGGATAGCTCGAATCTCTAACAAGAATTACGACTAATTCTTGCAGGACGGGTGAGTAAAACTGGGAGGGTGAGGGGTGGCGTTTGGGGCTGCGGCAGTTAAAGTAATTGTTCCGTCGGCTGCGATGATCCAGCCTTGCGCTTCGACTAGGGGAGTTTGGGTTGTTGAGGCGGATGGGGTTGGGGAGGGTTGTTTGCTCAACTCATCCTCGCCGGCATCTCGCGTTGCCCACTCCACAAGGGCAGTATTGCTGCTAAGAGGGGCGCTGGGGTTGGGCGGCAAACCACCGCGCCCGGTTACGATAAATTCGCTACCGGCAACGTCTTCACAACCGGCAGAAATTAGCCCTTCAATATTGGTAACTTCGACTTCAGGAACGTCTGCCGGCTGCACACTGACATTGCCCTGAATATTTAAATCTCCAACTGCGTTAATAGTGCTATTTGGCGATGTAAAAACCGCTAAATCTGAGCCGGTGAAAGGATTAATCGTAATATTGCTACCGCCCCCAGGATCGCCGGCATTGGTGGTGATGCGGCTTCCTTCCAGCAGCACCAGCGTCACCGGCTCAATAGTAATATTGCCTTCTGTGGTGAGATTGCCGGTTTGGCTGCCGCTGGCTGAGATTTCGCTTCTGCGGCGCAGTTGAATATTGCGGGCGCGTAAGGTAATATTTCCGCCTTTGCCGGTTGCAGAGGTTGCGGTGACTTTTCCCTGGTTAAAAAGACGCACATCACGACTGGTAATCTCGATGCTGCCTGGATTTCCTGAAGCAAACCCGTTTACTGTTATTTCTGCGCCGTCCCCAATTACTAAACGTTCGGTGTTAACGATTACATCGCCGGCATCTCCAAAACCCGAAGTATCAGCATTGAAACTGCTAGTTGTTCCATCTGCTGAGGTGCCGATGATTTCAACGCTGTCGGTAGCGCGGACGGTTAAATTTCCCCCATTTCCCTCACTTGCGTCACCAGTGTCAACAAGTACGTATCCCCCATCGCGGACACTCATTTTGCCAGCTTCTATTGTGACGTTGCCCGCATCGCCGGCACCCTCCGTCCCTGCCCCTAGGATGCTGCTTGTCTCCCCATCTGCTGAGGTGCCGATGATTTCAACGCTGTCGGTAGCGCGTACTTTCAGGTTGCCGGCGTTTCCCTCGCTGGAAGTGGCAACAACGACTCCCGCCCCATCACGGAGAATTAACTGGCCAGTTTCTATGGTGACATTGCCGGCGTTGCCGGTGCTAAAAGTTGCAGAGGCTAAGATGCTGCCTGTCTCCCCATCTGCTGAGGTGCCGGTGATTTCTACCGACTCAGCCGCGCGAACTCTCACATTTCCCCCGGTTGCGTCCCCAATGTCGAAGCTTGAATCTGCGATCCCTCGGCAATTTGGATGCGCCTGCCGGCTAGCTGGATATTACCGCCACCTTCTCCACTGGCAAAAACGGCAGATTGTCCGCTGAGTTGGATATCTTTAAATGTTGCAACGTTTTCATATCCCAAGGCAAAACCTGTGCCGGTTGGAGTGAGGCTAACGCTGCTGTTATCCCCCACACTCCCCAGTTCAATTCGTCCTGCCGGCGCTTTTAATAAGCCACCAGAAAATGTTACATCGCCCCCAACAAGTGCCAAGGTTCTTGCCGGCTGCAGCCCCAGCCCAATGGGACTGTCTAAAACGCTTTGTTGAAAGGCAATGTCAGCTTGGACGTCGTAGTCTGTGGCCGGTTGGTCGTCTGTGGCCGGTTGGTCGTCTGTGGCTAGTTGGTTGAGTCCTTGCCCTTGCACAGCAATACTGCCCGGATTTGAGGCGAATTGCAAGCCAACGGGCACATTTACGGTTAATAAAGGTGGAGCTTGCGGGTTTTTGGCGCTGAAAAGACTGCCATCGTTAAAAACAATACTATTGGCCGTACTTGCCAGAAATGAGCCGCCAATATTTAGCCTTGCATTGGGTCCCAGAATTATCCCGTTGGGGTTAATTAAAAATAAGTTAGCGCTGCCATTTGCTTGAATTAATCCATCGATATTGGAAATTGAGCTGCCAGTTACCCGCGAAAAGATGTTTTGAATTTCTAGGGCGCTATCAAAATGGGCAGTGGTGCCGGTGGGGAGGGAAAATGAGCTGAAACTGTGAAATAAATTACTGCCGGCAGTTGTGCCGCCGGTGATGCGATTGATTTGCCCTTCGACACTGACAGCGGAATTATTGGGTAAGGTTGCATCTGGCACAATTTGAGCGGACGCAGAAAAACTGCCGGTTAACGCCAACATTGCGCTGAGGTGAAGCGTGATTTTAAATGCGTTGCTCAATACGTTCATGATTTCTAACTTCTGTGGCGAGTGGCTGATTGCTTATTCCCAGTTTTAAAGACTAAACAGGTTTTTCAGCCGGTTGCGAACCCAAGTCACTGGATTTTTGTCATCTTCCGCTGCATCCACCAATCCCATTTCTCGCAATTGCTGCTGTCGTTGTGATAATTCTTCTTTGTGTTTTCCTAGCTCTTGGACAATTACCTCGGCTAATTCTGGATTGGCGCGTAATAGCGTTTCAAAACTCTGATGGTTAATCACAAATAGAATGCTATCTTCTAACCCCCGAACTGATGCTGTGCGCGGAATTCCTAACATTAAGGATAGTTCTCCAAAAAATTTACCTGGCCCCAAATTTGCCAGACGTTTGTTTATTTTCTCTACAAAAACTTCTACCGATCCAGAAAGGACGATATAGAAAGCATCCCCCGGATCGCCTTCATGAAATAAAAATTCTGAGGGTCGCAAGCGTTTTCGATACCCACTTTCAATGAGCTGCCGCAGTTCTAAATCGGTAAAGTTTTCAAAATAAGTTACCTCCCGCAATAGATCCCGAAGCGCTAAAGGTTTAGTTGGGGCAACGACAGAGGCCGGTTTTACAGTTTCCTTGAGGATTGGTGGGGTTGATACTTGTGAGGGTTCTTGACCATTTTCTCCGAATACTTGCGGAGGCGATACCTGTGGAAGTTCTTGACCATTTGCTTGATAACGAGATAACGGTGTCAAGACTTCTGGATTTCGTAGCCACAAATCTCTTTGAGGAAAAGGAATTGTAATACCTTGTTGTCGCAGATTATATTCAATGATAAAGTTTAAAGAACTTCGCACCGCCTGTCTATTATCAATGCGGCTCACCCACACGCATAATTCAAAGTTCAAAGCATTATCACCGAATCCTAGAAAAAAAACTTTAGGTGCCGGCTCGTGTAAGATGTTTGATTCCATGTAAGCCGATTTTAAAAGAATTTCTGTGACTAAAACCGGATCGCTTTCATAGGCAACCCCTATGGGAATATGAATGCGTCCTGAAAAGCTTTCATAAGTCCAATTTGTTAAGCGATTTTCAACTAATTTGCTATTGGGAACAACGACATCGCAACCATCTAAGGTTCGGATAATGGTAGAGCGAATTGAAATTTCTTTAATATAGCCAGAAATACTGTCAAATTCAACAAAATCTCCAACTTTTACCGTTCGTTCTATCAGTAAAGTCAGACCACTCACAAAGTTTTTTGTGATATCCTGCAACCCAAAACCAATACCAACGCCTAAGCCGCCGGCTACAACCGCTAAAGAAGCAAGGTTAAAACCACTTGTTTGCAGAACAATGATAAAGCCTAATGTTCCAACCGCATAACTGATGATTGTGGAGATCGCTTCGCGGTTTCCCTCATCAATTCCCATTTTAACCAGCAGTCGGCGCTTGAGGAAATTTTTAAGCGTGCGGCAAATAAAGATAAGGATTAATAACAACACACATAGCTGAATTACAGCAGAAATTGAGATCGAATAATCTCCAATTTTAAAGGGTTCTGTAATTCGCTTATAAAGCTCTGTAAATAGTTGCTGCAACAGGTTGTTCATTGAATTCATACTTTTCCAAGAAGTGCCGGCAGAATATACATTTCGACTTGGCAGGAAACCCAAGAACTTGAAACTAGGAGATATACAGACAAAGCCCGCCCAGACAAACTTGAAAATCGATTATACTCGATTTTTGTCTGTGCGAACTTTATTTATATGGCTGCGCTTGTGCCTTTCGCAGATGCTAAGCAAATTGTCTCACTCTATTTTTACGAGCACCGGCACACCCTTGCAACTTGAGTATATTTACAATTTTGCGGACTTTAAACTCGCTGACGTGCTCAGGAAGTCTGAAAACTCAAAAATCTCTCCTCGCTTCACAAACCCGCAGAATCCATCTTTTTTTGCATCCGGAAGCGCACCCGGTTGGTAACCGTATAACCACATTTTACGTTTAATCGCTTCTGGTAACTTCAATAATTGATTATAGTGGGCATGAACTTTAGTGGGAAACGATGAGGTTTCACAATCTTGAAAAATAATCTCCGCTTGCTCATAAAATTCTTCAAGCTGCTCTAAACAAAGTTGCGTATCTGTTGTTACAAATACTTTAACTTTATCCACTTCAAAAAATAGCCCAAAACTTGGCATGATATAATAGCCGTTATTAATGTGAACAACTTTAATCGGCTTAAACTCTATTTCTTGCCAGTAAAAGCTATTGTTCGGTTCAACTTTTTTAACTTCAAAGAAGCTGTTGATATCAACAATTTCGCCTTCAATATGTCTCATGCCACCCGACAGCGTTCGCTCCCAAAGTTCATTGGATAAGGCACTGCTCAGATAAAGATTGGGTTTATCGCATCTGGGGTCAAATTTTGTAGCAAAGCCAATATATTCTAACCCACCGGCATGATCCGTATGTAAATGACTGATATAAATATCAGTGATATCTAGATGTGAGAAACCGGCAGTGTGAAGAGAAAACCGAATATCGGAACCGCAATCAATCAAAAGTTTATGCCCTTCTTCGCTAACTAAAAGCATATTTGATTGAAAATTATCGGCTCCAACCGTGAAAGCAGACCCCGATCCTAAGAAAATTAACTTCATTTTTTTTTACTGCCTATCAGTTAAATAAACATCCTTCGCTGTTGCTCAGGATCACACTCAGCTCATTCACAATTACTTGCCAGTTCCCAACGCTTCCAGTGATTTGTAGAGAGCGTCAAGCTTCGCGGCTACTACCGGCGGTTTGGCTGTAAACTGGATATAAAATCTTCCCGCATCTGCCGGCTTTTCTACAACCTTTGCATAAACATCTTCACCGGCTGCTTGTAATAAATTAAGCTTGAGATTACTTAAAGGTGCCGGCATTAACTCCTGTGCAAGTACCTCAGCGCCTTTTGCAGAAAGCTTTACCAAACTTCCCTGAAACAGTTTATCGCTAACATCCTTTCCTTCCAGAAGCGTATACTGAATCGGAAGTTCTTCTGTAAGGGGAAAAAATTCCTCTTCTTCTTTCCTGAGAAAAAGATTGTAGGGTGCGCCAATGCCGGCCACTTCATAAATCGTAATCGGCTCTTTCACACCTTTGGGCGTTACCTGACGCTGCCCCTCTATTTTAACACTTGAACCCGCTTCTTTTAAAGTAGGTTCTGAAATCAAAATTTGACCGCCGATGGTATAAGATTCGATGCGGTAAGTGAGGTTAACCTGACTGCCAACGATGCCATATTTCGTGCGTTTCTCGGAACCGATATTTCCCACCACCACTTCACCCGTATTAATCCCGATTCCCATTTCCAGTGCCGGCAATCCCCACTCGTTCATCTTTTCATTAACCCGCGTCATTGCCAACTGCATCGCCACCGCACAGGCAACTGCCCTTGTCGCATCATCTTCTCTGCCGGTGGGGGCACCAAATAACACTAAAATCCCATCACCCATGAACTCATCAATTGTTCCTTGATAATGGGTAATTTCATCTGCCATACAGCCTAAATAAAAGTTAAGAATTTTCACAACTTCTTCAGGCGGCAAGCGTTCGGACAGGGCAGTAAATCCTCTTAAATCTGAGGTAAAAATTGTAATTTTTCGCCTCTCTCCACCCATTTTCAAACCTTCGGGGTTTTCTAATAAATTAGCCACCACCTCATCAGTTAAATAACGTCCAAAGGTTTTACGAATATCGCCGGCAGTGCGGGCAATGTAAGCGGTGATTGCAATAACTGAACCGCCTAGCGCCAGTAAAGGTGGCACCACAGGTATCCACCAGCCCGACAACAAAGCTGTATAACTTATTCCCAATAAAATGCCGGCTGAAATAATTGGACTCGCGGTTCGTCGTACAGAAAAAGATTTTACCCCACCGATATATCGCAAATGCCAAGTCAAAGTTGCACCGGCAACCGCCCAAAATAAAATCCACAGCCCCTCTAAAGGTTCCGACCAACTTTTAATTAACGGACGATTATCTAGAGCTGCGCTGAGAATTTGGCTCGTTAAATTTGCGTGAATTTCTACCCCATTCATCGGCACCGGCAGGCTGAGCAAACCACTACTATAGGGCGTTAAAAATGAATCGTTAAAACTCTGTCCGAATTTCCCGATCAAGATTACCTGATCGCGTCCCCAATCGGGTGGCAGCTTGTCTTCCAAAACATCGCTCATCGAAACCGTATTGAAGTGCCGGCTCGATCCGCGATAATTTAATAAAATTTGATAGCCGCCGGCATCTGCACGCACATAGCCGCCATCATTAGCTTCAAAAGGGACAACAACTGCTTTTCCTAACTTCCAATTATCTGTCCCTTCAACCGGCTCTGGGCTAATGCCTTGCTTCTCTAAATAGTACCCCGCCAGAAGTAGCCCTAAACTGTAGACGGTTTCCCCATTTTTATCTGGCACGAAGAAAAAGCTGCGCCGCACTTTGCCATCGGCATCAATCAGCAAATCATTTGCGCCTACCTGCGCCTGTTTATTTTCTAGCAGCGCCTCTGGCGGGGCAACTGTCTCGCTTTTGCTATCTCCAATAACTTTCTGGATACCAACTAAGGTAGGCGTAGATTTGAAAATTTTAACTAATTCTTGATGCCCCGGTTCAACGGGGATATTGCGATAAATATCTAATCCGATTGCTCTTGGCTGTCTCGCTTTTAGTTTGTTAATCAGCTTGGCATAAATTCCATCAGAAAAGTTGGCTTCTCCAATGTTTTTCACATCAGCTTCATCAATACCAACAATGACAACGCGGTTGTCGGACGCTTCTGGGGGACGTAGGCGCATAAATTGGTCAAAAACCCCCCATTCCCACGGCTGCAAGAAGCCGGCAACGCGGAGGACGATGATTAACGCCGCAATACTGGGGGCAGTAATCCATACACCGCGCCATTGCCACAGAAGACGTTTAAAAGGTGTCCACATACAACCGCATTGTGATTAATTTTTTGCCGTGCAGCAGGGGGCAAAAGGTTCAGATGCGAACTTTTGTAGCCCAACTGACTTTAGTAATTGTTCCCATTCTGCCGGCTGACTATCACGCAACTGAGCAAGAATTGTAACAGTTTCATTCCAAACTCTCGCATTGGCATACAATTTTGCCTGTTCCAAGGGTGTTGCCTGCTCTAGTTTGCGTTTCATATCCGCACTCAATTCGCTGCGTCGGATAAACCCTTGGACAAATTCATCGTTTTTACGATCTTGATCGTTGCAGATTAAAGCGAACTGCCATGTATGGTATTTTCCTACTTCTAAAGCTGTCGTTTCAGGAAGGCTCACTTGTACAACACCGGCAGTATCGGCAATGGCAAAAGTATTGACATAAACATCTTCCCCTTTATCATTCACTAAAACAAATTCTGCTTGTTTCGCAGTTGTTTTAGGCACAAAGAAAAAGAAAGAAGGATTACCGACAGCCGTTGTTCCCACATTATTACGACTCGGCATCAACGCCGTTAAAGGCATTTTGCTATCTGTACAAGCAGAATCATCTCCCCGCGATCCTCCGCCGGCTGTGCGTCTTGGGGCACCGCGATCAGATGTTTTTGGAAACTTGAGACTGATCAGCATTTCTTGAGAAGATTGCCCCCCAACCTGTGCCGGCACTGCAGCAAATGTGACAAGTGCCGGTGAAACAATGCCGGCAACCATTCCCAACACCCCAGAAAATTTGAGTAAATTCATCATAAAAATCACTCCTCTTCAATAAAATGGCTAACAGCTTTATTGAACAATTGACAGCAAAGATAATCCCCAATTGGCTGATCTACTCTTAATGAATTTATCAACCAAGCTCATGTTCCTAATGAAGCAAATATCCCTGGCGATTGAAATCACATCTACACAAACCCACTCTGCCGGCGCGGACTTTTGAAGCCAGCAGCGTGTTGAGTCTATATCCATGTGCCTTATTTAGAAAAGTAAGATATCTCCCACTTTCCCAATGCCCAATGCCCCATGCCCAATGCCCAATGCCCCCTCTATTTCCATTCCCCTTGCACCGTAAAACCGGCCCAATAAAACGGCGCTTCCCATTCCTGTTGCTGCCACATTTCTATCTGTGCCGCCCGCAGGGCAGCAGCCGGCGCTAAACCTTTTTTCAGCATTCCTTGATAGAAATTGACCATTAGATCCGATGTCGCCGCATCATCCACACTCCACAGACTCACCACAACACGAGCCGCCCCTGCATACATAAAGCCTCTTGTCAAGCCTACCAACCCTTCACCTCGAATTTGTTGACCCAGGCCGGTTTCACAGGCACTCAAAACCACCAACTCAGCCGGCAGATTCAGGTTAAAAATTTCTGATAGGCGGAGGAAACCGTCTTGCGGCTTGCCTTGTTTGTCCACCATCGATAGCACTAATCCTGATAACTCTGGCTTCATGCTGTTGAGGATGCCGTGAGTCGCAAAATGAACCATGCGATATTCGCTGAGTTCCGGACTGGTGGCGATATCTCGACTTGCTGCAAAACCGAAAGCTTTGGTTTTTTGGGAAGCCGGCACCAGTGCTAAAATTTCCTCAGCTTCTTCCTTCGTAAAGGGTAATCGCTTCAGGTTGAACTCGAATTCTTCAGCCGGCTTCTCACCTTTAACCGGCTCGATTGATGACACATTTTTAACGCGCTCATCATTTTTGGCAAATACCGGATCAGCAAGCACCGCCAAAGCCTTAGAAGCTGCAGTGCGTCCCGCAATTTCTCGCCGTAAAACACCAATCGTTGAGGCAGAAGGCAAGTTAACGAGTTCGTGCTTTACCACCAACGGCACCAATTCTGATGCTTGAGAAGCGCCGGCATTCTTATTAACCGGCAGCGCTGCAAAAGGAATGTATTGCAAAGCCCCATCACTGACAATTAGCAAGCGTTTGTCAGCCAACTGATCGGCAACCGGCGCGAGAATAATCTGACTCAGTGCAGCCGCCGATTCTACCGTCTTTTGCCGGCGAATTCTCATACTCGGAACCGTCACCGCATCTCGGAAATTCCGGGCAGCGTCCTCGATTTCCTCCCGCCCAGGCAGTTCATAGCTATTAATAGAAGTCGGTGTCACCGCCCATAAATAACTGCGATCCGCGCCTAGCGAGTATTCCAGCAGCACCGTATTTTCATCCAACACCTGTGTTTGAATTTCTGATAACGTCAGCGGTTGCGGCTGGGTGAGAGCGGCGTAGCGGGGACTTTTGGCTCGGATTTCTGACTGAACTTGCCGGTATTCCGCCAAAAGGGTAGAAATTTGGGTGTTAATTGCGCCCGTCTGTTCTTTTTTATGTTGACCGGCAAGCATCTGTACCCGACGTTCTTCCAGTGTCGCAAGTTGTTGCTGCAAGCTGCTTTCACGTTCTAATAGCTGCGGATCAACGCCTTGACGAATTTCTGCACCGGCTTGCGTCAGGATCTCCAAAAGCGAACGCGCCCGTGCCCGCTCACTGACTTGCAGCGCCGCCGCATCATATCCTTGATCCGGGTTGGTTTTATGCAACTGCATCAACAGGTCGATGTAAAATTCGTAATAATCCTGTTTAGAAGCAAAGAAAGAAGTCCGCAAATCCTGGCTGTCTACCTTTGTTCGCAAGTCTTCAATAATTTCAATCGCCGCTTCAATTTCAGTTTTTGCTTGATTCAGATTACCCAACTGACGTTGAGACTGGGCAAGCCGGTAAAGGGTTAAAGCTTCCTTCGGGCGATCGCTTAGCGCCCGACGCAGGGGCAAAGCTTGGTTATAGTAATTCAGTGCTTGCGTGTGATCGCTGGAACTGGCATAGACAAAGCCGATATTATTCAGCGTGCTTGCTTCCCCCCGACGATCACCGGCTTCCCGCCATAGGGGCAAGGCTTGGTTGTAAGATTCCAGCGCTTTCGGTAACTGCTCGGTGTTGGCGTAGACAAAGCCGATATTATTCAGCGTAGTGGCTTGTCTGCGCCGGTTGCCCACTTCTTGCCAGAGAGGCAACGCCTGGTTGTAGTAGTCCAAGGCGAGATCATACTTACCAGAGTTGGCATAAACTAAACCGATGTTGTTAAGGGTAAGGGGAATTCCAGATTTATCGTTGACTTCCCGATAAATCGCCAAGGCTTGAGTGTAAGCGTCGAGGGCCGGCTGGGATTGGCCCAAGGCATCGTAGATCACGCCAATATTATTGAGTGTGGTGGCTTGCACGCCTTTTTCACCGGCTTCTCGCCACAGTGGCAAAGCTCGGTTATAGGCGTCAAGGGCTTGCTGATACTCGCTCAAAGCATCGTAGACTACGCCCAAGTTATTGAGAGTATACGCTTCTCCACCGGCATCCTTTGCTTCCCCATAAAGGGTGAGTGCTTGATTATAAGATTCGAGTGCCGGTTTGAATTTTCCTAAATCGGCGTTGGTTAAACCAATGCTATTAAGAGTGTCAGCAACGGCAACTTTATCACCCACCGCTTGATAAAGAGAAAGCGCTTGATTGTAAGCGTCTAAACTATTCTGTTTATCTCCTAAAATGCCGTAAACAGAACCAATTCCGGAAAGCGTGTCGGCTTGTTTGGCCCGATCTCCAATTGCTTGATAAAGCTGCAATGCCTGTTTCCACTTTTGAATTGCTTGTGACAGCGATTGCGGCGTTTTTTCTTGAAACAGTTTCAATCCTTCCTCAAAGGCGCGATCCGCTGCGGCGCTACGGCTATCAGAAGGGGTGTTTTGTGAGAGTTGAGCAATTTTCCCCGGCACTTTGCCGGCAGTTGCCACGACGGGCGAAGGCAAAAACAGAACCCCCAACAACAAAGTGATCCCAATTGCGCGGCTGGGGCGCTGGTTCCCCAGCTTCAGCGGGGATTTTAAGAATAAGCGCAAAGACTGTTTAAATTCTCTGTCAATTAAGTTTTGTTTGCGTCTTTGAGCCATAACTGTACTCTTTCCGGAAGGATGAAGGATGAACAGAGAAGGGAGTAAGGAAAAGGCAGAACAGAAGTAGACTTTCTAAAAGACTGATTCCCTGTTTGCTGCGTTCCTCGTTGTTTGTTTACGGTAACGGCTCTTTAAGGGAAAATGCGACGAAATCCGTCAACTTTCCGATCTGGCACGTCTTGATGGGAAGATTAAAAGTGTTTTGCCTTCCAAATCACAAAATATAAACATGAATCAATTTTTGCGGTGTTTAGGCTTTTGGAGATTCGCCTCAACCGGCTTATTTCTTGCTCTTGTTGCCGGCTCATTACTGACAGAACGAGCCAATGCCGGTGCCAATTCTCCATCTTCCACACAGCGATCACAGGCAACGGACGCGGTTGCCGCGCCGATCAAGTCACATTTTCTCGATCTTGAGCCGGCAATTATTGCTGATTCAACTTCGGGCAATACGATCATCGCGCAGGGAACCGCTGCGGGACGGGGGTTGCGAGTGGAGGAACTTAAAGGCACTGTCACAATTAACGGGCGACCGGCACAAGTGGGCGATCGTCTGACTGCGGAAGGGGATGAATTAATCACCGGGAAAAACTCCACTGCGCGTTTGCGGATCGACAGTTATATTGGCGTTGTGGAAGTTGCAGAAAGAACAACCGTCCAAATTCAAACCCTGGCGGGAGATGTGGGGATTGATCCCAACCAAGTGACCGCAATTGCTGTGCCGGCAGGACGAGTAAGACTCTCGATCGCCCGATCTGTAGCCAGACCGACTTCTGTGAGGGGAGAAGCCGAAACCACCCAAGTTGCCGCCCTAAATACGGTTACGGGACTGGGTAAACTCGATGACATCGCGCAAGAAAGTTCATCTGCCAGCGCGTCGCCAGTGAGAGTTCGCACCCCTGCCGGTGTTGCTGGAGTCAGCGGAACCTCCTTCGGGGTGGATGTTGGCCCCATCGGCAAAACCGGCGTTGATACCGTTGATGGCATCGTTGCCGCTGAAGCTCAAGGCACGCAAGTCCTCGTAAATGCCGGCTTCTTTACCGTCATCGAGCCAGGAAAAGCGCCGGCGACTCCCCAAAGAACACCCCCCCTAGCCGATCTCAGCCGATTTCATGTGTTCAAACTAGGGCCGCGCACCGTCCGAGTTACAGGTCAAGTCGATCCGATGGATTTACTGTATATCAATGATCGGGCAATTCAGGCCGGCGCAGACGGTAAATTTAAAGCAATCGTCCCCATGCCGGCGAGTCGTCGCGTCAGGATCGTAGTGCGTGGCCCTTCCGTCCGTGAGCGTCACTATAACATCGCAGTGCCCTAATAAGTCCGATGTGCCGGCAGGCAGCACGTTTCATTCTTCTGAAACCCGCCAGGGACTCAACTCCCTGGCTAAAACTGGCACAAATCTCAAATATCTTAAAAACCACAAACCCTCACCCCTCACAAATAACCCATCTGCGTTTATCTGCGTGCATCTGCGGTTAAAAAAATAATATATTTGCAACAACACTAAAGATCAGAAAACTTTTCCACTGCCGGCCCCTCCAAAAAAGGCGAATTAGCAATATCTGATAATCCAATAGAATTTAAAAACTCTTCCCACTCTGCCGGCTCATTACTGCGTAACTCAGCAACTATTGCCAAAGAATCATGCCAAATTCCTGCACTTGCATAAACCTTAGCTTGTTCTAAACCTGTAGCAGACTTGAGCTGATTTTGTAAATTTCTACTCAATTCTCTGCGTTGCAATAATCCCCGAACAAACACATCCGACTCCCGATCTTGCGAATCACAAATTATCGCAAACTGCCATAAATAATCTTGACCTATTTCTAAAGCCACCGTTTCCGATAAACTAAATTTAAGAATACCTGGCGTGCCGGCAAGTGTAACAGTTGCCAGATAAACTTCATCCCCTTGGCTGTTAATTAAAACAAATTCTGCTAATTGAGCGCGAGTTTGAGGAATATACCAAAATAAACTAGGATGGGCGGCAACGGTTGTGCCAACATTATTGCGTGTAGGCATCAATGCAATAAGCGGTGTTTCCCCTTCTGCGACACAAGAAGAACCTCGCGATCCTCCCCCTGTCGTTCTTGCCGGCGCACCTCGATCTGATGTTTTTGGGAATTGCAAGCTAATTTGTTCCTGCACCGGCTGCTGCGCCACTCCAGCAGGAACCGTTACCCAAGCGGGAGAAAGAATGCCGGTGAAAATTGCTAATAGACGAAGCGACTTTCGTAAAATCACGCTCTAAATCTCGATGAGCTTAATATAGATTTCAAGTCAAGCTTGGCTTCGTTTTCTGGGGTTGTCAATATTTTAAGCAGCGAATCCCGTTTTGTGGTAATAATTTAGAGGGATGGGCAAGGCTTCGCCAACCTAAAGGTAGGGGCATAGGGCATTGGGCAAGGCTTCGCCAACCTAAAGGTATGGGCATTGGGCATTGAAGATCTAAACTTGACGATTGTGTTTAGTTCTTTGAAATTATTTATGTAGTTGAGGGGCATTTCATTGAAAAAGTTATTAACAGCCATAATGCTGGTAGTGATCGGACTAAATCTTACCTTTAACCAGCCGGCTTTAGCGGCAGATATTGCGAACGGCGAACAAATTTTTAGCGTCCAGTGTGCCGGCTGTCATATTAATGGCGGTAATATTATTAGGCGCGGTAAGAATTTGAAGCAAAAAGCGTTAAAGCGAAATGGGATGGATTCAATCGAAGCGATCTCATCTATCGTTGCAAACGGAAAAAATAATATGTCTGCGTACAAAGATCGCTTAAGCGAACAGCAGATAGAAGATGTCTCAGCTTATGTATTAGATCAAGCCGAGAAAGATTGGCGTTAAACTGGTTAGATAAAACAGAAATAAGGATTAAAAATGAATTTACCCGAATCCAGTCGGCTGCAATTTACCCCTGATTTAAATATCTGCCGCGTGTTAAATGGAATGTGGCAAGTATCTGGGGGTCACGGAAAAATTGACCGGCAGGCTGCTATTGAGAATATGTTTAAATATCTGGATGCCGGTTTCACAACTTGGGATTTGGCAGACCATTATGGCCCTGCCGAGGATTTTATTGGTGAGTTTCGCCGGCAACTAATTTCAACCCGTGGGAAAGATGCCCTTTCTAATTTACAAGCTTTTACGAAATGGGTGCCCAGACCGGGAAAAATGACCCGAAAGCTGGTTGAAGAAAATATTGATATCTCCCTGCGGAGAATGAACGTTGAATCCCTCGATTTAATGCAATTCCACTGGTGGGAATACAAAGACGAAAATTATCTGGCCGCCCTCAAATATATGACGGAACTTCAACAAGAGGGCAAAATTAAGCATCTGGCACTGACAAATTTTGACACTGAACATTTAAAAATAATTCTTGATAATAACATCAAAATAGTATCTAACCAAGTGCAATTTTCTTTGGTAGATCTCCGGCCTTTAGTGAATATGGTTGAATTGTGCCGGCAACACGACATCAAACTATTTACCTACGGCACACTTTGCGGTGGCTTGCTGTCAGAAAAATATCTCGGAAAGCCCGAACCCCGTGGCGGAGAACTAGCAACCGCTAGTTTGAGAAAATACAAAAATATGGTAGATAATTGGGGCGGCTGGAAGTTATTTCAAGAATTACTTAACGCGCTCAAGCAAATCGCAGATAAACATCAAGTCAGCATCGCAAATGTAGCCGTTCGTACTATTTTAGACCTGCCGGCAGTTGGGGGCGTTATTGTCGGTGCACGGCTGGGTGTATCAGAACATTTAGAAGATAATGCCAGAGTATTTAACTTCAGCTTAGATGCAGAAGATGAGGCACAAATCGATGCAGTTATCCGTAACTCACGGGATTTGTATAAACTTATCGGAGACTGCGGCGACGAATACCGGCGGTGATTGTTCATTTAAACTGTAAAATTGAAATGACAGAAGAACGAAATGAAGTCTTAGCCGCTAACGGAGCATTTTATCGAGCCTTTGAAAAAAAGGACATAGAAGCAATGAGTGCGATTTGGTCGCAAGGAATCGGCACGCTTTGCATTCACCCTGGACGCAACGCAATCCGGGGGTGGAAAGAAATCCGTGCCTCTTGGGAGTTGATATTTAAAAATACCAATTATATCGAAATCGAAACCGAGATTATTACAGCAGATGTTCGCAATGATATTGGTTACATTGTTTTAGTCGAAAAAGTGCTGCAAGTGAGTGCCGGCAGACGAATTCAAGCAGAATCAATGGCAACCAATATTTTTGAATTCTTGGGTGGAAAATGGTATTTAATCCACCATCACGGCAGTCCAATGATGCGCTAGAAGTGACAGCGTTGAACCAATCGCAGCATTTGCGGCAGACTTCGCTGGCGGCAGAATTTGGTGCATAGCACAAAAATCAAAGTTCGGGGATCGCTATTACCCCCACCTTCACTACGCCTATCCACAATCGACACAACAACTAAAAAAAGAGAATACTAGAAATTACTTGCTAAATAAAATTCCTAGGTTATAAAGGCTGTAGCAGCCACTGCAAAAAACCATTGTCCAGCCGGAGTTTCAGGAATTTGTTAGACTGGACAAACCAAAGAAAAGTCAGCCTACTCTCTGAAGGACGTTCTTCTGATGACGCTATCCATGCATCCCAGTACATTACTGCTTTCCAAAGAACTACCTACCCTTCAATACACCTCAACCCCCGATCGCTTCGATGAAACCTGGGAAGCGCCTCTATCAACGCTTTTAGGACTCGGACGCGCTGCCGGTGCGGACTTTATTGAATTCTTCTTAGAACGTGCAAACTATATTAGCTGTTTGGCAGAAGAAGATACCATCACCAGCATTTCGCCGCGTCTTTCCACCGGCGCTGGCGTTAGAGTGTTTCGCGGCAAAGCCGATTGCTACGTTAGCACCAATGATCTTTCATTTTCTGGGCTAAAATCTGCCCTAGAAAAAGGTCTTTCTATCCTGGGACTGCAACTGCCGGCACCCAACGCATTCATCCCTGAAATTAATTTAGAACTCCTCAGAGACTACGCTACAAAAAAAGGGAAAGATGCTTGGTTGCCTCAGTGTAGCCCTATCCGAGAAATGGGAGAAGTGCTGCTGGATGCCAGCGCCTTGCTGACACGCAAAGCAAAGCATATCCAATCCCGACGCACCAGCTATTTCAGAGATTGGCAAGAAGTTTTAGTTGCTGCCAGTGATGGCACTTTTGCCCGTGACATCCGCCTGACTCAATCTGTCGGATACAACCTGTTGTGCGCTGACGGTGCCAACCGTTCATCGATTGCCAAGCGCGACGGCAGCACCAGCGAAGCAGACTTTTTGAGAAAGTGGAATCCTGAAGCTGCCGCCGAAGAAGTTGCAGAATCCGCCGGCATCATGCTTTATGCAGATTATGTGGAATCGGGAAATTACCCGATTATCATGGCAAATCAATTTGGCGGCGTGATTTTCCACGAAGCTTGTGGACACCTGCTAGAAACCACTCAAATTGAACGCAAAACCACTCCTTTTGCTGATAAAAAAGGCGAAAAAATTGCCCACGAAAGTTTAACAGCTTGGGATGAAGGACTGTCGCCAAACGCTTTCGGCACCATCGATATGGACGATGAAGGAATGCCGGCGCAACGCACCCTGCTGATTGAAAAAGGCGTGCTGAAAAACTTCTTAGCCGATCGCTCAGGTTCCTTGCTAACTGGACATCCCAGAACCGGCAGTGGACGCCGGCAGAATTATACGTTTGCCGCAGCTAGCCGGATGCGAAATACTTATATCGCCCCCGGAGAATACACCAACGAAGATTTATTCTCTTCCATCGATAAAGGCATTTATTGCAAAAAGATGGGCGGCGGTAGTGTTGGCGCAACTGGAGAATTTAACTTCTCTGTGGAAGAAGCTTATCTGATTGAAAATGGCAAAATTACGAAACCTTTAAAAGGAGCCATCTTAATCGGGGAAGCTAAGGAAATTATGAACAAAATTTCCATGTGTTCCCAAGATATCGGTCTGGCTGCCGGTTTCTGCGGTTCTGTTAGTGGCAGTATTTACACCACTGTTGGACAGCCCCATATTAAGGTTGATTCCATTACTGTTGGTGGCCGGTAAAGATTGTTTTCAACCGCAGATGCACGCAGATGAAGAATAGATGCAGATAAATCTCAAAAATATCTGTGTTTATCTGCGGTTAATTCTTTTCTGTCTTAAATTCAACAAGTGACTGTGCCGAAGATTACGGAAGAAGATTTTTTTAACCACAGATGCACACAGATGAAGATTTGAGTGATTGGTTGCGTTGATATAAATGCAGATGAATCTCAAAAATATCTGCGTTTATCTGTGGTTAAATTGCCCTGTTTTAAACTCAACAAGTGACTATGCCGAATATCACCGAAATTGCTAATCACGCCAAGGAAAATGCTGAGAAACTCGGCATCAAAAAATTCGATATTTATGGATCGAGTGTTGATGAAACGAGCGTTCAAGTCGATAGAGGAGCGCCGAAACAAGTTAAGGCTTCTAATCGCTCTGGTGTGACGGTTCGTGTTTGGAATGATGACAATACAGTGGGTGTCACCAGCACAACTGATGTTGATCCAAATGGCCTGAAATTAGCCTTGGAAACGGCTTATGAGGCAAGTTTTTTTGGGGTCAAGGATAATGCTCCTGATTTTAGCCCAGAAGCGACTGTGCCCCTCGAAAAGTCATCGGATGAGAAGGCAACCCAAGCGCCAGTTTCTCAGTTGATAGAAAGTCTGATAGAAGCGGAAAAGGAACTGTTAGCGGCGCATCCGGCTATTGAAGGGGTGCCTTACAATGGTTTGGCTCAACGAGAGATTGACAGGTTTTATCTCAACAGTGCCGGCGCGACAAGGAATGAATCCCGCTCGATTGCTTCTATCTATCTTTACAGCAAAACTGAACAGGAAGGGAAAAAACCCCGCAGTGCCGGCGCGTTTAAACTCAGCCGTAGTTTGGAACAGCTCGATATTGAAGGTTGCTTGAAAGAAGCGGCTGAGAAAACGATCAGTCACTTGAACTATGAAAAAGTCAAGACTGGTAAATATACCGTTGTTTTCTCTGCGGAAGCATTCTTGAGCTTGTTAGGGGCATTTTCTAACTTGTACAATGCTCAAAGTATTCTGGATAAGCAAAGTTTATCGACGCCTGAATCTTTGGGAACAAATATTGCTTCTCCTTTGCTTTCGGTTTACGATGACGCACTACATCCAGCGAATATTGGAGCGGAAACCTTTGATGGTGAAGGCACGCCGACTCGTCGGATTTCGATAATTGAAAATGGTACTTTAACCAACTTTCTTCACAGTGCCGGCACCGCAAAAAGGCTCAACGCTCAGCCTACGGGTCATGCAAATATTGGCTCTAAAGTTATGGTCAGTTCGCACTTTTATCATGTCCTTCAAGGTGCGAAAGCTGAGCAGGAATATAGCCTTGCGAATGCAGACAATGTGATTTTCATCGATGATCTGCAGGCACTTCATGCCGGCGTTAAATCGTTACAGGGTTCGTTTTCTCTGCCGTTTGATGGTTGGATGGTGAATAACGGCAAATTGACGAGCATTGAATCTGCAACGGTTGCCGGTGACTTTCGCGAAGTCCTCCAGTCGATTATTTTTGTCGAACCAGATGCAGAACTGACTCCTGGCGGCGTGTGCCCCAGAATATGGGTGGATGGGCTGTCTATCACTGGAGAAGCCTAAGTTTAAAACATCTAGTTTGCATCCTTGAACGGTAACAAAGCAGCCGGCACTTCTGGAAAGGAGTTGCCGGCTTCTTTGTGACAAGCACCGAGGCGTTTTTGCCTCGCCATGTTAATCTAGGGGGGAAGTGGGGATATTTAACCGGCAATGGAGCGTTGAGAGCGATCACAGCACTGGACTATCCCTTCTTGCTCGATAATCTCTGTAGAGTTCAAAGCAGTTTTGTGTCCCAAAAACGCAGTCGCTTGATTGTTCGAGTGGTGATGGTGTTGGCACTCATCGCCTTTGTGGGGTTTTCCATCCTTCCCCTTTTAAGTGATGTTCTTAAGGCAAATCAAGTGCCTCCTGAAGCAACGCCGGCAACCACCCAGCAGGCGGCGCAGCAGCCTTCTAAGCAGGTAGACTTGGAAGCGCAGGCGCGGGGTTATGAACTTGTTTTGCAGCGTGAACCGGGAAATAAGGCAGCGCTGGAAGGGCTATTACGGACTCGGCTAGAGTTGGGTGATATTAAAGGGGCAATCGTCCCCCTCGAACAACTGTCGAAGTCAAATCCTGAAGAGCCACTTTATGGCGTGCTCCTCGCTCAAGCGAAGCAACAAATTGGAGATCGCGAAGGTGCTGCCCAATCTTATCGCTCAATTCTGACAAGTAAGCCCGGAAATGTTGAGGCGCTGCAAGGATTAGTGAGTTTGCTGCTGCAACAAAACCGCCCAGAAGCGGCAATTGGGTTGCTGCAAGATACGCTCAAAGGCGCTCCTCAAGCGAATCAGGTTGCCCCCGGCAGTATTGATGTGCTTTCGGTGCAACTAATTTTAGGGCAGGTATACGCCGAGGAAAAACGTTATGCGGAAGCCCTGGCGATTTACGATGAACTCACGAAAAATAAGCCTGACGATTTTCGCCCCGTGCTAGGCAAGGCAATTGTACTCAAACGACAAGGCAAATCTGGCGAGGCAACGTCTCTATTCTCAAAGGCGACGACTTTAGCGCCGGCAAAGTATAAAGATCAAATTCAGCAACTAGCAGCCGCAGCGCCGGCACCGACTCCAACGCCGGCTGCAACCCCGACTGAGAGTTTGCCCAGTAACGCGCCTCAAGAGTAGTCTTCTGCAGAGGAACACAAATTATTCATGTTTTCCTCTGCGGTTAAAATTTTCCCATCTGGAATTTTAGCAACAACTTTTGTCAAGCATTTTCGTGTCTGTGCTTGATTTTTTACGATTTCACAACGCCTTCTAAGAAGGCGAGTACACCAAAAATTAGAAACAGTGCGCCTCCGATCGCTGTCATGATCCGCTCAGAGATGCGACAAGCGATCATGCGTCCCCCCAAAACTGCAATCGCGGCGCAAATACTGTGTCCCAAAATAGCACCGAGAGTAACACCGGCTGCATTATTGGAGGCGGCTAAGGTAATGGTGGCAAATTGGGTACGATCTCCCCATTCGGCTAAAAATGTCATCAGAAAGGATTGAAAGACAATTGCCATTTGGGGTGAGTTCAACGAAAAAGCGGAAGTGGCGCTATTTTTTAAGGGAGTCGCTGATAAGTTCAACTCGGCTTGCTCGACAACGGCGGCGGCTTCTTCGGCTTCAGCACACTCAGCTTTTGCCGGCATCTGACTGGCTTCATACAGCAGCTTGATCCCAAACCCGATAAATAATAAAATTTCTGCCCAAGTGATATAAATTTGGGGGAGTAAGGATGCCGCTTGTCCGATGAGTACAGATAGCACCGTCATCGCTGCCAAGGCTGCTGTGACGCCGGTAAATACGAGCCGGCGCGAGTGGCGCATGGATAAAATGACGGCAATAAAAAATGTTTTATCGCCTAATTCTGAAACCGTAATTAATAATAAGCCGGCAGTAAACGCTGTTAACACGCTTTCAAGCTCCTCTCAATTTCTCTATTGAATGAGTGAGCTTGATGGAAGCAATTAAGACTTCACCAAGCTCACTAACGATGTGAACTCAGTGAAGGTCTCGCTCCCAAGTATTTGACGTTTAATTTCAAAAACTTGTCATCTAAACCAGGCAATTTGCCAGTATGTTGATTTAGATGGGCCGACTTTTTTGTGTGCCGGCAGCTACTCCCCTTCGGATATCAGTCATTTTACATCTATCTTTAGATATATACAATACCCTAGGCGGAAGATTTTGAGTCTTAAACGGATATCAAATGAGAGATGAGCTGTTGGGATGTACTCCCCGCTTCAAGAGAGATGGGGAGAGTTTAATTAAGCAGAAACTATGAAAAAAATATGAAAGCTACCATTGAACAACTCGCACAAATTCTGATTTTTTCAGATTTAGAATCCCCAGAATTAGAACGGTTGCAGGCTTATAGCCAAGTGAAGCAATTTCAGCCGGGGGAAATTGTCATGCAAGAAGGGGATCGCTTGCCGGCGAAGCTTTATGCACTCTTCAAGGGTTCCCTTCGCGTCACCAAAACCTCGGCTGCCGGTAAAGAAACGATTCTCCGCACCTTATTAACTGGGGAAATTTTTGCCGCACCGGCACTCTTAGGCAATGGCATTGCGCCGGCAACCGTTACCGCCGAATCTGATAGCGAAATTCTTACTGTAGATCGAGATGCTTTACTCGAAGCCATTCAGCAAAAACCAGAGATTGCCTTGCGAATGCTGATGGTATTTAATCAAAGAATCCAGCAGCTTCACGACACCGTACATGGATTAGTGTCAGAACGCGCAATTGTACGGTTAGCGCGGTTAATTTTATATTCTGCCTCACAAGATGGCACGGAGCAAACGGCAGCCGGCTTTGTTTTAAAATCTAAGCTTTCTTACTATCAAATCGCTCGCAGTATCGGAATTACTTATGAAGAATGCCTGCGCCTGATTAAAACTATTAAATCAGTTGTGGCTTACAGTCGCGGCGGGAAAATTACAATTTTGGATATGAAAGCATTAGAAGAAATCGCTGCCGGTAAAGAACTTAAGGATTGACAGTAAAAAATTGCCGGCTCAGATAATCTTTAAATAGTCTAACTTCCCATTTTAAGCCATCCAAACACTTGCTCTGCTGTTAGCTCCAAGTTAATTTCTTCTAGCACCGGCAAGCGATCTCCTCCTTGTAACAATTCTGGCTGTTGGTTTGGGAGGAATACTAAAATACTAAAGTCATCAGGATCAATAAACCATCCCAATCGACAACCGTAGCGCAGACAGTGGAGAATGTTGCCAATGACTTGATTCGGCTTCTGTTCGTGAGAGAGAATTTCAATCGTCTGCCGGTTGAGTGATGACGAATCAATTTTAGCTGCGTAACGTTAGAGCGCTTGATAAAAAAGAGCACTACTGCATTTCTACCGGCTCTTTTTCAACCGCTTCTTCCTCTAAACTTTCTTCATTGCTTTCAATGCCGGCTTTGCTCGCTTCAGGTAGTGCCACTTTATCAGGACTGTGCGGACTCTTAAAGCTCGCTCTGGCATCATCTTTTTGGCACGCAACCATTGTTTTCACGTGTTCCATTTCATCATCTCGAATGGCAACAAACACGTCATAGAGTGTCTCAATATGCGGGCGGCGTTCCTCTGGCGGGCGCGTTGTTTGGAATTCATCAAACATATAGAGGTCGCCATTTCTGTAATAACTGAGGGCAATTTGGGGTGGAGCCTGAGTTTTTAGTTCGTCCCCATGCTCTTTGAGAAGCTCATCATAAGTATGGTAAGCGTGTTCTTCCACCAGCTGCATAAAGTGATAAGCAGAACGGGGTGAAAGGATGTACACAGAAACGACAATCCAGTAGTAAACCAAAGCGCCGGCATGGGCAATAAAGCGATCAATCCAGTATTTGTTACCTCCCAATTCTTCACTAATTAGCAGGTGGTGTAGCTCGTTCCAAGACTCAGCAAAGTGAATTTTTAGCCAGTCTGCCTTACGCCACCACCCCATCGTTTCGTAAAGGTGAAGCACTGAAGTATAGGCAAAGTAGGGAACCCGCGCCACCGTTTCTAAAACAAAGAAGCGAGGATAACGGCGATTGCGATAAAAAGTGTTCAGAATCCACTCTAAAACATTGACAAGTAGACGAATCATTTCTAATTTCTCCTAACAAGAGCTGTCAAATTGATTCTTGAAAGTAGATTGAACCTTGACTTACTAAGGATAGTATTTGGAGGGAAAGGCGACTTCTATCTAAAGAGGGGGGTACTGTTCAGTCAGTACCCAACCATCATTGGTATAACTTCGCAGCTTGAAGGGTGATGAGGATGCGTAAGTCTGGATATTGTTACGCTTTTACAAGGCGAGATCGCTCCTCTTCACGAGCGGCAACAACGAGAGGTAAGCAAAGTGCTGCGATCGCCTTTTGCCATTTTTGCCGAATTTGCTCGTCTTCTACGCCATCAAATGCCGCCACTAAAGGAGCAACCGAACGTTCTAATGCCGGCCTCGGAACGGGACGATGCAATTCAACTAAACGAGTTAAGCTTTCTTGGTTATTAACAAACCCAATTACCCATTTAGTTGTGTGAGCTGGACTGTCTGGAACGCGCTGAACTCCTAACTCATTTTTTAACCAATTATAAAAAGGAGGAAGTCTTTCAGCTAATACACTGGCTGCGGTTGGCAACGTTTCTCTGAGTGTTTGAACATCTAAGCTGTTTAATGCGTCCTTAATTTGCACTGAGTTGAGAAGATCCGTCAAACTGAGTGAAAGCACTTCTTCTAACTCAGCAGCAGATAAATTGAGATGTTGGGTAAATACTTCTTGCATCACTTCGTACTTCAAAACAACAAACTGAGTTTACTTTGCCAAATGAGTTGCTGACTATGAGGTAGCTCATAAATTTGAGAGTTTGATTTAAAATCCCAAATTTACAAAAGAGTTTCCTCAAGTATTGATTAAGTCGCTTCAGAAAGGGTGAGCAGGAAAGCTAAATCTTCTTCGGCTTTTAAGGCATGGAGCGCATGAGCCGGCATAAAGATAAAAACGCCCGGCTCAAGGTTAATATCTTTCCCTTCTAAATTCAGAATTCCTCGCCCTTCAATGACATTGACGGTTGCATTCCGAGCCGAAGAATGTTCTGAAATATCGGTGCCGGCAGCTAGGCAAAATAGGGTGTATTGACAATTTTTATCTTTCACCAGCACTTTGCTGAGGACGCCGGCATGAGGGTATTCGATTTGCTCTTGCAGTCGAATGATTGAAGATGAGCCGGTTACAGTTGGAGTTGTCATGGTCTTTTAACCTCTTTAATTGTAGCGAATGCAAAGGTACTGATTTTTATTTCTCAAATGGGCAAGCTTACTCAGCAATTGCACACTGAATGATGTATCCCAAATCCTGCTGATATTTCTTAAACACGCCGCGCATTGCCAGCACTCGCTGCCGGATCTGAGGGTGAGTTAACACATTCCACAAAATTTTAGCCGTACTCAACAAGCCTTCATCTTGAATGACTTGCCGCAAATCTAACAATGCCAGCGTCCCGGTTTTTTGCTGCTGAACTTGCAAGCCGGCTGCTGTAAAAGCTGCTTTCCAGTTCGTTTCAGATAGCGGTGTCGTATTGCTTCGCACAATTTGTGCTAAATCTTGATGAATTTCTGCTTCACGAGTTTTGGCGACCATTTCGTGAGAGAGAAACTTGCCACCTGGTTTAAGCCGGCTCTGAATTTCTTTCAAGATTTTAGCTTTTCCCGGTGCAGATTGCATGGATAGAATTGCTTCTGCAAAAACCCAATCAAACTGCTCAGAAATGGTATCTAAATGAAAAATATTTCCCTCAATAATTTCGACTTGCCCTTCTAAGCCGGCAGCCTGAACATTAGCACGGGCACGTTCTACACTTTCTGGATTTTTTTCAACACCGACAACCCGCACGCCAAAACGCTGAGCCAGGGCGATCGCACTGTAGCCAAAACTAGACGCTAACTCTAGCACTGTTTCTCCAGGCTGAAAATTAGCCCATTGAAATAATTGTTCTGTGGCAGTGCGCCCACCAGGCCGTAAAATCGTTTTGCCGGCGGCTGCCAGTATTTGATGACCCGATGCTGTTTGGAAATTCAAAGTCGCGTTGCTCATAGCGTTCACCTTGTTGGAGCCGGTGCTATTCACTACAATGGCAAAAATTTCCGCTTCTGACTTTGAGCTAGCTCATAGTTGCCGATATCGGTATCTGATACC
Organism: Microcoleus sp. FACHB-68; assembly: GCF_014695715.1. Classification (NCBI taxonomy): domain Bacteria; kingdom Bacillati; phylum Cyanobacteriota; class Cyanophyceae; order Oscillatoriales; family Microcoleaceae; genus Microcoleus; species Microcoleus sp. FACHB-68. The sequence continues at coordinate 312,778 of NZ_JACJOT010000006.1, forward strand.
AAATCCGGTTATAATAAACTACCTATAAGTCTGTAAGCGGTCGGGTGTAATGACTGATTGTGCTGCAATGCGGCGCATTATAATCTCTATTGTTACGTCAACTCCGGCAAACTGACTTCACCTTCGTGAATGCCGCTGTCAAGGTACGTCTTATATCCTCGCAGAAGAATCCGGTATCCCAAAGATGTATATGAATACTTGGCTTCTTCTAACAACGTGTCAATCTGCTGCTGATTATTGTCTTGTAGGGCTTTGCCTATCTGACGCCAGAGTTCAATTGGTTCATTGATGTTCTGCAACACATATCTGGGGTCCCAATCTGAGACTTCTTCTGTGCAGTTGACTGCAATAAGTTTCAACGCCAATTGATAGTCTTCCGGCGCAATGCTCCATTTAAGTGAGCGCCATGTGGCTGTGCAACGGATTGATGGAGTACCATCCTTCAACTCTGCATCAAGGCGGTCACATTCTCCTGTTCGCCAGATATCCGACAATTCACAACTTGTCCATCCCGTAAAATCTGTCGGGGTAACGATGCGGATTGAGGGCGTGCAATCTGAGTTAGGAACGCTTGTCTCTCCAGAGTGCATCCAGCCCCAACTTAAATCGTTAGCAACAATTTGATTTCGTTTCAGGCATTCTGATACACGTGTCCATGCAGCACTCAAATAAACCTCTGAGATGTTTCGTAAAATTATCTCAAAGCAATCGCCAAGGACAAATCCTGCTACATCCAGCCTGCGTCCGCACGTTAGTAGCTGTAAAGGTTCTAGAGCTTTCCATTCCATTTGGTGACGTGCTCACATAGCCATGTACAATAATATAAGGCATTTCTAAATTGTGCGCGAAGAAAAGCTGGCTTACAGCACAATTATTAATGGACAGAAAGTTTCCGCCTAAGATCCCATAGTGGGTGGATATGCAGAATGATTCGGCATAAAACGCCAAATTGGTTGTGTCGCAAAAACTCTTCAATGAAAAACGCTCTACGTCGTTCGTGTTGCTGTAAGCGGTGATTCCAAAAATTGCTTCAATAAAGTTCCTTTGAGACACACTGTCCCCTTGATTGATTCCATTCGTACCAAATCCACTTTAGTAAAACTCCTGTCCTCGATACGGAAACCTTTGCTAAAAGCAGATTTAGTAAGCTTGTAGGGAGCCTGTCATAATCGGATTTGATATGAGTTACATTGAGATTTTAGTCTTCTGGTAGCCAGTCTTCATCTAAGACTAGACTCCAAGAATAGGGACACTCTTCTGGAAACACTGAAATATTTAGAGTCGTTTGTTTAGCTGCTTGGCGACGCGCGCGTTGGTAACTCTCTTCAAGTTGCTCTGCGGGATAATCTTTGAGACTGGGACTATCTTCAATTGATAATTCAATTTGAGTCCGAGCATCAGTTATAGAATCTAGCCAACTATCCGAACGACGCTGAGGTTGATATTGCCACTTGAGCAAATGTAGTAAAAGGCGAGTTAATTGACTGATAATCGCCCTCCGTTCACTTTTGCCCAAGCCCTCAATCTCCTCAATTAGATGCTCTACGTCAATTTCATGCCAGTGACGATCCCGCAATAGCTGGGCTGTTTGGTCAATCCACGCATTGAAATCTGCTAGATACGTTTCATTCATAGCTCAATCTATAACGTTAACGCTGCATCACTAACCATGCCTATAGCACCTCAATAATAACGCTTTGCTTGAGAGAAAAGTTAAATTTTATCGACCGAATTTGAAAGAGGATTGAACTGTAAACAATGTTGTAAAAATCGCACCGGCATCTCTGGAAAAGCGCCCCAATGCAGATGAATATAAGAAGCGTGTAATTGATGGGATATCCAGCCTTCCATTACTCCTGCGCTAGCCGAAAGCTGAGGAGAGATGCCAACAGCCTGATAGAGCGGTGTTGGCATATCAAGAATACTCGCCTCCCCCTCTTTTCCTAAAAGGGTGAGTTCTGAACGGTGGAATTCATGCCCATAAACAGTCTCACCGGCAGCCAGTAGCGCTGTATTTTGCAAGGCAGTTGCTTGTCGGTATCCTAATGTTAAACGCTTCCCCATCACCGCCCTTGCCGGCAGCGCTCCCACCATCTGCCAAGAATGCCCCTCAAAATCAACAATTTTTTCGCATAAATACATTAGTCCGCCGCACTCTGCATAAACCGGCATTCCTGCTGTAATTGCTTGTTTAACTGCCGGCAATACTTGGGAATTTTGACTTAATTCTTCAGCAAAGACTTCTGGAAACCCGCCCCCAAAATACAATCCTTGTATGTCTGCCGGCAAGCTGTCTTTTAAGGGACTCCAAAATACTAATTCGGCACCTAAAGATTCGAGGATATCTAAATTATCTTGATAGTAGAAATTGAAGGCGTGATCGTATGCGATACCTAATCGGATTTTTGATTTTGAACCGCAGATAAACGCAGATAAACGCAGATGTTTTTCTGGGGTGTTTCTGTGTGTGTCTGTGGTTGATTTTTCTAATAAGGGCAACAAGTGTTCCCAATTAAAGCAGTCGTTACCAATATGTGCAAGTTTGTCAAGTACAGCATCTAAATCTGTCAGTTCATCTGCCGGCACTAAGCCCAGATGCCGGTCGGGAAGGGTAATATTATCTTGCCGGCGCAGTACGCCCAGAATCGGTAATTGCAGGGGTTCGATCGCCTCTTCTAGTAGTTGCAAGTGGCGATCGCTACCGACGCGGTTGAGCACGATGCCGGCAAATTGCAAGCGGGGATCAAGTGAACGATAACCATGAGCGATCGCAGCTACAGAACCAGATAGCCGGCTGCAATCAATCACTAGCAACACCGGCAGTTGCAGCAGTCTGGCAATGTGGGCGGTACTGGCAAAGTCATTTTTGGGCATTGGGAATGGGGCATGGGGCATTGCTTCGGCTTTGCCAAGGCTTTTCACCCCATCAAATAAGCCCATTACCCCTTCTACCAGGGCAAATTCTACCGCTTGGGTGTGCTGGGCAAAACACTCCTGCACATAGGCTTCAGAAGTCAGCACCGCATCTAAATTGCGACAAGGCCGGCCCGTGACATATTGGTGAAACATCGGATCGATATAATCCGGGCCAACTTTAAACGATTGAACATTAAAACCCCGACGCCTTAAAGACGCCAGTAGGGCAAGCGTTACGGTTGTTTTGCCTACCCCACTGCGTTCGCCGGCAATGACTAAAGCCATAGTTGTTTCCGCTTCACGGTTCACTGTTCAAAAGTTTGACGCTAATGAACAATGAACAATGAACAATTAGCCCTCAACGCCCTCAACTAACCTGATAATCTCCGCCGTGACTGCCAGACTTTCTTCATAAAGCATCTCGCGTCCCCAACGTTGCAACTGCTGACTGAGCAAATACTCAGCCTTTTGATCGCTCATCGGTGCAACTTGCTGAATGCGGCAAGACTGGGCACCGCCACCGGCTTCCATCCGCATACAACCCGTTGTTTCAGAGCACAGCACCGTGCAGCAGTCAGCATCTGCATTGGTAGAAGTCAAGCGCAAACCGATTAAATCACCGGGAATATCTCCCCAGTCTGCCGTCGGAATTCCCGCCAATTCAGCTTCCACCTCTCGCTGATCTTGGGTTAAGAATTTAATGCGCTTGATGTCATAATCTCCGCCTTCTTTTTCATAAGAAATCGGTTGCCAATGTAGCCGGCTACCTAGCCAACCCAAGAACATCAGCGCTTGATCGGGGTTGCCTTTTTCGTAATCAATCGTGACGCGATTAACTTCCTGAAGGGCAGCACGACGTTCGGGTGGATCGAACGCCTCAGCCGTCAACTCTTGCCAAGCAGCCAGCCGTCGCCAGTTCAAATCAGCAACGGGAATGCCTGACTCTAGAAGGTGTTGCACCTGTAGTAAGTCTGCTTCGGGAGCGGTAAACTGGCAAGAGTCAACAATCACACAGTTAGACAGTTCTGCTAGCCGCTTGAACAGACCGTGATTATTGAGATCCGGCGCGGCTTTCCACCACAGGAACTTGGGCAGTTCTCCGATTAAAAGCGCTGAAATCATCCCCCCCACCCGTTCCAAAGCTTCTACGGTGCCTTTTAGGGTGATGTATTCGCAGCACACCAGCGTGCTTTGACTGTGTTTTTGGATGGGGCAATAGGCGGAAACTTGAGCGCTTACACCTTCATCTTCCCCAGATACTGGGCACAGCGCAATAATGCGACAAGGGTTGCGAGAGGCGATCTCATCGGCTACCGCGCTTCTCGCATCCAAGGCAGTGGCTCTCCTGTTACTGCCATCTCCGTTTGAGTCTGCCCCACGTTGTTTGAGCCAAGCTTCTCGCAGTTTATCTAGTGTTTGTTCGTTTGGTTTGCCCGTCACCGACAGCCCATAAGTTTGCTGGGCTTGCTTAAGCGCTGCTTCCATGCGAGGGCCACCGATGCCATCAACTGGGCCGGTGTAAAAGCCTAAGACGGCTAGTAATTGTTGGGTTTCTTCGGGTTCGTAAACCAGCAAGCTAAATGTAGTGGCCCGCGTCGCCGCCGGCACATTTCCATCATCGCCAACGGCATTAAAAGCTTGCCAAATTTTACTGAGTTCCGCCTCGATTTCACTAATGGAAACATCTTTAGGCGGCTGTAGGGAAAGAATTGGAGCCGTTTGTGTTGTCATTTGTCACTTGTCCTTTGTCAAAAGTGTTCTGTTATTTGCGATTGACTGATTACCAATTGCTTGTTCTTCATTGTTGAGTGGCGGTTGGGCAATTGTTTGTAGCTCTCGATACGATTAATCACCAACCGCCAACCCCGCAGAAAACGCCATTAGCGATTAGCCATTCACACTACAGTCTGCGCCACCGCCGGCCATCGCGTTCCATCATCTGTTCGGCTTCTGTTGGCTCCCAGGTGCCCGCCTCGTACTGGGGAATCGTGGCGGGATCAGTGGGCGATTCCCAGGCGGTGAGTGCGGGACTGACGACTCGCCAAGCTTCTTCCACTTCATCGCCACGGGTGAACAGTGTTTGATCGCCTAACATACAATCGATCAGCAGCCGGTCATAAGCATCGCCTGAAGTTTTGCCAAACGTTGAACCGTAGCTAAAATCCATATCTACCGATCGCGTCCGCAAATCTGTTCCTGGCGTCTTCACTTCAAAACGCAAGGAAATGCCCTCATTCGGCTGAATTCGCATCGTCAGTACATTCGGGCTTGCCTGTTGGGCGGCTGACTGAAAGATTAAAAATGGCACTTCGCGGAACTGAATCGCAATTTCCGTAACTTTTTTCGGTAAGCGTTTGCCGGTTCGCAGATAGAAAGGCACACCTTGCCAGCGCCAGTTATCCACCTGCAACTTCATAGCGACATAAGTGGGGGTGATCGAGTTGGGGTTGACGCCCGGTTCTTCCCGATATCCCGGTACGGGTTCGCCTTTCATCCAGCCGGCTGAGTATTGCCCTCGAACCGCTGCGGCTTCCAGGTTGCGGAGATCCGCTAAGTGAGTTGCCTGGAGCACTTTCATTTTTTCTGTGCGGATACTGTCGGCGCTTAGGGAGTTGGGCGCTTCCATCGCCGTCAGGCAGAACAGTTGCATCAGGTGATTTTGCACCATGTCGCGCAACGCCCCAGAGGTTTCGTAGTAGCCGGCTCGATCTTCTACCCCTACGGTTTCTGCGACGGTAATCTGAACGTGATCGACAAATTGCCGGTTCCACAACGGTTCAAAGATGGCATTGGCAAACCGAAACACCAAAAGGTTTTGGACGGTTTCTTTACCCAAATAGTGGTCGATGCGGTAAATCTGATTTTCTTTGCAGACTTGTTGCACCACCCGGTTGAGAGACTGAGCTGAACCCAAGTCCCGCCCAAAAGGTTTTTCAATCACCAAGCGGGTTTTCGTCGCATCTGCCAGCATCCCCGAAGTCCCTAGCTGGCGAATGGCTTCTGGGAAGAATTTGGGGGAAACCGAGAGGTAGAACACTCGGTTGCCGCGCGTCCCCCGTTTGCCGTCCAGTTCGCTTAAAAAAGCTTTGAGTTTTTGGTAGCTTTCCGGGTTGTCGATGTCACCGGAACAGTAATACAAACCTTCGGAGAAATCTTGCCACAGAGCCTCAGAGCCAATGCCATCGGAAAACTGTTCGACGCCTTCGCGCATTTGCTCTCGGAAGTAGTCGTGGCTCCAATCGCGCCGTGCAACGCCCACAATGGTCATTTCCGACGGCAGTCGTCTCTCGCGTTTTAGGTGATAAATTGCCGGCACGAGTTTACGTTGAGTCAAGTCTCCCGACGCCCCGAAAATAACCAAAATTAAAGGTTCCGGGGTTCGTTCTTGAGTCAATCCTACGCGCAGGGGATTTTCTAATACTGCTACCATCTACCTTCCTCGTTCTATGACTTCCAGTCTTGCTAATACAGCTTCATATTTTGCCGTCATCTCTTCAAGCTGATGCGGAACGGTTTGATCTTTTGCCGTCATCTCTTCAAGTTGCTGAGTTTGAGAATTGATTGGCCCCTGATACTCAGTCTTGATTTCAGCCCGAACTTCTTCTGTTATTTTTGCCCCCTCCAGCCAGCCGGCAGGATACTTCCTAGGGCATCGCGAATTAAGGGAGAGAATTGGGTTTGGGAATTGGAAATCGAGGATGGATGAAGGGCAGCAGACTCGCCACTGCCTAAACTCCTCTTGCCCAATTCCCTACCGTTCCTCTCACTTACACCGGCGCTAACTTGTCCACTTTGTCTTGCAGGGATTTTGTCAGGGACTGGAAGGGCGTAACGAATTTATCGATCCCTTCTACTAGAAGTTCTGTCATGACTTCATCAAGATTGATCCCCAACTTCGGCAGTTCTTCTGCCAGCTTATAAGCCCCTTCCACATCGGTTTCGATGCGGCTGGCGGCGTCGCAGTGATCCGCACAGGCTTCAATGGTTGCCGGCGGCATGGTGTTAACGGTGTCAGGGCCGACGAGTTCATCGACGTAGAGGACATCGCTGTAACTGGGGTCTTTGGTGCCGGTGGAAGCCCACAACAGCCGCTGCACTTTTGCGCCTTTGGCTGCCAAGGCTTTCCAGCGATCAGTTTTGATGATCTCTTTGTATTTCTGGTAAGCGAGCTTGGCATTGGCGATGGCAAATTTGCCTTTCATTTGGCGTAACCGCTCTTTCTCGGCTTCGTCACTTGCGGCTGCGATCAGCTTGTCCAGACGGGCATCGACATTGATATCAATGCGGCTGATGAAGAAACTGGCAACGGATGCGACGTTAGAAATGTCTTGGCCGGCAGCAAGGCGATCTTCTAACCCGCGAATATAGGCCCAGGCACTCTCTACATAACTGTCAACGGAGAACAGTAAGGTCACGTTAACGTTGATGCCGGCGGCTATGACTTTTTCCACGGCTTTTAAGCCTTCGGGTGTGCCAGGGATTTTAATCATCACGTTTTCCCGACCGATGGCTTCGTAATAGCTGTTGGCTGCTTCCAGTGTCTGTTCGCTATTGTGGGCCATGTTGGGCGGCACTTCAATACTCACGTATCCATCTAAACCGTTGGACTCGTGATAGACGCCGCGCAAGATATCGCAGGCGTTGCGAATATCTTCAAACACCAGGGATTCATAAATCTGTTGAATCGATTTACCGGCTTTGATCCCGGCTTCGATATCCGCATCGTAGGCGGCATTGCCGACGATCGCTTTTTCAAAAATCGCTGGGTTGGAGGTGATCCCCATGATGCCGCGCGATTCAATCATCTCTTTCAGTTCGCCAGATTCGATAATACTGCGGCTCAAATTATCCATCCAGATACTTTGACCGTATTCTTGTCCGATCTGCAATAAAGGATTGTTTGTCATTGTTGTTCTCGGTTAAATTTTGACGATTTGTACTGGTTGTATTGTGGAAGCTTTGATGAGTGAATTTGGGATTGTAGATTACCAATCTCAAATTAACTGACGGCTGAATGCTGATTTTTACGTGTTTTTTCTTCAGCTCGCTCTTTAATGAACGACTCTACCTGTTCCACATCATCCTGACTGCCGATGATCAGAGGGGTACGAGCATGAATTTTTTCCGCCACCACATCTAAGATATCTTGGGTGCCGGTGCTCGCCCGCCCGCCGGCTTGCTCGATTAAAAACGCTAAGGGAGCGGTTTCGTAGAGCAAGCGCAGTTTGCCTTCCGGTTTTTTGACTGTACCGGGATACAAAAACACGCCGCCTTGAAACAGGATGCGGTGGAAGTCTCCCACCAGTGCGCCGCCATAGCGGGCAGTATAGCCTTCATGACGGTGGACGTAGCGGATGTAGTCCCGGATCGATTCCTCCCACTGCCAGAAGTTGCCTTCGTTGACGCTGTAAATGGAACCGTGCTTGGGAACGCGGATGTTTTCATGGGAGAGGATGAATTCACCTAAGCTGGGATCGAGGGTGAAGGCATGAACGCCGGTGCCGATCGAATAAACCAGCATGGTGCTTGGGCCATAGAGAATGTAGCCGGCGGCAATTTGCTTCCGTCCGTTTTGCAGCAAGTCGAGGGCTTCTCCATTCTCATCGTTTCCTTCTTGCTGGCGAATGGCGAAGATGGAACCCAGATTCAGATTGATATCTAGATTGGAAGAACCATCTATGGGGTCGTAGAGGAGGGTATAGCGTCCAATGGGGCAGTTTTCTGGAATGTAGTAGGGTTTTTCCATCTCCTCGGATGCCAAGCGACACACAAGGCCGCTTTGCTTGAATACTGAGATAAAAACCTCATTGGCATAGACATCCATTTTTTTGACGGTTTCTCCCTGCACATTCACCTCGCCAGTGAATCCTAGGGCACCTTCAAGTAACCCAGCCCGACTGAGCCGGCGAGAAATCAGCTTAGCTGCGAGGGCTATGCGATTCATGATGGCGCTGAGATCCTGAGCGTCTGAAGAGAAGCTATGGAGTTGCTCCAAGACGTGACGCGATAGCGTCTTACAATCGTGATCCAAAGCGTATTCCTGCGCTACAGGCTGATTGGGTTCTGCCATTGTTTTTAATCCTCCCTATCGATAAGCGCACTCGTGTTGGAGGAAAGCCGCAGCCGGTTGCTTCGCTTGGCCCGCAATGCTCGGTCAGTCCTCACTTACTATCTTAGGGAGGCATTTCAGAACAGGTGGTTAACTTTAGATGAACTAAAGAAACTTTATCATTCCCTACTTCGGTGAGTCTCTTCGCTTATGCCAGCTCGATTGCTGAATGGGAGACTGAATGGGCAGTGCATCTTCACTAAGGAGGAAATCGTTTGGGAATGTGGGTGATATTCATTGCGATACTCAAATCTTTTGGTCGTTAGTGCCGGCACATCCTCAACTCACCCAGGCTGTTCAGGCGCTTGGGCGTTAATTTCGTCTTATCAATTTACTAGCCGGCATACGTGATAGGGCGGTTCTCAATTAGCTGAAATATTGGGGAAGTCAGAAAGACTTTGGGGGGAAGCCCCCCAGACCCCCCATTGGGGAGGCAGTATCCTATGTGCTGTGCCATCCCCATAACTGCCGTGGACGGTTGCGTCCCCCAAACCCCCTCCAAAAGGAGCGATCTGCTGAGTGTCAATACCCTAAAGGGTGATTCTGAATGAGTTATTAGAATTTGAAATTTTAGATTGAACACAAGTGAAAATTGCTGTATCTGTTTCGCCGGCACTTCAGCAGTTTAAAGTCGTGGCAGCTTTGAAATAAGAGGCCGGTTTAATCGCTCTTGTTAAAATAAAATTCTGTTTAAAGTAATATAAATTATAGAAAATTCTCTTTTATATTTTATATTGGGTTTAGTTAGCTGTTAAA